>NZ_JAMNXL010000217.1 GCF_023653175.1 Erythrobacter sp. | reverse complement strand
CGAGCCGGAAGGCGAGCATCCCGGCCTGAATGCCAATCGCGGCGAGGGTCAGGAAGTCGTAGCGGTGGAGCGACGAGCCGTCCGGGTAGAACAGGTGCGTCCCCAGCAGCAGCGCGAGCAACAGGCCGCCGAACAGGCAGGCCCAGCCTTGCTTGAAGCCGAACAGCAGGAATTCATAGAGCCACAGTCGCCATCCCGTGCCGGGGTCGAAGGCTTCGAGCCGGAGGCGGACGGTCTCGAAGCGAGTGTGGCGGGGCGAGGTCATCCGGATTTTGCCGCAGCGCAAGCCCGCGGAATTTCGTCCTTGATTAGGATGCGGTCGGCCAGAGATTTATCATAGCCGCCGGCGTCGAGGTGAAGCGCCACCATCGAAGGAAATTCTCGGCCCGTCTTGATGAGAACGTCTGCTTCTTGCGGTGCGTTGCCTTCGTAAACGATGGCGGAGCCCGCCGGGCTTTCCATACGATACGTCACGAAATCCATCATCCGGTCGAAGCCGGTGAATCGCTCCTCAGCCTGCAACGCCAGGGCAAAGCCGATACCGCAGACCACACCCGGCCCAACGAACCGGGTCATAGCTAGGCCTTCTTGCTGTTCGTTCTCCGGAACGGGTTCGGAGCGGGCAAAAGGGACGTCACGAGTGGAGTACACGCCCGAACAGGCCGAGACGGCAAGCCCCACGCCAAGGAAGATTGCCGCCAGCCTCAAGCCCCGTGCTTCCGCGACAGCTCCCGCATCGCATCATCCAGCCCCTCGAGCGTCAGCGGATACATCCGGTCTCCGACCAGCTGCTTGATCATCTTGGTCGACTGCGAATAGCCCCACTGCTTCTCCGGCACCGGGTTGAGCCACACGGTCGCGGGGTAGGTGTTGGTCACGCGTTGCAACCACACGGCGCCGGCTTCCTCGTTCATGTGCTCGACCGAGCCACCGGGATGCGTGACCTCATAGGGGCTCATCGCCGCATCGCCGACGAACACGATCTTGTAATCGTGACCATATTTGTGGAGCACGTCCCAGGTCTTGGTGCGTTCCTGCCAGCGGCGCTTGTTGTCCTTCCATACGCCTTCGTAAAGGCAGTTGTGGAAGTAGAAGAACTCGAGGTTCTTGAACTCCGCCGTGGCGGCGCTGAACAGCTCCTCGACCAGCTTGATGAAGGGGTCCATCGATCCGCCGACGTCGAGGAACAATAGCAGTTTGACGGCATTGCGCCGTTCGGGCCGCATCCGGATGTCGAGCCAGCCTTGCTTGGCGGTGCCTTCGATCGTGCCGGGAATGTCGAGCTCGTCCGCCGCGCCCTCGCGGGCGAAGCGGCGCAGACGCCGCAGCGCCATCTTGATGTTGCGGGTGCCAAGCTCCTTGGTGTTGTCGAGGTTCTTGAACTCGCGCTTTTCCCACACCTTGATCGCGCGGCCATGCTTGGCCTCGCCGCCGATCCGCACGCCTTCAGGGTTGTAGCCCGAATTGCCGAAGGGGCTGGTGCCCCCGGTGCCGATCCACTTGTTGCCGCCCTGGTGGCGCTTTTCCTGTTCCTCGAGCCGCTTCTTGAGCGTCTCCATGATCTCGTCCCAGTCACCCAGCGACTTGATCTTCTCCATCTCCTCTGGGGTCAGGAACTTCTCGGCGACCGCCTTCAGCCAATCTTCGGGAATGTCGACCGGGTTCTGGCCGTAATCGGTCATGATCCCTTTGAAGACCTTGTGGAACACCTGATCGAAGCGGTCGAGCAGTCCTTCATCCTTCACGAAGGTCGCGCGGGAGAGGTAGTAGAACGCTTCCGGAGTCTGCTCGATGACGTCCTTGTCGAGCGCCTCCAGCAAGGTGAGGTGCTCCTTGAACGAGGCACCGATCCCGGCAGCCCTGAGCTCGTCGACGAAATTGAAGAACATGGAAGCACGCTTAACCCGCGCGCCGCGCGCTGACCAGTCCCCAATCTTGCGAGGGGACGGGGAACGAAGGGGCTGGGGCCAAGTCTTAACCCTTCGCTTACCATCATCTGCCTAGTGTCCCGCAACGCTTTCAACAGGGCCGCAAATCGCACATGAACAGCCTCGCCATCGATACCGCCAATGCCCATGCGCTCGGGATGATCCCGGAAAGCTGCGGCGCCGTGACCGTCGGCTGCACCGATGTGGCCGGCGTCGTGGAGGCGGTGATCGCCTCATCCAAGTCGCTGCGTTCCGAGCACGAGGCGCTTGCCGAGACCGTGCGCGCGCTGGAGGCCGACCAGACCAAGGTCGCCGAGGCCTCCGACGAAGCCCGTCTGCTGTCCGAACGCGCGATCGAGCGCCTCTCCGAAGGCACGGCGCTGATCCAGTCCTCGCTGGGCCAGATCGCCTCGCTGATCGAACTGGTCGACACATTGGGCCAGCATGTCACCAGCTTTTCGGCCGCGATGGAACAGGTGCGCCGCTCCGCGCAGGATATCGGCGAAATCGCCGAGACGACCAACATCCTCGCATTGAACGCCACGATCGAGGCGATGCGCGCAGGCGATGCGGGCCGCACCTTCGCGGTGGTCGCCAGCGAAGTGAAGAGCCTTGCCAACGACACCCGCAAGGCGACCGAGGAAATCGCCCACACCATCGACGCGCTCGGCGGCGAGGCCGGGGTTGTGATCGGGCGGATCGAAGCAGGCTCGAAAGCCAGCGGCGAGGCCCGCGCCAGCGTCGCGCAGATCGAAAGCACCATCGCCAATGTCGGCGCGCTGGTTGAGGAAGTCGACAAGCAGAACGACGTGATCGCCCGCTCGACCGGCACCATCTCCGGCCATGTCGACAAGGTCCAGCGCGTGCTGACCAGTTTCGATGCGGCCGCGCTGCGCAACGAGGATCGCCTGCACGGTGCCCATCGCAAGATGGAGGAGCTGGAAATCACGGCCTCCGAGATGTTCGACCGCATCGTCCACGCCGGCCTCAGCCCTGAGGACAGCGCGATGGTCGCACAGGCGCAGACGATGGCGCAGGAGCTTGTCGCGCATACCGAGGGCGCCCTGTCGCGCGGGGCGATCACCACTGCGGCGCTGTTCGACACAGATTATCAGCCCGTGCCCGGCACCAACCCGCAGCTCTACCGCACGCGCCTCACCGATTGGGCCCATGCCGAGTGGCGCCTCTTCCTCGACCGTGCCAAGGCGAGCGATCCGCGCGTGCTTGCCGCTGCCTGCACCGACATGAACGGGTTCCTGCCGACCCACCTGACCGAGCGCTCGCGCCAGCCGACAGGGGATATGAACCACGACTCCCAGTTCTGCCGCAACGGCCGGATCATGCTCGAGGCGATCGACCGCAAGGCCAAGGTCTCGGGCGCGCCCTACATGATGGCGGTCTATCGCCAGGAAAACGACGGCGACACCTATGTCGTGGTGCGCAATGTCTATGTTCCGCTGATCTTCGGCGGGCGGCGCTGGGGCGATTTCGAGCTTGCCTACAGCTTCGACTGAAGTCTGACCGCGCGCGAACAGGCCTTGCCCGGGGTTCGGCAACGCACTAACCGTTAATTATCATTGTTAACGGAGGGGCGCAGTGCGGCGCTTGCGGCTTCATGGTCTCTGGCTGCTGCCGGCGTTGCTTCTGGCGATGGTGAGCGTGCCCGCCGTCCTCGCGCCGGGCGGTGCCTCGCCCGTAAGTGCGCCGGCACAGGCAGCCGAGCAGGCGTCCGTCCCTCCAGCTGCCGATCAGCCCCCGCCGCCAAGCAAGACGGTGGGCGATGTTTTCGCGAGCGGCATTGTCATCACTGTCAGCCTCTCCTCGCAGAAGATGCACGTGTTTCGCGATGGCGTGCTGTGGCGCTCCAGCCCGGTTTCGACCGGCAAGCGCGGCAAGCGGACGCCTACCGGGGTTTTCGCGATTCTCCAGAAGAAGCGCTTCCACCGCTCCAACCTCTACAGCAACGCGCCGATGCCCTACATGCAGCGCCTGACATGGAGCGGAATCGCAATCCACGCCGGGCGCCTGCCGGGCTATCCGGCCTCGCACGGCTGCATCAGGCTCCCCACCGAATTCGCCAGCGAGCTGTTCAAGATCACGGGTGCGACAACGACCGCGGTGATCGTGGTCGACGAGCCGCTGGCGGATGGTGAGGTGGCGCTTGCGCTGGCGCAGCGCAGCGATGCGGTGGTGCCGATTGCGCCTGCTCTCCTGCAACGCGAGCGCCCGGCGCTGGCTGCCGCCACGCCGGCCCCGCCCGCAGCGCGCCTGCCCGCAGCGCGGACCATCCCTGCGTCGCCCGCTGCCGGTCAGCAGACGATCCAACTCGCCGCCGCACTCTCACCGGCCGAGGCGGCGGCGCAGTGGAAGGCGCTCGCGGGGCAACGGCCCGAGCTGAAGGCGATGCAGATGGCCGTGATCCCGGCGGTGGTGAACGGCAAGCAATACTACCGACTGCGTGCCTCGGCCCCCGACGCCCACGCGACATGCAAGGCGCTGAAGCGCGCGGGCGTCGCCTGCTTTCCGGTGATTTGAGCTAGGCCGGATCCCGCCCGACCAGCGGCGCCGAGCCGGGCCCCGCCTCCAGCACCGTCATGCCCGGAGGAAAAGGCGCCCAGCTTGGCGCGCTCTTGCCCCAGATGATCATGCTGGGCGGACATATCTCCGGATCGTCGAGCGTGCCCGCGCGCACCCGCATCGGCAGCTTAGGGCCTTGCGTGGTGCGGCTGTACATCTGCGAACCGCATACCGAACAAAAGCCCCGCTCGACCGTGTTGCCGCTTTCGGCGACGCGGGTGATGCGGGTCATTTCGCCCGAGTAGGTGACGGCATCCTCGTCGAACAATACGTTGACCGTTGCCATGCCGCTGGCGATCCGCTGGCAGTCGCGGCACCAGCAGAAGCGTGCGCCTTGCGGCTCGGCGGCGATGGAGAACCGCACCGCGCCGCAGAAGCAGTCGCCTTCATGTGCCACAGGATTTCAGCCTTAGCTTGGGTTGCGCCGTGCCATGAAGGCGAGCCGCTCGAACAGCATGATGTCTTGCTCGTTCTTGAGCAGCGCGCCGTGGAGCGGCGGGATCGCGCTCGCCGGGTTCTTGTCCTGCAATACTTCGAGCGGCATGTCCTCGTTGAGCAGCAGCTTGAGCCAGTCGAGCAGCTCGCTGGTCGAGGGCTTCTTCTTGAGGCCGGGCACTTCGCGCAGGTCGTAGAAGATATCCATCGCCTTCTTCACCAGTACCTTCTGGATGCCGGGGAAATGGACATCGATGATGTCCTGCATCGTCTCCCGGTCGGGGAACTTGATGTAGTGGAAGAAGCAGCGGCGCAGGAAGGCGTCGGGCAGCTCCTTCTCGTTGTTCGATGTGATGACGACGATCGGGCGTT
>NZ_JAMNXL010000028.1 GCF_023653175.1 Erythrobacter sp. | reverse complement strand
GGCCTGATGCTGGCGAACGAGAGCTGGGAGCTGCAGCGCGACCACTTTGCCCGAACCCACCGCGTGATCACCTACGACCTGCGCGGTCAGGGCCGCTCGGAGCACACGCGGGGCGGGCTGGGGCTGGATTCGCTCGCCGAGGACGCCGCCGAACTGCTCCGCGCGCTGGCGCCCGAGGGCGCGCATGTGGCGGGTTTTTCGATGGGTGCCTTCATCGCCCTGCGATTGGGCGCGCGCCACCCTGCGCTGGTGCGCTCGCTGACGCTGATCGGGGTCAGCGCCGATGCCGAAGGCTGGGCCAAGATGCCGAGCTATGCGGCGATGATCGCGGTGGTTTCGCTGGCGGGCGTCGGGCCGGTTGCGCCGCGGATGATGCAGATCCTGTTCGGCCGTTCGATCCTCGCCGATCCGGCGCGCGCCGCGCTGATCGCGCGCTGGCGGGCGGTGGTCGACGATCTGCCGAAGTCGATCGTGCGTGCGGCCGCCGCCTCGGCCTCACGCGGATCGGTGATGGAGGAAATCGGCCGGATCACCGCGCCTGTGCTGATCGTGGCGGGCGAGGAGGATCACCCCGTTCCGCTCCACCACCAGCAGGCCGTCGCCGCCGCAATCGCGCAAGCGCAGATCGAGGTTGTGCCGGTCACCGGCCACGCGGTGATGATCGAGCGGCCCGACTGGTTCAACGGCCGAATGGCGCAGTTCCTCGAGACGATGCGCGCCCGAAGCAGCAGCTGATGATGGGGGGCAGCCGGCAGCAGGAAGAGGGATTGCGGAGCGCCAATGCGAGCACCCCTGACGCGCAGGTGGCGGCATCTCAGGGCTTCCTGCCCGATCAAGGCCTTGGCTGGCCGGTGGCGGAGACGGAGTCCGCCTAACTAGGGTCCGGACGCTTCCAAATTCCTCAAAGCAATCAATTCAAAAATTGATATTAAGAGGGACTCTCTCAGATGATTGTCCAAGGCCGTCCTATTGCGTTCCCATAAAGCCATGCTATTTTCGGGGAGCGGTTTAGGGAACACACCTCGCCCTGCCATTGTGGCAACGGCAATCCGCTTGCGGGGGACCGGAAATGCCCAAGAAGCTCGTCAACGCCCTCACGCCCCTTGCGGTGAAGAATGCCAAGCCCGGACGCCATGCCGATGGAGGCGGGCTGCAATTGCTGGTGAAAGAGACCGGGGCGCGTTCCTGGGTCTTCCGTTTCATGCTCAAAGGGAAGTCGCGCGACATTGGGCTTGGCCCTGCGGCTGGTGCTGGCGCGATCCCCTTGGCAAGGGCGCGCGATCTGGCGGACGCTCTGCGCGTCAAGGTGAAGGCTGGTATTGATCCCCTCGCCGAGCGGGAGCGCGATGCGGCTGAGGCTCTGGCGGCGGCTCAGGCGGCAATGGTGGCAGGGGTGACCTTCAAGGCGGTGGCCGAAACGCATATCGCAGCGAACAAGGAAAGCTGGCGCAATGCCAAGCACCGCCAGCAATGGGAAAACACCCTCAAGACCTACGCGTATCCGGTGTTTGGCGATCTACCGGTTGCCGAGGTCGATACCCCGCACGTGCTCAAGGTGTTGGAGCCAATCTGGCGCGAGGTTCCCGAGACTGCCAGCCGGTTGCGGGGCCGGATTGAAACCGTGCTCGATAGCGCCAAGGCGCGCGGATATCGGCAAGGCGAGAACCCCGCCCGCTGGCGCGGGCACTTGGCGCAAATTCTCCCCGCCCGCACTAAGCTATCGCGGGGCCATCACAAGGCGATGCCGTATGATGCGATCCCCGCCTTTGTGGAGCAGCTACAGGGGCGCGAAGCCGTTGCCGCGCTGGCACTGGAATTTGTCATTCTCACCGCCGCGCGATCTGGCGAGGTCATCGGCGCGACTTGGGGCGAGGTCGATCTAACCAAGGCGATTTGGACCGTGCCAGCCGAGCGCATGAAGGCGGGCAAGGAACACCGCGTCCCGCTCTCGCCGCGCGCGGTGGTGATACTGGAACAAACCAAGCGGCTGGGCGGCAAATACTTGTTCCCCGGTGCGCAGAGTGGATCCAAGCTTTCTGGTATGGCCATGGCAATGCTGCTTCGCCGCATGAAGCAAGATGTCACCGTGCACGGTTTCCGTTCGGCGTTCCGCGATTGGGCGGCAGAATGCACTGGCTATTCGCACGAGGTCGCCGAAATGGCGCTGGCGCACACCATCGGCAACGCTGTGGAACGGGCCTATCGGCGCGGCGATCTGTTCGAAAAGCGTCGGCGGCTCATGGCCGATTGGGGTGACTTCTGCGCTGGCAAGATGCAAGGTTCGGCGACCGTAGTTTCGATCCGCCAAGACGTGGCTTGACCTGAGGAAAGTACGTGGAAGAAAGCAATCTTTGGGCCATGAACATAATTGCCGAACTGACGGGTATGGTCGGCTGGCACGCGCAGGTTGTCGATGACCACCACCGCGTGCCTGTTAGAGCGTTTGCCCGTCGTCGATGGTCAGCACCGAACCGGTGGTCTGCTGCGAGGCGTCCGAGCACAGGTAGAGGACCATCGCATCAAGCGCCGAGGCTTCCATGATCCGCCGCCTCGGGAAGCTCGCCAGCAGAGCCTTGCCGCCGTCGAGCTCCCACGCGTGCTCGTTCATCTCGGTCTCGATGTAGCCCGGGCACAGGACATTGACGTTGATGCCCTTCATCGCCCAGTCGCGGGCGAGCGCGCGGCCGAGCTGCGCCACGGCTGCCTTGGTCGCGCAATAGATCGGCGCCCGGTCGGCGACCTGGTGCGCGGTGATCGACGAGATCAGGAGGATCCGCCCGGTCCCGCGCCCGGCCGATCCTGCCGCGATCATCCGCCGCGCGCCCTCGCGCGCGGTTAGGAAGACGCCGCGGAAATTGACGTGCGACATGCTGTCGAAGTCCTCGATCGACATGCCCAGCGCGCTGCCGGCGATGTTGATCCCGGCATTGGCGATCACCGTGTCGACAGGGCCGAAGGCCGCCTCGGCGGCATCGAAGGCGGCGATCACCGATGCCTCGTCGGTCACGTCGAGGGCCACCGGCAGGATATCCTGCCCCTCGCCGCGGGCTTCCTCGTGGAGCTGCTGGAGACGCTCGATGCGGCGGGCCCCGGCGACGACGCGGGCGCCGCTCGCTGCCGCGATGCGGGCGAACCGCTCGCCGAGGCCCGAGGATGCGCCCGTCACCAGCACGACGCGTCCGCCGAGGTCGAACGGCATGTTCGTTTTCGAGCGTGTCACGGAACCCTCTCGATTGCTGCTGCTGCGGAGGGGCCGGTCACGTGAGCGCCGGGGCAGGGCTGAGCGCGCCCAGCGCGGCCGCGGCGAGGGCCTTCTTGTCGAGCTTCCCGGTCGCGGTGACCGGCATGTGCTCGACGATCACGAGAAGCTCGGGCCATTTCTTGCGCGACAGGCCCTCGGCTTCGAGGTGTCCGACAAGCGCGGCAAGGTCGATCATCTCCGCGCCGGGCGCCAACCGGCACACGGCGCAGGCCTGTTCGCCCAGCTTGGCGTGCGGGACCGGGACCACCGCGACCTCGGCGATCGCAGGGTTGCGCAGGATCGCCGCCTCGATCTCGGCGGGATCGAGGTTGAAGCCGCCGCGGATGATCTGGTCCTTGATGCGGCCCACGACCTTCACATAGCCCGCATCGTCGCGGACGATCTCGTCACCGGTCAGGTAGTAGCCGCCTTCGGCAAGCTGCTCCTGCCCCTGCCCCAGACCCTCGGCATAGCCGATGAACAGGGAAGGGCCGCGCACCCCGGCCTGCCCGCGCGCACCGCGCGGCAGGGGCTTGAGGTCCGGTCCGAAAGCCTCTTCCTGCGTGCCGGGGAAGGGCAGGCCGTCATAGTTCTGCCGCCGCTCGAGCGTGTCGGTGATGCGGGCCGAACAGTGGCCCATGCATTCGGACATCCCGAACATGCGCAGCGCCTGCAGCCCGAGCAGGGATTCGGCCTCCGCGATCAGTTCGGGGGTCATCGCGCTGCCGCCCACCGCAGCGGTGCGCAGGGCATTGCGGCCCTTCCACCGGCCCAGCCGGGCGGCCTCGACCATGGTGTAGAGATGGGTCGGCACCATGATCGCCCAGGCGCAACCGTAGCGTTCAGCGAGCGACAGGGCCTCGGCCGGGTCCCAGGGATCGTGCCAAACCAGCGGGTGGCCGAGCGAGAGGGCGAAATGGGCGGTGAAGGTGAAGCCGGGCGCGCTTTCGAGCGGGACGATGCCGAGGATCGCGTCGCCATGCGCCAGCCCCGCGATCCGGGCGCAGGCGCGCGTCGCGTAGTTGAGCGCCTCGGGCGCGTGCATCACCGCCTTGGGCACGCCGGTGCTGCCCGAGGTGAACCCGATCAGCGCGAGCCGCTGGTTTCGCGGATCGCGCGATCGTTCTGCGGGATCGGTCGGCGCGATGGCGATCTCGCCGTCGGCAGAAGCCTCCACCTTCGCCGCATGGCCGAGCGTCTCCTCGAGCGCCGCGAGCTCCGCCGGGCCGATCTTCGGCGAATAGGGGCACACCGCCGCTTCGAGCGCGGAGACGGCGAGGGCGACGGCGAGCGTCGGCACCGTCTTGGCGGCGCGGACGAGCACCCGGTCGGCCTTGCCCACCCCGTGAGCAGCGAGCTCTGCCGCGTAGCGATCGGCGAGCGCGCGCAGCTCCGCCCGCGTCCAGTGCCGGCCCGCGCAATCGACCACCGCGAGGCCGAGCGGGTCCCATTCGGCCTGCTGCGCGAACTGCGGCCAGAGCCGCTCGTCGGTCCAGGTGAGGTCTTCTGCGCGCTTCTCAGCCAACGGACTGCCCTCCGTCGACGATCACCGTCTGCGCGGTCATGAAGCTGCCGGCGTCCGAGGCGAGCAGCGCGAGCGCGCCGGCAAGGTCGGAGGGCACGCCGAACCGGCCCAGCAGGATGCGCCGCATGGTGCGCTCCTGCGTCGCCGCGTCGAGCGTCTGGGTCATGCCGGTCTCGATGGTGCCCGGCGCAATCGCGTTGACGCGGATGCCGTGCTCGGCCCACTGCGCGGCGAGATCGCGGGTGAGGTGGACGATCGCGGCCTTGCTGGTGGTGTAGGGCACGACCTGCCCGTCCTCGGGACGGAACGAGATGAAGGCTCCGACCGAGGCGATGTTGACGATCGCGCCGCCGCCATTTGCGATCATGTGGCGGGCCGCGTGACGGCAGGCGAGGAACGTGCCCGTCACGTTGACGTCCATGACCTTCTGCCAGCCCTTGAGCGGGATGTCCTGCGGCAGGCCCCACCACGAGGCGCCGGCGTTGTTGACCAGCACGTCGAGCCCGCCGAGCGCCTCGACGGTCCGGGCGATCGTGCCTTCGACCGACGCCTCGTCGGCGATGTCGCAGGCAAGGCCGATGGCCCTGACGCCGAAAGTCTCGGCGATCTCGCCGGCCAGCGCCTCGCAGTCGGCCTGCTTGCGCGAGGCGAGCGCGACCGAGCAGCCGAGGTCGGCGAGCGTTGCCGCCATGGCCCGCGCGAGCGCGCCGCGGCCGCCGACGATCAGCGCCCGCCGACCGTCCATGCGGAACGCGTCGGAGAGGAAGCCGGGGCGCAGATCAGTCATTGTCGCCCGCCAGCAGATCGATTTCCTCGGTGACGACGATCAGCCGCCGGCCGCCCATCCCGCGGGTCTGGGCGGTCGCCGCCTTCCACTCTGGCGAGGCCAGTGCACTGTCGAGCGCCGCCTGATCGGCGAAGGTCAGGACGGCATGGCCGTCCCACGCGGGCGAGCCCGGGTTGTCGTAGTCGGTCGTCACGACACCGTGACGATAGGCCACGAGACCGGGGATCAGCCTGGCTGCCGCAGCGTGGGGTCCCCGCCACCACGCGGTGAACTGGTCCTGTGTCCAGTCCGACGGGCGGCTGGCGAGGACAACCATGCTTACGGCCATCGGCTTACCTGCCTGTCCAGACCGGCTTGCGCTTCTCGAGGAAGGCGGCGACGCCCTCCTTCGCGTCGGCCGAGTGGTGGACGACGTTGCAGGTCATCGTCTCGAGCGCGATCAGCGAGTTGGTGTCGGCATCGAGCCCGCGGTTGACCGCCATCTTGGTCATCCACATGCAGAACGGGCTCTTGTCGATCAGCGGTGCGCAGAAATCCTGGATCAACTGGTCGAGCTCCTCGCCCGGCGCCGAGGCGTTGCACAGCCCCCACTCGACGCATTCCTTGCCCGACAGGAGCTTGCCGGTGAGCATCAGCTCCTTGGCCTTGCGCATGCCGATGTAGCGCGGCAGGCGGTAGATCGGCCCGGCGCCGCCGAACAGCGCGCGGCGGATGTGGAAGTCGCCGATCTTGGCGTCGTCGGCGGCGATCGCGAAGTCGCAGGAGATGAACAGCTCGAACCCGCCGGCGACCGCGTAGCCTTCGACGCAAGCGATGGTCGGCTTCTTCATGTTGTAGATCTTGTCGTAGGTGCGCGCGGAATCGATCGCGAGTTGCAGCGAGGTGCTGCTCTCGTGCAGGACCGGGCCGACCAGCTGGTCGAGATCCGCGCCCGCACAGAAGGTGTTGCCGCGGCCGCGGAACACCACGGCAAGGACCTTGTCGTCCTCGGCCGCACGGTCGACCGCCGCCTCAAGATCGCGCAGCAGCTTGGGGCTGACGCAGTTGCGCTTGTGCGGGCGGTTGAGCCAGATCATGCAGATCCCGTTTTCCGCCACCTCGTACTGGATGACGTCGGTCTCCTCGTGGACCGGCTGCTTGTAGACGTATTCGCTTGCCATGTTTTGTCTCCGTTCAAGAATAGGTGCGGATGGGTCCGCGTGACTTGGTGAGGGTTCAGGTTCCCGCTTCGGCCCCCGCGGGCTCGAGCATCGCGCCGACGCCCATCCACGCGGCGATGCCGGCAGAGGGCACCGCGCACAGCACGGCCTCGGCGATTTCTTCGTCGGTGGCGCCGGCATTGCGGGCACCGCGGACATGGGTGGCGGCCATCGGGCTGTAGCCGGCGGCGAGGATCGCAAGCAGCAACAGCTCGCCTTCCTTGGCCGAGATCGGGTTTGCATCGATGCTGCCGCGCCGCATCAGGTAATAGGCGTCGGCCGCGCCGGGCACGATGCGGATCAGTTGCGCGAGCGGCGCGGGGATCGTGCCGAAATAGTTGCGGAAATTGGCCTCCGCCTCGCCCGGCGCGACCTCGCCCACCGGCTCGGCAGTGGGCGCGTCGGGGCTGGCAAAGATGTCCGCGACGATCCCGGCGAACTCGATCGCCGCGCCTTCGCCGCGCAGGCTGGAAAGGACGATCAACCCGGCGGTGACTTCGCGCACACTGAGCCCGAGCTTAGCCCCCCGCGCCAACTCGCGGCGCGCCAGATCGGGATAGCGGCGGTCTATGGCGGCGACCGCGGCGAACAGCGCCTTCAGCCTTGCGGGGACGGCGCCATCGGAATCGATGATCTCGCGGAAGCGGGCATAGCCCGCCAGCGTGTACGGCGCGTGGCCGTTCAGGAAGCTCAGCTTATCCAATTGACTTGTGCGAGTCATCGTGTCCTCTCCACGTCCTTATGTTCGACCGACCGGTCGGGTGTCAATCCGGATTGGACAGATTCGTCCTGTCCTCTTTGCCAGTGGATCGCCGGTTTTGCCGTGCCGCAAGCCGGTATTGCAGGCATTTATCGAGGAGATTGCCGATGCTTGGGTTCCTTGCACGCTTGCTGATCCTGGCGGCTTGCGTCTCCGTGTCGAGCGCGGCTCTTGCCGATGGCGCGCGCGACGGCTGCCCGGCGGCGCGAGCCGATTACCGCAGGCTGGCGGCGGAGGCCTATGTCTGGGGCTATCCGCTGATCCGCTCGGCGCAGCTAAGGCAGAACATGACCCTGCCCGAGGATCCGCTGCGCGCCCGCCCCGCGACGACGGCGGGCGCGCCGATCAACCGGCTGGGGCACGCCCGCGAGCTCGCGACTCCCGAAACCCGGCAGGGCGTGGCGCCCAACAACGACACGCTCTACAGCCTCGCATGGATCGACACCGCGGCCGGGCCCTTCGTGTTCGAGGCACCCGATTTCGGCGCGCGCTATTACACCTTCCAGATGGGGCAGGCCGACACCTCGACCGACCTTGCCTTCGGCCAGTCCACTCATGGCGCGCAGCTGCCGCCGATCTTCATCCTCGGCGCCGGACAGGATCATCGCGTCCCGCCGGGCATGATCGGCGTCCGCGCGACCCAGCGCTACTTCATGCTCGCCGGGCGCACCCTGGTGAAGGACCGGGCCGACGTTGCCGAGGTGTGGCGGCTCCAGGACATGATGCGCCTGCGCACCTGGGCCGATTATCGAGCCGGGCACGAAAAGGCGGCGCAGATCACCGCGCAGCAGCCCATCGAACGGCGTGATCCGCCCGCCGACGATCCGGAAGGCTTTCTCGGCATGATGGGCAGCGTCCTTGCGGACTGGCGCGCCACAGGAGGCGATCGCCGCTTCCTTCGCTCGCTCGCGCCGCTCGGCCTTGCGCAAGGCAGGCTCTTCGATCCGCGCTGTCTGCCGCCGGCAGCGCTGCCGCAGATCGCGCTAGGGCTCAGGGAGGGGCGCGCCGCCATCGAGCAGCGCACCCGCGATCTCGGCACCAGCATAAATGGCTGGACGGTCAATCATCGCGGCTCGCAGTTTGGCGCGGACCGGCTGCTGCGCGCGGCGGTGGCGATGGACCAGATCTACGTGCTGCCGGCGCGCGAGGCGCTCTACATGATCGCCAAGAGCGATTCGCGAGGAAGGCAGCTCGACGGGAACAGGTCATACGTGCTGCGCTTCGAGGCCGGTAAGCTCCCTCCGGCCGGTGCCTTTTGGTCGGCAACAATCTATTACGCCAAGGGTTTTCTGGTGGCCAACCCGATCGGCCGCCACTCGATCGGCGACCGCACGCCCGGGCTCGTGCGCGGCGCCGACGGTTCGATCGAGATCAGGCTCCAGCACGCCGCGCCCGCCGACAGCGGCGCCAACTGGCTGCCGGTTCCCTCAGAACCTTTCACCGTCATGCTGCGCCTCTACCGCCCCGGCGAAGACGTGATGACTCGCAAGTGGTTGCCCCCCGCCATCGTGGAAGTGCCCGCGGACTGACGAAAGTGACATTGACACCCGACCGGTCGGTCGATTATTCGAACATTCGACCGACCGGACGAACGAGTCCGGCGCGCTGGGAGGCGAGGGAATGTTCGAACAGTCGGCCAAGTCGCGTGAATGGATGGAGCGGGTGCGCGTCTTCATGGACACGCACATCATCCCCGCGCTGCCGACCTATCACGAACAGATGGAGCGGATCGACCGCTGGACCGAGATTCCGCCGGTTTTCGACGAGCTCAAGGCCAAGGCGCACGCCGAGGGCCTGTGGAACTTCTTCATGCCGCCGTCCGAGCATGACGACGAGTTCTTCACCAGCCCCGGCCTCACCAACTTCGAATATGCACCCATCGCCGAATTGATGGGCCGCGTCCCGATCGCCAGCGAGATCTTCAACTGCATGGCGCCCGACACCGGCAATTTCGAGGTGCTGCACCGCTATGGCACGCGCGCGCAGAAGGAGCGCTTTCTCGTTCCGCTGCGCGACGGCCTGACGCGTTCGGCCTTCCTAATGACCGAGCCGGCGGTGGCCTCGTCCGATGCGCGCAACATCCAGACCGAGATTCGGCGCGACGGTGACGACTATGTCATCAACGGCCGCAAGTGGTGGTCATCGGGCGCGGGTCATCCGCGCTGCGACTTCTTCATCCTCATGGGCAAAACCGATCCCGACGCGCCGGCCTACAGCCAGCAGTCGATGATCATCGTGCCGCGCGACACCCCCGGCGTGGCCATCGTGCGCCACCTTCCGGTGTTCGGCTACGACCATGCCCCGCACGGCCACTTCGAGGTGAAGCTCGAAAACGTCCGCGTCCCGGCGGGATACATGCTGCTGGGCGAAGGACGCGGGTTCGAGATCGCGCAAGGGCGCCTCGGGCCGGGCCGCATCCATCACACCATGCGCAACATCGCGACGATGGAGGTCGCGCTCGAGAAAATGTGCCGCCGCCTGCAGAGCCGCCGCGCCTTCGGCAAGACCATCGCCGAGCATTCGGTGTGGGAACAGCGCATCGCCAACGCCCGCTGCCAGATCGAGATGGCGCGCCTGCTGTGCCTCAAGGCCGCCTGGAAGATGGACACGGTCGGCAACAAGGAAGCCCGCGCCGAGATCGCGATGATCAAAATCGCGGCACCCAAGATCGCGCAGCAGATCGTCGACGACGCGATCCAGGCGCATGGCGGCGGCGGCGTCACCGAGGATTTCGGGCTCGCCGAGCTGTGGGCCAACACCCGGATCGTGCGCCTGACCGACGGGCCTGACGAGGTGCACGAACGCCAGCTTGCCCGTCTCGAGCTCGCCAAATACCCGCGCGAGGACGTTGCATGACCTCGCAGCCGGCGGCCATGATCGGACAGACCGAGGCGGTTTCGGCAGGAACCGCCTTCGACGAGCGCCGCCTTGCGCAATACCTCGAAGGGACGATCGGGGAGTTTCGCAGCCCGATCCGGGTCGAACAGTTCCAGGGCGGGCAATCAAACCCGACCTACCTTCTCAACGCGGCGAGCGGCCGCTATGTCCTGCGGCGCAAGCCCGCCGGCGTGCTGCTGCCCTCCGCCCATGCGGTCGATCGCGAATACCGTGTGACGAAGGCGCTGTTCGGCGCGGGCCTGCCCGACGCCGAACCGCTGGTGCTGTGCACCGACGAGGACGTCATCGGGACGATGTTCTACGTGATGCGCCATGTTCCGGGGCGCTCGTTCTGGGACCCGCGCATGCCGACGCTGTCGGCAGACGAGCGGGCGGCGGTCTACGATTCGGCCAATGCCGCGCTCGCACGGCTACACACCGTCGACTACGCGGCGCTCGGCCTCGAGGATTACGGCCGGCCGGGCAACTACTTCGCCCGCCAGATCGCCCGCTGGGCCCGGCAATACGAGGCCTCGCGCACGGTCGACATCCCCGAAATGGACAAGCTCATGGAGTGGCTGCCGGGCGCGATCCCGGCTGGGGCGGAGCGCACCACGATCATCCACGGCGATTTCTCGTTCCACAACCTGCTCGTCCACCCGGACAGGCCGGAAGTGGCGGCGGTGATCGACTGGGAGCTGTCGACGCTCGGCGACCCGCTCGGCGATCTCACCTATCACATGATGGAATGGTTCCGGCCCGAAGGGGTCGACGATCGCGGCACGCTGAGGGGCGCCGATCTCGGGGCGCTGGGCATTCCCACCGCGCAGGCCTACGCCGACCGGTACCGCGAGCGGACCGGGTTCGATGTCGATCCGACCGACCCTTTCTACACGGCATTCAACCTGTTCCGCGTCGCCGCGATCCTCCAGGGCATCGCGGCGCGCAGCCGCGACGGCGTCCAGACGGCGGCGAACGCGAAAGAGATCATCTTGCGGATCAACCCGCTGGCGCGAGCCGCCTGGCAATCGGCGCAGGAGGCTGGCGCGAGTTAGGCGGATGATCTTCAGACAATCATAAAAACCAAAATGGGGAAGAGGATTGGACAATGAGAAAGAATGCTCTCGTGTGCGCTGTGGGATTGGGCGCGCTTGCGGCCGGCATTTCGGCACCGGCCATGGCGCAGACTGCGCCCGCCGAGGTATCGGAGACCGCCGAAGCGTCCGACAACACGGCTGAGGGGATTATCGTCACCGGCTCGCGCGTGGTGCGCGACGGCTACAACCAGCCGACACCGGTGACCGTGGCGACCACCTCCGAGCTCGAGAAGGCGACGCCCACCAACCTTGCCGACGCGCTCAACAAGCTGCCGCAATTCGTCAACTCGGTCGGCCCGGCTGCGAACTCGCAGCTCCAGGGCAACAGCGCCGAGCACGGCAACCTGCTGAATCTGCGCGGCGTGGGGCCGCTGCGTGCGCTCATCCTGCTCGACGGCCTGCGTGTTCCGCCGACCACCTTCCGCGGTGCCGTCGACGTCAACACGCTGCCCAATCTGCTGGTCCAGCGCGTCGATGTAGTGACCGGGGGCGCTTCGGCGGCCTATGGCTCCGATGCGATCAGTGGCGCCATCAACTACGTTCTCGATAGCGACTTCGATGGCATCAAGGGCGTCGCCCAATACGGCACGTCCACGCGCGGGGACCTCGGCAACTACAAGATCGGCCTTGCCGCCGGCCTCGGCTTCGCCGGCGATCGCGGCCGCCTTCTCGTTTCGATCGAACGTTTCGACAGCAATGGGATCACCCGCGGCGACCGCATCTACGGCAACGATGCCTATGCGGCGGTCGGTTCGGTGGTCGGGGGCGGGCCGGCGGGCCGTGCCGCGAACCCCTTCATCTTCCTGCCCAACCTGCGTCTGGGTGCGAACGACTTCAACAACGGCATCGTCACCAGCGCCAACACGCCGTCGATCAACAACACGATCTTCAATCCCGACGGTACCCTGCGCCCCGTCGTGCGCGGGACGCCGACCGGCACCGCGGGGACCTTCGTGGGCGGGGACGGCCTTTATCTGCCCGGCAGCAACACGCTGATCGCACCGCTCACCAACACCTCGGGCTTCGGGCGACTGTCCTACGACTTCAGCGACGCGGTCACCGGCCACGTACAGGGCACCTACACCCGCAGCGTCACCAGCTACGACACGCAGGCCAAGGCCTCGATCCTGGGCTTCACCTTCTTCAGCGGCAATGCGTTCCTGCAGCCCTCGGTGCAGTCGCAGCTCGGGCCGAACGGCAGCTTCGTGCTGTTCCGCTTCATCGACGATCTCGGACCGATCCCGACCCGCGAGACCGTGGATTCCTATGTGGTCAACACCGGGCTCGAATGGGACCTGGGTGGCAGCTGGGGGCTGAGGGCCGATTACACTCACGGCAATTCGATCACCAATTTCAGCCAGACCCAGTTCCAGATCCAGCGCCTCGCAGCCGCGCTCGACGCGGTCCGGGCGCCCAATGGCCAGATCGTCTGCCGCGTGGAGCTAACCAATCCGGGCCTCTATCCCGGCTGCACCCCGATCAATGTCTTCGGCCGGGGCACCCCGAGCGAAGCGGACATCCAGTGGGCGCTGGGGGATTCTCGTTACCGCGCCAAAAACACCACCGATGACTTCACTCTGACCGTGCAGGGCGATCTGATCGACCTTCCCGCCGGGGCCGTGTCGGTGGCGGCCGGGGTTCAGTATCGCAAGCAGAAGCTCGATCTGACTTCCAACTCCAACCCCGCGATCCCGCTCGACCTGACCGGTCTCAGGGGCATCCCCGCCAACCGCCGGACGGTGTTCAACAACACCAACATCGGCGTCGCGGCGGGCGATCTCGACGTGAAGGAAGTGTTCGGCGAAGTCGCCGTTCCGGTGCTCAAGGACCGCCCATTCGCTGCCGAACTGAGCCTGAATGCGGCCGGGCGCTTCACCGACTACAGCACCAGTGGGCAGGTCGAGACCTGGAAGCTCGGCGCGGTCTACAAGCCGGTCGAGGACGTGATGTTCCGCGTCACCCGCTCGCGCGACATTAGGGCGCCTTCGCTGTTCGAGCTGTTTGCCGGCACCCAGACCGCAGCGGTGAACTTCACCGATCCGCACACGCAGTCGGGCGGTTCGATCCGTCAGCTGACCGGCGGCAACCCCAACCTGAGGCCGGAGGTCGGCGACACCTTCTCGGCGGGTGTGGTGTTCAGCCCTAGCTTCCTGCCCGGCTTCAACCTCTCGGTCGACTATTACGACATCAAGATCGAGGGCGCGATCACCCAGCAGGGCCTCGCCGACGTGGTCAACGAGTGCGAGGTCTCCAACGGCATCTCGCCGACCTGCGACCTCATCACCCGGCCGCTGCCGTTCAGCGACCGCACCGCGGCCAACTACCCGACCGAGATCCGGCTGATCACCCAGAACATCAGCTTCCTGCGGACCAGCGGCGTCGACGTCTCGGCCACCTACCGCGTCCCGGTGGGCGAAGGCGAGCTGACCTTCGGCGCATCGGCCAACTACCTCGACCGCTTCGTCGAACAGACCAACTCGATCGCGCCGGTGCTCGAACGTGCCGGACACGGGATCAACAGCCAGACCAGCTTCGCCTTCCCCAAGTTCCGGGGCAACTTCAGCCTCAACTACAGCAATGGCGGCCTCAATGTGTTCGTGCAGGAAAACGTCATCGGCAAGGTCAAGATCGGCAACATCCCGGGCGACATCGCCAACGTCTATGCCGTCCCGGACGTGAAGCCGGTGTTCTACACCGACGCGACCATTTCCTACCAGTTCGAGGACATGCGCGGCCAGCCCGAGCTGTTCCTCACCGCCACCAACCTGTTCGATCGCAAGCCGCCGCTGGTGGCCGCCAATGCGGCGCCGGGTCTCATCTACCCGACGCTGTTCACGCTGTACAATGTTGCCGGCAGCACATTGACAGCGGGCGTGCGTTTCGAATTCTGACGGGAATGAAACCCCGATCAGACATGGTTCGATCGGCCTTGCGGCCAGAAGGGCACGTGCTGCTGCCGCACGCGCGTGCCCTTCGCGCTGATCCGCGATGAGCCGCGCCATCGCAGCGCAGCGGCAGGGCGAAGGAGGCGGCTACCGGCTGGCGCTCTTCGCCCTGTTCGTGGTCTCGGCGTTCAACTACGTCGACCGCACGATCCTCTCGATCCTGCAGATCCCGATCAAGCAGGAACTCGGCCTCAGCGACGGCCAGCTCGGCGCGCTGACGGGCCTCGCCTTCGCGCTGTTCTACGCCACCCTCTCCCTGCCCATCGCCCGGTTGGCCGACAGGTTCAGCCGGCGCTGGATCATCGTCGCCTCGCTGGCGGTGTGGAGCGCGATGACCGCCACCTGCGGGCTCGCTGTGGGCTTTGCCAGCCTCGCCTTCTTCCGCATCGGCGTGGCGATCGGCGAGGCAGGCAGCGTGCCGGCGAGCGTCTCGCTGATCGCCGACTACTACCCGGCCGAACGCCGTGCGAGCGCACTTGCGGTCTGGGGACTCGCCCTACCGGTCGGCCTGCTGGTCGGCTATGCATCGACCGGCTGGCTGGCGAGCGCGGTGGGCTGGCGCGAGGCGTTCTTCATCGTCGGCGGGATCGGCGTGATCCTCGCCCCCGTGCTTTTCGCGATGATCAAGGAACCGCCGCGCGGGCAGTCCGATGCGGCCGACATCGCCCTTGCCCCGCCCCCGCCGCTGGGTGAGGCGCTGCGGCTGTTCTGGCGCAACCGGGCCTATCGCTTCCTCGTGATGGCCGGGATGCTCCACGGTTTTTCGCAGTATGCGATGATGACGTGGAACGCGCCGTTCTTCACGCGCGCTCACGGCCTCAGCCTCACCGAGGTCTCGGGGCTCATGGCCCTGCTCGGGGGCGTGGCGGGCGGCCTCGGCATGTATCTGAGCGGCGTGCTGGCCGACCGGCTGGGGCGCCGCGACAGCAGGTGGCGGGTGTGGATCATCGCCGTCTCGGTCGCGGCGATGCTGCCCTTCACCCTGGTCCAGTACCTCGTCCCCTCGACGAGCCTGTCGATCGCCAGCGCGCTCGCGGCGGCGGTGATGATGACCGCCTATTACGGCCCGCTGGTGGCCGCGACCCAATCGGTCACGCCCCCCAACACGCGCGCCCTGGGGCAGGCGGTTCTGCTGCTCGCCTTCAACCTCTTCGGCCTCGGCCTCGGGCCGTGGCTGACGGGGGTGCTGAGCGACCGGATCGCGCTCCTGATCGGCGCCGACGGGCTGCATTATGCGCTGGTCCTTGCTTTGCTGCCCTCGCTCGTCTCGGTGTGGCTCTTCTTCCACGCGGCAAGCTTCTATGCCGACACCGTCGAACACAATGCCGCCACGGATGCGGAGGGACAGAATGCGTGACTTTGCCGGAAAGACCGCCGTGATCACCGGAGCGGCCAGCGGGATCGGCGCGGCGCTTGCCACCAAGGCGGGCGCCCTCGGGATGAACCTCGTCCTCGCCGACGTCGCGGCGGATGACGCCAGGGCCCTTGCCGGAACGATCGCGGGCGTCGGGACGCTGGTCGTCCACTGCGACGTTTCGGACGAGACCAGCGTCAAGGCGCTTGCGGATGCCGCCTTCGACCGGTTCGGCACGATCGATCTTCTGTGCAACAATGCCGGGATCGTGCCGGGCGGGCGCCACCGGCTCGTCTGGGAATACACGCCGGGCGACTGGCAATGGTCGCTCGGGGTCAACCTCTACGGCGTCATCCACGGGCTGCGGGCCTTCGTTCCGCGCATGATCGCGCAAGGTAGCCCGTCGCACATTCTCAACACCGCCTCGGTGGCGGGCTTCGTCAGCGGATCGGGCTCGGCCTGCTACGGCGCGGCCAAGCACGCGATGGTGCGGGTGACCGAGGCGCTCTATGCCGGCCTCAGGCAGGTCGAGGCACCGATCGGGGTGACGATGCTCTGCCCCGGCCTCGTGCGCACCCAGATCTACGAGGCCGAGCGGCTCCGTCCGGCAGCGCTTGCCGATCACGACCGTCCGGTCGAATCCGCCGATCTCGACGCCATGCGCGACGATCTCTATCGCCACGCGCTCGGCCCCGACGAGGCCGCCGTGATCGCCTTCGACGCGATCGAAGAGGACCGCTTCTACGCCTTCACCACCGAAGCCTTCGACACGGCGATCCGCGCACGGGCGGACAGCATCCTCGCCCGCACCAACCCGAGCTTTGCCAGCATCGTCGAGATGAGCCGGATGGAGTCCGACGGCCGGGCAAGGCAGTGACCGACGACGGCTCGCTGGCCGGAGCGATCGCGGTCGTCACCGGCGCGGCCTCGGGCATCGGCCTTGCCACCGCGCACGCCCTCGCCGAGGCCGATGCCGCGGTGTGGCTGGTGGACCGCGACGCGGAAGCGCTGGCGGATGCGCTCGACAGCTGCAGAGGCGGCGCGCAGCATGTCGCCTGGCACCTCGACGTCACCAGCGAGGCCGGCTGGCTGGACTTCTTCGCTGCCGTCGACGAACGGCACGGCCGGCTCGACATCTTGATTAACAATGCAGGGGCCGCGCATCCGCAGCCGATCGCGCAGACCTCGCTTGCCGAATGGCGCTCGAGCCTCGCGGTCAACTGCGACAGCGTGTTTCTTGGCACACGAACAATGCTTCCGCTGCTAGCAAGGAGCCTCCCCTGGTCGCGGCGGTCGGCCTCGGCGATCGTCAACGTGTCGTCGGTGCGCGGGATGATCGGAGGCGCGAACTTCGCAGCCTATTGCGCCGCGAAGGGCGCGGTGCGGATGTTCACCAAGGCGGCGGCGCTGGAATGTGTCGCGCTCGGCCAGCGGGTGCGGGTCAATTCGGTCCACCCCGGCTTCATCGAAACCCCGCTCGCCCGCGCCGCGCTCGATCCGGAGGCGCTGGCGCGCCGGGTGTCGGGCATCCCCCTGCAGCGCGGCGGCAACGCCGAAGAGGTCGCCGCGGCGATCCTGTTCCTTGCCAGCGAGGCCTCGTCCTACATGACCGGGGCCGAACTGGTGGTCGACGGCGGGACCCTCGCCGGATAGGCGCTCAATCGTTGACGACGAGCACCGTGCCCCGGTTGGCGCCGCTGAACAGGTCGACCAGCGCCCGGGGAAGCGCCTCAAGGCCGCTGCGCAGATCGACGCTGACCTCGAGATCGCCCGAGCGCACCCATGCGGCCAGCACCTTGCGCGCCTCTTCGGCGCGTCCGACATAGTCGCCGACCACGAAGCCCTCGATCCGGATGCGGCCGTAGACGACCTTCATCATGTCGAGACCGGTCTCGGCCGCCTCGCCCCGGTCGTAGGTCGAGATCTGGCCGCAGGCGACGATCCGCCCGTGGGGCGCCATGCAGCCGAGCGCCGCGCGCAGCTGATCGCCGCCGACATTGTCGAAGAAGATGTCGATTCCGCCGGGGCACAGCTCGCGAAGGCGCTGCCCGACGTCATCGGCCCGGTAGTCGATCGCGGCATCGGCCTTGCCGACCGCCAGCACCCGCGCGCATTTCTCCGCGCCGCCGGCGATGCCGATCACCCGGCAGCCCGTGATGCGGGCGATCTGGCAGACCACCGAACCGACCGATCCCGCCGCGCCCGAGACCACCACGGTCTCGCCCGCGCGGGGCCGGCCGACTTCGAGCAGGCCGAAATAGGCGGTCAGGCTGTTGAGCGACAGCGGGCCCATCGCCTCGGCGAAGTCCATCCCTTCGGGCATCTGGAACACCGGAACCGGCGCCTGCGCGGGGCGGATCACGCTGCGGTCGGCCCATTCGGACATCGCGATCATCCGCGTTCCGACCGCAAATCCGGGATCGGCCGAGGCGACCACCTCGCAGGCCGCCATCCCGCGGATCGCGCCGCCGAGGGGCACCGCGGCGCGGTGCCAGCCCGACGCGGGCCTCAGCCAGTTGCGGATTGTCGGCGCGACCGCGAACATCCGGTTGCGAACCTGCACCTCGCCAGGCTGCAGCGCGGGGGGCTCGCCGCCATCGGCGAGGAGCGCGAAATCGCTCTCGGCCAGCTTTCCTGCCGGATAGCGGGCGAGGGTCCAGCGCCGGCTGCCGGTCATCGCGGTACTGCCGCGCGCCCGCCGCCGGGCCTGCCGGGATGCCTGCCGTGCATGGGGAGTCAGCTGGCCTTCAGCCCTTCGAGGAAGGGCGTGCACAGCGCCTCGGCGACTTCCTCAGGCGTGCGCTCCGCAGCCATCGGCGGGTACCACTTGTAGGCCCAGTTCCCCATGCCGAGGAAGGCATAGGCGGTCAGCAGCGGATCGGTCTTGCGGAACTGGCCGCTCTCGGCCCCTTCGATTATCACGTCCTTGATCATGTTGAAGTAGGTGCGGCGGGCGGTGCGGATGCTGTCCTTCATCTCGCCTTCGAGATCGTGGTAATTGTCCATGAAGGCACGCACGTAGCCGGGGTGGGTCGCGATCTGGCGAAGGATATCGGCGCAGGCCGCCTGCAGGACCACCGCGGGATCCTTACCCTTCAGGCTCTCGAGACTGCGCAGCAGGCTCGTGATGTGGGTGTCGTGGATCGCGTAGAGGATCGCGATCTTGCTCGGGAAGTAGTGGTAGAGCGTCGGCTTGCCGAGGCCGACCTCGTCGGCGACCATCTGCATCGAGGTGTTGTGGTAGCCGACCTTGTCGAACAGCGTCGCGCAACCTTCGATGATCAGGGCGCGCTTTTCGTCATGGGCTTCTGTGCGAGGACGGGTCCTTGTGACTCTGGCAGCCATTGCGTTCGCTCCTAGCGAGGGTCGGTTCAAGGTGAAGCGATCATCCGGCCTTGCCGGCGTCCATGGCCGTAGCGCCTACGACCCAGGCAGACAAACCGGCAACCGGCACTGCGCACAGGACCGCCTCGGCGATCTCCGCCTCGCTTGCACCGGCGCGCCGGGCGCCGTCCATGTGGACCGCGGCCCATTCGCTGTAATCAGCGGCAAGGACGGTCACGAGCAGGAGTTCGGCATGGGCGGGCGGCAGGGCGGTGCCGCTGAGCGTGCCTTCGCGCATCAGGTAATAGGCGTCCGCCCCGGTCGGCACCAGTTCCATGAGCTTGCCGAGCGAGGGCGGCATCTGGCCGAAATAGGTAAGGAAGTTCGCCGTGGCCTCGCCTTTGGCGACTTCGATCGGGACCGTGTCGGCATCGACCAGCGCGGCGCTGCCGTAGCACCGAGCGAGCACCGCACCGAAGCGCATCGCCGCGCCCTCGCCGCGCGAGCTGGCGAGGATCGTCATCGCGGAGGCGGCATGTTCGAGATCGAGCCCCGCTGCCGCTGCCGCGGCAAGTTCGCGCTCGGCCATTTCGGGGTATCCCTTGGTGCAGGCGGCGGCGGCAAGGAAGAAGCGCTTGATCGCCGAGGGCAGTGCGCCGTCCTGCTCGATCACTGTGCGGAACAGCCGGTAGCCCGCGACCGTCTTGGGGGCGTTCTGCCGGAGGCGTCCATTGGCGAGGAGCGGGTTCGTATCGGTCATGAGCCTCTCCTTCTTGGACCGCCCGGTCGGACGAAAGGGCTACGCGCAGGCCTTGTCACGGTCAAGCGCAAAGCCACGATTGACAACCGACCGGTCGGTCGGGCATCTGAAGAGTGCGCCCGACGCCGGTCCGCCGGCGCGGCAACAGAGAGGAAAAGGCCCATCGCATGGCGGAATTGACGGACCGGATAGCATTGGTGACCGGCGCTGCTTCCGGGATCGGCAGGGCGACCGCGATCCGCTTTGCCGCGGCGGGCGCGACGGTGGTGCTGGCCGACCGCAATGGCGAGGCCCTTGCCTCCGCACTCGCAGAACTGGGCGATCCGCGCCACTTCTCCTTCCGTCTCGACGTCACCGACGAGGAGGGCTGGGCCGACCTTGCGGCGGCGATCGACATCGCGTTCGGCCGGCTCGACGTGCTCGTCAACAACGCGGGCTACGGCGCGTTCCGGTCGATCGCCGACACGACGCTCGAGGAATGGCGCGCAATCACTGCGGTCAATCTCGACAGCGTGTTCCTCGGCACCCGCACGATGCTGCCGCTGCTGGAAAAGTCGCACTTCGGCGGGTCGATCATCAACATGTCCTCGATCCGCGGGATCGCGGCGGCGCCCTTCGCGGGCTCCTATTGCGCGGCCAAGGGCGGGGTCCGGCTGTTCACCAAGGCCGCGGCACTCGAATGCGCGGCGCTGGGCAACGGGGTGCGGGTCAATTCGATCCACCCCGGCCACGTGCTGACGCCGCTGACCGCGAAGGTCCACGACGACCCCGCTCAAGGCGCCAAGCTCCTCGCCGACACCCCTATGGGCCGCGCCGGCGATCCGGACGAAATCGCCGCCGCGATGTTGTTCCTGGCAGGCGATGGATCGCGCTACATGACCGGGTCCGAGCTGGTCGTCGACGGCGGCTCGACCGCCCAGTAGCGCGCGGCGCGAGGGCCCGCTCACGGTTCGCGGATCACCCCGGGCGGCAGCCACGCCCCGCTCGTCACCTCCGCCTTCGGCAGGTAGGAGCGGATGACGAGGAAGAATGGCCCCGCCGGCGCCGGCAGCCAGTTCGCCGATCCCGAGGGCGCCCGCCGGATCACGATATCGACCGAACCGTCGCGATTGACCTTGAGCCCCGGGGTCCGGTCACTGACGAGATATCGACCGACCGGGTTGGGATGGAGCTCGAAGGTCCGCGCATCGTAGAGCGTCACCGACCAGAAGGCGTCGACCGGCGGGGGCTGCGGCAGGTGCAGCCGGTAAGCGGCCTTCGCGCCGTCGAGGGGCTCTCCGCCAGCATCGACGAAGGTGTTGAACGAGGCGTTCTCCTCGCGCACGTTGGCGCCCAGACCCGCGAGGTTGTTGATCGCGCGGCGCAGGTAGTTGTGCCCGTAATTGCCCTTAGCGACGACGGTCCACCCGGTGCCGGTCGGCCGGCCGAGCTGGCTGCGGGCATTGCTCACCAGGCGCATCGCCTCCGCGTGCCCGGCCTCGACCGCGGCGCGCGAGACCGGATCGAGCTGGGCCATGTCGAACCGGCCCGACCCCAGCCCGGGAATGGTGCGCAGCCCTTCGATCAGGGCCTCCTCTCCCGGCAGGTGGCCGTCGCTTGCCAGCACATAGTCGAGTGCGCGCAGGAAATCGGCCGCGCTGTCGCCTGGAGCGGGCGGAACGGGGGCAGCGGGCGCGGCGGAAGCGAGGTCGCCCCGCGGGCGCAGCCGCACCGCGTCCTGAAAGGCATGCGCCTGCTCCAGCTCGAGCGGGGTCTGGGCAAACACGCGCATAAGGATCCAGACATGCTGGCTGGTCATCCGAACGCGCGTCAGACCCTCGGGCACATCGCCCTCCCAACCCGGCCCGGTCAGCAGGAGGCGTCCTCCCCCGGAGCCCACTGTGCGGGTGCCGAGATTGCCCGGATTTCCGTGGATATCGAAGTGGTTGAGTGTGTAGTACCTGAGGCGCGTCGGCGGGATCTGGACCTCCACCGGGCCGCGGGCGAGATCGAGCCACGCGGTTGAATAGAGCGTGTCCGAATTGGGCACCTTGAACGCCGCATAGCCGGGGCCGGCCAGTTCGCGCTCGTGGATGAAGGTGCCGAACCCGCTGAACCCCGCACCGCCTTCGGCGATGGCCTGGCGGTGCATCTCTCTGTATTGCAGCACCGCGGGAAGGCCGTAGATCGTGGCCTGGAAGGCAACGGAGCGCAGCAGGACCGCCCGGTCCTCCGGATTGGCGGGCAACAGCGCTTCCGGCGCCCGCTCGCCATGGGCGGGCCCTGCTTCCTGGGCGGCAACCGGCACCGGCAAAAGCCCCAGCAGCGCCGCACCAATCAATAAAGTCAGATGTTTCAAGCTGTCGCGCTCCTCTCCCCGTTCGGCGCCTCACCCGACCCCGGGCCGGTCATGCGCGCCCGGACGGGCTCGCTTCGGGCGATAGCCTGCTTGAGCAGCTTGCCGCTGGCGTTGCGCGGCAGAGACTCGTGCTGGAAGGCGATCGTCACCGGCACCTTGAAGGCAGCGAGGCGCGCGGCGCAATGCGCCAGCACCGCGGCTTCCGTGACGGCGCTGCCGAGCGCGACCTGCACCACCGCGACCGGCACCTCGCCCAGCGTGCGGTGCGGATAGGCCACCAGCGCGGCATCGGCGATGCCGTCGCATTCGAACAGGCAGTTCTCGACCTCGATGCAGTGGATGTTCTCGCCGCCGCGGATCACCACGTCCTTGGCGCGGTCGACGATGTAGAGGAACCCTTCCGCGTCGATCCGTGCCAGATCGCCGGTGCGGACCCAGCCGTCGACGAAGGTTGCGGCGGACTCCTCGGGCCGGTTCCAGTAGCCCTTGGCGATGTTGGGGCCTGCTACCCAGAGCTCCCCCACTTCACCGGCCGGAAGGAGGTGCCCCGCTTCCTGATCCATTATGCGGATGTCGACCACAGCGACCGGGGCCCCGCAGCTCGTCGGGCGGCGGCGGTAGTCCGCGCCCGAATGGGTGGTCGCCAGGCCGCAGGTTTCGGTCATGCCCCAGCCGTGCCCGGGAACCGCGCCCGGCAGGCGCGCGGCGAGTTTCGCCATCAGCTCCGGTGCGGCCGCCGCGCCGCCATAGCCGAGGCTGACCAGCGACGAGAGGTCGTAGTCACCGACCCGGGGATGCTCGGCGATCTGCCAGGCGATGGTCGGCACGCCGACCACCCAGCTCAGCTTCTCGTCCTGGATGAGGCGCATCGCCGGCTCGGGCTCGAAGCGGTGCATCAGGACGAGCCGATTGCCCGCGTCGAGCGCCGGGCACAGGATCGCGAAGCACCCGGTCACATGGAAGAACGGCACCACCACCAGCGCGCCCGCCTGCGCGGCAGGCTTGGCAGGCTCGGCAGGCGGAGCGCCGTTGCGCAGCGCAGCCCTTGCCGCGGCAAAGGCCGCACCGGTGATGTTCGACAAGGCCGCCCGGTGCGATGCGACGACGCCCTTGGGCATGCCGGTGGTGCCCGAGGTGTAGAAGATCGTCGCCGGATCGTCGGGCTGCACCGGGTCCGGCGCCAGCGGCTCCTCGGGCAGTCGCTCCCAGTCCCCGTGGGCTCCGATCAGGTCTTCGAGCCTGCGTCCCGATCCCGCCTGCGCGGCGCCGCAGGTGAAGACCTCTTCGAGCATCGGGCACTCTTCGAGCAGGTCGGCGACCCGCGCCCACCTCTCCGCGTCGGCAAGCAGCACCTTCGCGCCCGAATCCCGGATGCCGAAGGCGAGCTCGCGTCCGACCCACCACGCATTGAGCGGGACGGCAATCGCGCCGAGCGCCGTCGCGGCGAAGAAGCACACCGGCCACTCGGGAAGATTGCGCATCGCGATCGCCACGCGGTCGCCCTGGCCGACTCCGCATTGTGCAAGGACCTGCATCAACGCCTGCACCGCGCGCCTGAAGCCACGAAAGGTGACGCGCCGGTCTTCATGGACAAGAAACGGAATGTCGTCGAACCGGCTCGACCGACGAAGGAGTTCGCCCATGGTCTTGGGCCCATGCTTCCACGCGCGGCGGGCAATGCCGTCGACCACGATCTCTTCCACCTCGAAGGGAGATCCCGCTGCGGTGAGCTGTCCATGCACGCGTGCTATCGACGGCGGAGCGTCATTCATTTGTTCCCCATATATAGCCTGATCGGGCAGCAATCGGACAACAGTCCAGCCGCCCGAAAACGACAATAGCGGGCTACGGAATGTTGCTCGACTGGCACTTTGTACGCGGGCAGCTTGCTGTGCATGGAAGTGAGCGGCCGCCGTTGCGGCGCGGCACATTTCCCAGCCCTGATCCGGGCCAACTGCAGGCAAAGGCGATGGGGCCGAAAACGACACGCAGCCGCCTAACCGCATCTCATGAAGAGCAAATCATTGCCAAGATCAGAGGCCGCAAGCGAAAGGGCCGCAAGCGACCAATTTCAGGTTCACTACAGCCGTCCTCGCTGCTTCACGAATGGCCAGTTTTAGCGCGAGCAGTCGTTACGGCGCGCATTGCCGATTGGCAGTTTTGTCCCAAACTCGGCCATTGAGGGCAGGTGTATCGTCGTTCGCCGGACTGATCTGTCATCAAGCATAAGGCGCGAGGTTAATGCGGGCAGGGGCCGACATGGCTACGGGTGCCGGACCTGCGGCGACTTGATGTTGCGAAGCTCGGGCGGGGTGTTGGCTTAGGGCGATCCATGCAGCTTAGCGGTTGCCGACCTCCGGTCTGCAGCCACCTGATCAATCAAAGCTGATTTGCCAGCCACGCGCAAAAATGCCTCGTCGTTTCAAAGGGCTCAGTGCGCTTCACTCGGATCTGATTGGCAGATTTCGGCCTATCCGAACCTGATTGAAAAGCTGCCATCTATAGAGATGCTGGTTATCTCGCTGTTACGCAAAGCATATCTGCGCGAATAGATGCTGCGATCCGTCGCGTAGGGTGTGTGAACCGTTCTCAGCTTCCAAGCCGCTACCGGTATATGATCCAGATTTGGGCAAAAAGAAGTGCCCCGCCATGCCGCTCGCCCCAAGCCGACCTCGTATCGGGGAGCGTTTATGGGAACTGACGACCCTTGAGAGGAAAAATCGAGTCTTTTCAAGAGCCGGTGGCGGAGACGGAGGGATTCGAACCCTCGGTACCCTGATAGAGTACGGTTCCTTAGCAGGGAACTGGTTTCAGCCACTCACCCACGTCTCCGGGCATCAGCTTGGGCTGCGAGGGCGGGGCTATAGTCGGCACTTGGGCAAGCGGCAAGGTGGATTGGCGAAAAAACCGCGGGTGGGTGCGCAGGGCTCCGGTTCGGCCCGGTTCGGGGCCCGTTCAGGCTCGCACCGATAGCCCTGCCACAGTTCGTCGCAATTCGGATTCGCCTCGGCGACGGGCGGTTGCCTCGCGCCGGAGAAGCGATTCTTCTCGGATGCGCAGAAAACCGGGGCTGACACTGACATGCGAAAGGTCGCACAATGAGCATGATGACCGCCCGTTTCCCTGAATTCGGCCGCCGCGTGGCGGGCTATGCGCTGGGCGCGCTTGCGGGGCTGGCGCTCACCGCTCCGGCGATGGCGCAGTCGCAGGATCTCGAGACCGTTGATCCCGATGCGGCCTACAGCCAGCAGAACGGCGGCATCGATGCCGATCTGGCCGCGCCCCAGGCCCCGCCTGCCACCACCACGCAGGGCCAGCCGCCCGCGGATCCGAGCGTCGATGAGACCTTCGGCGATTTCGCCGCGCCGCCCGCCGCCGACACTGTGCCCGTCGCCCCGGCCGAGGGCGACGTCGCGCCGGTGACCACCGCTCCGCAGGCCGCAGGAGACACCTATGGCGAAGATGACCTGATCGGCGCGGCCGAGGGTGTGTTCGGCAAGGGCGCAGAAGGCCTCGCCAAGCTGATCGAGGATCTCCTCAAGAAGCAGGGCCAGCCCAACGGCTATATCGTCGGGCGCGAGGCGGGCGGGGCGTTCATCGTCGGCGCGCGCTATGGTTCGGGCACGCTCCACCATAAGGTCGAGGGGCAGCAGAAGGTCTATTGGACCGGGCCCTCGATCGGCTTCGATGCCGGGGCCAATGCCGCCAACACCTTTGTCCTCGTCTACAACCTGTTCGACACCGAGGACCTCTTCAAGCGCTTTCCGGCCGGCGAGGGGCAGGCCTATTTCGTGGGCGGGCTCCATGCGAGCTACCTGCGCCGCGGCGACGTGGTGCTGATCCCGATCCGGGTCGGCGCGGGGCTGCGGCTCGGGGTCAATGCCGGCTACATGAAGTTCTCCAAGGAGCAGAAGTGGCTGCCCTTCTGAGCGCGTAATTCCACCGCTGCATGTGAAAAGCCGGTTGCGAGAAGGGCGCGCGCGGG
>NZ_JAMNXL010000027.1 GCF_023653175.1 Erythrobacter sp. | reverse complement strand
GTGCGCAGGCCTGCGCATCGGCGATCTTGCGCCCGATTTCGAAGCCCGCAGCACGATCGGCCCAGCCCGGCTTTCGGCCTTCCGGGGACGCTGGCTTGTCCTGTTCTCGCACCCGGCGGACTTCACCCCGGTATGCACCACGGAATTCGTGGCTCTCGCCAACCGGGCCGCAGCCTTCGAAAGGCGCGACTGCGCACTGATGGCGCTTTCGGTCGACAGCCTGTTCTCGCATTTTGCGTGGCTGCGGATGATCCGCGACCGCTTCGACGTGGAAGTGCGCTTTCCCATCGTCGAGGATCCGACGCTCGTGATCGGCCGCGCTTTCGGGATGGTTTCGGCGCAGGACAGCGACAGCGCGACGGTGCGCACCACGTTCTTCATCGACCCCAAGGGCGTGATCCGGGCGATGACCTGCTATCCGGCGAGCCTTGGCCGCTCGATCCCCGAGATGCTGCGCATCCTTGATGGCCTGCAGGCGATCGACGCCAAAGGCGGGATGGCCCCGGCAAACTGGCAGCCGGGCGAGGCGCTGCTGAGGCCCCCGACCCATGATCTGGACGAGGTTTTCAGCGCCGCAGATGCCACAGGCTGGTTCCTCCGCGACGCAGGAGGGGAAAGCTGATGAGCGACGATGAACTGATCGAAGCGCTCAAGGCGCTCGCCCACCCGCTGCGCTGGCGCATCCTCACCGCGCTGATCGCCGGCGAGCGCAATGTCGGCGAGATCGAGGCCGCAACCGGCATCAGCCAGCCCGGCCTGTCGCAGCAACTCGGCGTGCTGCGAAAGGCGGGACTTGTCGAGACCCGCAAGGAAGCCAAGCTGGTGTTTTACGGGCTCGCTGACGAGCAGATCGGGGGCACACTCAGCCATATCGGCGCGCTTCTGCCGGTTGCGAATGCCTCCCCGGGCCGAACCGCCCCCACCGATACACCTGCCCCGGGGGTCGCAAACTTCGCCAGGATGTTCTGACCCTCCGCCCGATGGTTCCGGGGACGCCGGCCGGGTTATCGGTCCGTCTTCAAGGCCCAACCCCAAACCGGGTGCCGCCGCTGCCTCCCGCACGCTTGTTTCGCCTATCTGCTCCGGTCAGCCGGTCAGCCGCTCGGCGTGCCAGGCGACGTGTTCAGCCATGAAGGTCGAGATGAAGAAGTAGGAGTGGTCGTAGCCTTCCTGCATGCGGATCGTCGCCGGGATGCCGGCGGCGGCGCATGCGGCCTCGAGCAGCGGGGTGCGCAGCTGGCCTTCGAGGAAATTGTCGGCGCTGCCCTGATCGACCAGCAGCTCGGGCAGGCGCGCGCCGGCTTCGATCAGCGCTGTGGCGTCATATTCCGCCCAGGCCGCGCGGTCCTCGCCCAGATAGCGCCCCAATGCCTTTTCGCCCCACGGCACCTGCGAGGGCGCGCAGATCGGCGCGAAGGCGCTGACCGAGCGGAACCGGCCGGGATTGCGCAGGGCGATGGTCAGCGCGCCGTGGCCGCCCATCGAATGCCCGGTGATCCCCTGCCGCGCCATGTCGGCGGGGAAAGCATCGGCGATGAGCGCGGGCAGTTCGTCCTCGATATAGGAGCGCATGCGGTAATGCGTCGCCCAGAGCTCCTCGGTCGCATCGACATAGAAGCCTGCACCCTTGCCGAAATCGTACTCCTCGGGAGCGTCCGGCACGTCATCGCCGCGCGGGGAGGTGTCGGGGGCGACGAGGATCACGCCATGCGCGGCACATGCGGCGCGGTATTCGCCCTTCTCCATGACATTGGCATGGGTGCAGGTCAGCCCTGAGAGATACCACAGCACGGGCAGCCGCTCGCCCGGCGCGTGGTCGGGCACGAAGACCGCGAAGGCCATGTCGGTGCCAGTTGCGGCGCTGGCATGGCGGTAGACCCCTTGCGTGCCGCCGTGGCTGCGGGTTTCGGACAGGGTCTCCATGGGGTCGGTCTCCGGATCTGTGGGCGGGGGCGGGTTAGGGCTTGGTGATGGCAAGGGCAAGGCCACTACCCACTCGCGCGGCCGCATGTTACGCGGGCGCCCATGAGCAAGAGCGAGGCAGGACAGGTGTCGCCCATCGTCGAACTGGCGCGGCGCGATCCTGCCGCCGCAGCCACGCAGTTGCGGATCGTCACGGCCCGCAACCCGGCCGACGCCGGTGCCCACCGCATGCTCGGTCGCCTGCTGCGCCAGCTGGGCCGCGACGAGGAGGCGGCGCGCGCGGAGATGGACGCGGTCCGCGCCGCAGCGCATGACCCCCGGATGATCACCATCGCGCAGGCGCTGCTGGCGAATGATCTGCCCGCCGCTGAAGCCGGATTGCGTCAACGCCTTGCCGCGCAGCCGACCGATGTTGCCGCGATCCGCATGATGGCCGAGCTTGCCGGCCGGATCGGACGCTACAAGGACGCCGAAAGCCTCCTGCGCCGGGCGATCGAGCTAGCCCCCTCGTTCACCGCCGCGCGGGCCAACCTCGCCATCGTGCTCTACAAGCAGAACCGCTTCGCCGAGGCGGGCGAGGTGCTCGAACAGGTGCTCGCGCAAGACCCGGCCAACACCAGCAGCCGCAATCTGCTGGCCGCCACGCTCGGGCGGATCGGCGATTATGACGAGGCGATCGCCATCTATGGCGAGCTTGCCCAGAGCTTCCCCGATCATGCCAAGCTGTGGATGAGCTACGGCCATCTGCTCAAGACCGTCGGACGGCTGGAGGAAAGCATCGCCGCATACCGCCGTGCGCTGGCGGTGGAGCCGCATCTGGGCGAGGTGTGGTGGAGCCTTGCCAACCTCAAGACGGTGACTTTCTCCGACGCGGATATCGCGGCGATGGAAGCGGCCCTCAATTCGGAGGTTTCGACCGAGGACGCCTTTCATCTGCACTTCGCGCTGGGCAAGGCATGGGGCGATCGCAAGTCCGCGGCCGACAGCTTCCGCCACTACGTCGCCGGCAACGACCTGCGCAGCCGCGAGCTGGCCTACGATCCCGACACGACCACGCGGCAGGTCGACCGGGTGATCGAGGTCCTCACCCCCGAATTCCTCGAGCAGCGCCTTGGCGCGGGCGACCACACGCCCGATCCGATCTTCATCCTCGGCCTTCCGCGCGCAGGCTCCACCCTGCTCGAACAGATCCTGTCGAGCCATTCCGCGGTCGAGGGCACGATGGAACTGCCCGACATTCCCGCCATCGCCATGCGCGAGGCGAAGGCGGCCGCGGGCGGCGACCCGCGCGACTGGCCGGGCGCGGTGGCCGAGATGCCGGCGGAGCGCTTTGCGGTGCTGGGTGCCGAATTCCTCGAGCGGACCCGGATCCAGCGCAAGACCGGCAAGGCCTTCTACATCGACAAGCTGCCCAACAACTGGAGCTATGCTGGCCTCATCCATCTGATCCTGCCGAACGCGCGGATCATCGACGCGCGGCGCAATCCGATGGATTGCTGCTTTTCCAATTTCCGCCAGCACTTCGCCAAGGGGCAGGCTTTCACTTACGCGCTCGATCATATCGGCCGCTATTATGCCGATTACGTGCGCGCGATGGATCATTACGATCGCGTGCTGCCGGGGCGCATTCACCGGGTGATCCATGAGCGCCTGCTCGACGATCCGGAAGGCGAGGTGCGCGCGATGCTCGGTTACCTCGGCCTTCCCTTCGAGGAGGCGTGTCTCGAATTCCACCGCAACACCCGCGCCGTGCGGACCGCGTCCTCGGAGCAGGTGCGCCGCCCGATCAACCGCGACGGCATGGGGCAGTGGGAGCCCTATGCCCAATGGCTCGGCCCGCTGCGCGAAGCGCTTGGCGATCTGGTCACGACCTATGCGGACCGACCTTCTGACCCCCCGAAATGATGTGACAAATTTGTCATAGCGCGCAAGCAAAGTTCGCTGTCCGAGCCTTCGGGATGCGACGGCGCTTGGCAAGCGGTGCTTGCTGTGGCGGTTTGTTGCGGGGCTCAGACAGACTGCCATAGGGAGGCGGCATTGACACGCATGGAAACCAACAGGATGCGGGCTATCACCGCATCGCTCCTCGCCGGCACCGCGATGACGGTTGCGGCGCCGGTCGCGGCGCAGGACAGCGTCGATGACGAGAGCGACAATGTTATCATCGTCACGGCGCAAAAGCGCTCGCAGAACCTGCAGGACGTGCCGATCGCGATCACGGCAATCGGCACCGAGAAGCTTGACGAGCTGCAGATCAACGAGCTGCGCGACATCGCCAAGTTCCTGCCTTCGGTGACGGTGCAGACGGCCGGCCCCGGTTTCAGCCAGGTCTACTTCCGCGGCGTTTCCAGCGGCGAGAATGCCAACCACTCGGCCTCGCTGCCCACGGTCGGCATCTATCTCGATGAAATGCCGATCACGACCATTCAGGGCGCGCTCGACATCCATTCCTACGACCTTGCCCGGGTCGAGGCGCTCGCCGGGCCACAGGGCACGCTCTACGGCGCAAGCTCGATGGCGGGCACGATCAAGATGGTCTCCAACGCGCCCGATTACAAAGACAGCTACGGCGCGATGGATTTCGAGCTGAACAGCGTCAACCGCGGCGATTTCGGCGGGGTGCTCGAAGGCTTCTACAACGCCAAGCTCTCCGACAGAGCCGCGCTGCGCGTGGTCGCGTGGTATCGCCGCGACGGCGGCTTCATCGACAACATCCCGGGCAGCCGCACCTATGCCAGTTCGGGCATCACCCAGAGCAATGCGGATCTGGTCGAAGACGATTACAACGACGTCGACACCTACGGTGCGCGCGTGGCACTGGGGATCGAACTCAACGACAGCTGGACGCTGCGCCCGACCATCATGGGCCAGGTCCAGAATGCCGACGGCAGCTTCGCGCAGGAGCGCAGCTCTGCGGTTACCCGCTCGCTCCAGACCGTGCAGTACAACCCCGAATCCTCGCGGGACAAATGGTTCCAGGCCGCGCTGACCATCGAAGGCAAGATCGGAAGCTGGGACCTCGTCGCCACCGGCGGCCACCTGTGGCGCCGCACGGACACGGAATCGGACTATTCCGACTACGCCTATTTCTACGACGCGCTCGCGGGTTACGGGGCCTATTTCACCGACAACAACGGCAATCTGGTGAACCCCAACCAGTTCATCCAGGGCAACGACCGCTATCGCCGCGTCTTCGGGGAGCTGCGCGTCTCGAGCCCGCAGGACGCGCCGCTGCGCTTCATCGGCGGCGTGTTCGCGCAGCGCCAGTACCACCGGATCACGCAGAACTACATCATCGAGGACATCGCAGACTCGATCACGGTGACAGGCACCGAGAGCAACATCTGGCTCACCCGCCAGGAGCGCGTCGACCGCGACTATGCCGCCTTCGGCGAACTCAGCTTCGACGTCACCGAACAGCTGACGCTGACCGGCGGCGCGCGGCTTTACAACTACAAGAACTCGCTTGTCGGCTTCTTCGGCTTCAGCGACGGCTATTCGAGCCGCACCGGTGAGGCCGCGTGCTTCGGTCCGGCGGTCGTATCGGATTCGCCCTGCACCAATCTCGACAAGACCACGTCCGACACCGACGCGATCTACAAGCTCAACGCGACCTACAAGATCACGCCCGACGTGCTGGTCTATGCCACCTGGTCGCAGGGCTTCCGTCCGGGCGGCGTCAACCGGCGCGGCACGCTGCCGCCCTATCTGCCCGACACGCTCGACAATTACGAGCTCGGCTGGAAGACCAGCTTCGGCGATGTCACCTTCAACGGCGCGGTATTCCAGGAGGACTGGAACGACATCCAGCTCTCCTTCCTCGGCGCAAACGGGCTGACCGAGATCCGCAACGCCGGGGTCGCACGGATCAGGGGGATCGAAGCCGATTTTACCTATCGCGCGGGCGGGCTCACGCTTTCGGCATCCGGCAGCTACAACGATGCCACGATCCGGCGCGACTTCTGCCGGATCGCCAACCCGACCTTCGATTGCACGCTCAATCCCGGCGACGGGCGCGTCAACGCGCTGCTTGCACCGGCGGGCACGCAGCTGCCGGTCACCGCGAAGTTCAAGGGCAATGCGATCGCGCGCTACGAATTCCCGGTCGGCGGATGGGACGGGCATGTCCAGGGCGCCGCTTCCTATATTGGCCGCCGGCGCAGCGACCTGCGCACCGCCGAGAACGCCATCAAGGGCGACTTCGACCCCTACACGACGGTCGACCTCAGCCTCGGCATGAGAAAGGACAGCCTGCGCTTCGAACTGTTCGTCACCAACCTCTTCGACGTGCGCGGTGTGATCAACAGCGGGGTGCAGTGCGTCGAGACCGTGTGCGGCGACCCGACCGGGATCAGCAACACCGGCGGGGCGTTCTACGACTTCATCACGCGCCCGCGCATCATCGGGCTGAAGGCGGGCTTCGATTTCTGAGCCTGAGCCTTTAGTGTCGCAAACAACAGAAAGGCCGGGCCACAAGCTCGGCCTTTTTGCTGCCATCGCGCTGGTGATGGGCAACATGATCGGATCGGGGGTGTTCCTGCTCCCGGCGAGCCTTGCCCCGTTCGGCTGGAACGCCGTGATCGGCTGGATCGTCACCACTGCCGGAACGCTGGTGCTGGCCTGGGTGCTCGCCGCGCTCACCCGCGCCCGGCCCGGGGCGCGCGATCCGGCCGGCTTCGTGACCGAGGCTTTCGGCGAAATCCCGGCCTTTCTGGTGGGCTGGATCTACTGGGTCTCGGTGTGGACCGCGGTGGTCTCGATCGCGGTGGCGGCGGTGAGTTACCTCTCGTCCTTCATCCCCGCCATCACCGGCATCCCGATGGGCCCGGCCCTGTGCGCCATTGCGCTGGTCTGGGCGATGACGCTGCTCAACCTGCGGGGGGTGAGGGCGGCGGGCAATTTCCAGATCGTGACCGTGCTCTTGAAGCTCGTGCCACTGGTGGCGGTGATCGTCATCGCCGCAGCTGTGCTGGGCACCGGCAAGGGAGAGATCCGCCCGCTGGTCATGGCCGAACTCAACGGCACCGACCTGCGCGGCGCGGCGGCGCTGACGCTGTTCGCGCTGCTCGGCTTCGAATGCGCGAGCATCGCCGCCGCGCGGGTCGAGAACCCGGCGGTCAACGTGCCGCGCGCGACGATGTGGGGCACGGGGCTCACGGGACTGCTCTACCTGCTGGTGTGCTCGGCCATCGCGCTGATGCTGCCCGAGGCGGTGGCCGCGACATCGCCTGCGCCGTTTGCCACCTTTGTCGAGCGCAACTGGAGCGCCGGGCCGGCCGCGTTGGTGACGGTCTTCGCGATCGTCAGCTGCGTCGGCGCGATCAACGGCTGGGTGTTGCTGCAAGGCGAGCTGCCGCGCGCCATGGCCGAGCGGGGGATGCTGCCGCGCTGGTTTGCCGCGACCGACCGCCACGGCACCCCGCGCCGCGCGCTGCTGATCTCGAGCGTGATCGCGACGGTCTGCCTGGCTCTCAATGCCAGCAAGGACATGCAGGGCATCTATGAATTCGTGCTGCTGCTTTCGACCAGCGCGGCGCTGTGGCTCTACCTTGCCTGTGCGCTGGCGGCGTGGAAGATGAAGGTGGCGCGGGGCTTCGCGCTGGTCGGGGCGGCCTATGCGCTGTGGACGCTGTGGGGCGCAGGGATCGAGGCGAGCGGCTGGAGTCTGGTGCTGATGGCGTCGGGAATACCGCTCTACCTGTGGGCGCGGCGCGGCGCTCAGGCCCCTGAATAAGCGGTCAGCGCGTCGAGCCACTGCGCCGCCAGCGCCTCGGCCTCCTCGGCGCTGAACGGCGCTTGCCCGAGCGACAATTCCAGCCACAACCCGTCGATCAGCGCGGTGAGTGCAACCGCCGCCACACCAACATTGGCCAGATCGGGGCGATAGGCGCGCAGCAGAGCCTCCAGCCCTTGGCGGAAGGCCCCATAGACCTCGGCCCTCACCGTTGCGACCGCCGGATCGCTGCGGGTGAGGCTCCAGAAGGCGACATAGGTGGCGAGCAGCTCGGGGGTCGCGATCGGGGCGCAGAAATTGGCGGAAAGGTAAGCGAGCAGCCGCGCGCGCGGATCGGGGCCGGCGGCTGCCACCGCCGCTTCGAGCGCCCGGTCGATCTCCGCGCCCGTCCAGCGATAGGTTGCGGCCATCGCGTCCGAGAGGCTGGCGAAATAGTGCCGCAGCAACCCCGCCGACACTCCTGCCTCGGTGCAGATCGTGCGCACCGACACCCCCGCCGCGCCCTTGGCCGCAAGCACGCGGGCAGTCGCCTCGATCAGGCTCTGGCGGCGCGCATCGGGATCGGCGCGGGTAAAGGCGGGTTGTGCGGTCATGTCTGGCTTGTTATACGAATGTAAAACAAGGAAGCACGCATGGCAACTCATCCCGTCCACGATGCCGACCCGCTCGAGGGCTGGAGCCTGCCGAGCTGGACCTATCACGATGCCGAGTTCCACAGGCTGGAACTCGACCGGGTGTTCCGCCCGAGCTGGCAGGTGGTGTGCCACAGCAGCGACATTCCCGCTGCGGGCGACTGGCACACGCTCGACTATTGCGGCGAGAGCGTGATCGTGGTGCGCGGGGCAGACGACGTGTTGCGCGCCTTCACCAATGTCTGCCGCCACCGCGGATCGCGGCTGGTCGACGGGGCGAGCGGCTGCGCGAAGAAGCTGGTGTGCCCCTATCACGCCTGGACCTACGATCTCGACGGCAGGCTCACCGGGGTTCCCGACAGCGCGAGCTATCCGACGCTCGACCGGGAGAAGGCCGGCCTGGTCGCGGTCGAACTGGAGGTGTGGCGCGGCTTTATCTTCGTGCGGCTTCAGGATGATGGCGGGCCCACGGTGGCACAGCAGATGGCGCCTTACGAAGCGATGGTCGCGCCCTACCGTTTCGAGGAACTGGAAGCGCTCGGCCGCGTCACCTTGCGGCCGCGCGAGGTGAACTGGAAGAATGTCGGCGACAATTATTCCGACGGCTTGCACATCCCCGTCGCCCACCCCGGCCTCACGCGGCTGTTCGGCAAGGGCTACGGGATCGAGGCCGAGGAGCATGTCGACCGCATGTGGGGCGCGATGGTGGACCGTGAAAGCGTCAACTGGTCGGAGCGGATGTACCAGCGGCTGCTCCCGCCGGTACCGCACCTGCCGGAAGAGAACCAGCGCTTCTGGCTCTATTTCAAGCTCTGGCCCAACGTCGCCTTCGACATCTATCCCGACCAGATCGACTTCATGCAGTGGCTGCCCACCGGCCCCTCCACCTGCCTGATCCGCGAGATCAGCTATGTCCTGCCCGATGACCGCCGCGAGATGCGCGCAGCGCGATACCTCAACTGGCGCATCAACCGCCAGGTCAATGCCGAGGACACCGCGCTCATCACCCGCGTCCAGCAGGGCATGGCCAGCCGCAGCTTCTCGATGGGGCCACTGAGCGACAAGGAGGTGTGCCTGAGGCAGTTCTGCCGGCGCATCCGCGATCTGATCCCCGAGGCCCGCCTCGAACACCAACCCAGCCCCGGATGGAGCCTCCGCGCATGACCCAGAAATACGACGCCGTGATCATCGGTGCGGGCCATAATGGCCTTACCTGTGCCTTCTACCTCGCGCAGGCCGGGCTCAAAGTGCGCATCCTTGAGCGGCGCGACATCGTCGGCGGCGCAGCGGTGACCGAGGAGTTCCACCCGGGTTTCCGCAATTCGGTGGCGAGCTACACCGTCAGCCTGCTCCAGCCCAAGGTGATCCGCGACATGCGGCTGGCCGAGCACGGCTACCGTGTGATCGAACGCCCGATCAGCAACTTCCTGCCGCAGGAAGATGGCGGCTACCTCAAGCTGGGCGGCGGGCTCGAGCGCACGCAGGCCGAGTTCGCGCGGTTCTCGGCCGCCGATGCCGCGACCTTGCCCGCCTATTACGACGCGCTCGAGGGCGTGGCCGAGGTGCTGCGCAGCCTTGCATTGAAGAGCCCGCCCAATGTCGGCGAGGGCCTGCGCACGCTCATGGCCGGGGCCGCGCAGGGCTGGGGCCTCTCGAAGCTGGACCTCGCTGCCAAGCGCGACGTGCTCGACCTCTTCGTCAAATCGGCCACCAGTTTCCTTGGCCAGTGGTTCGAGAGCGAGGCGGTGAAGGCCGCCTTCGGCTTCGACGCGGTGGTCGGCAACTACGCCAGCCCCGACACGCCGGGGAGCGCCTATGTCCTCCTCCACCACGTCTTCGGCGAGGTAAACGGCAAGAAGGGCGCGTGGGGCCACTGCATCGGCGGGATGGGCACGATCACCCAGATCATGGCCGACGTGTGCCGCCAATCGGGGGTCGAGATCAGTCTCGAAAGCCCCGTGGCCGAGGTGCTGGTCGATGGCGACACGGTTGCGGGCGTGAAGCTCGAAAGCGGGGAGGAAATCGCGGCCAAGCGCGTGATCGCCAACGTTGGCCCCAAGCTTTTGTTCGGCAAGATGCTGGCCCAGCACCACCAGCCCGAGGATTTCCGCCGCCGGATGCGCGGATACAAGGCGGGCGGCGGCACCTTCCGCATGAATGTCGCGCTTTCCGAGCTGCCGCGCTTCACTTGCCTCCCCGAGCCGGGCGAGCATCACCAGAGCGGTATCATCATCGCCCCCACGCTCGCCTACATGGACAAGGCCTTCCTCGACGCGAAGGCGCATGGCTGGTCGAAGCGCCCGATCGTAGAGATGCTGATCCCCTCCACGGTCGACGACAGCCTCGCGCCTCCGGGCCAACACGTCGCCAGCCTGTTCTGCCAGCAATTCGCGCCCGAACTGCCGGATGGCCGCGACTGGGATGACGAGGAAGACGCCGCCGCCGACACCATCATCGACACGGTCGAAGCCCACGCGCCGGGTTTCCGCGCCTCGATCCTCGGGCGGCAGGTGCTCAGCCCCAAGGGGCTCTACCGCAAATTCGGCCTTGTCGGCGGGGACATCATGCACGGCCACATGAGCCTCGACCAGCTGTGGAGCGCACGTCCCGTGCTCGGCCACGGGGCCTACCGCGGGCCGGTGAAGGGGCTCTACATGTGCGGCGCGGGCAATCATCCGGGCGGCGGGGTGACCGGCGCGCCGGGGCACAACTGCGCGAAGGAAGTGATCGCCGACGGTGGCAGCTTCCGCCGGTTCGCGGCTGTCTAGGCCCGCCGGTTGCCGCAGCCATGCGTTTGCCATAGCCTCGACCTCTGACCTTCAATCGGGGAACTGCCGATGCGCTCCACACTCCTGCTGACCGGCCTTCTGGCGGCCGCACTCTCCGCCTCAGGCCCGGCGCTTGCGCAGACGACGCCCGCCGAGAAGCAAGTGGTCGATCTATCCAGCGCGGCCATCGCTCTGCGCTCCGTGCGGGGGGAGGGCAATCAGACCGACAAAGTGGCGGCGCTTTACCGCAAGGCGCTGATCGACGCGGGCTGGAAAGCGGCCGAAATCGAGATCGTGCCGCTCGATGACACTGCCTACTTCATCGCCACGTGGAAGGGGCGCAACCCCGCGCTCGGCCCGATCGTCATCTCCGCGCACATGGACGTGGTCGACGCCAAGCCCGAAGACTGGAAGCGCGATCCCTTCACCCCTGTCGTCGAAAACGGCTACCTCTATGGGCGCGGGGCGAGCGACACCAAGTTCGACACCGTGCAGGCGATGGTCGCGGTGATGGAGCTGCGCAAGTCCGGCTTCGTCCCCGAACGCGGCATCGTGCTCGCCTTCTCGGGCGACGAGGAGACGACGATGATCACCTCGAGGATCATCGCCGAGCGGTTGAAGGGCGCGCGGCTGGTGCTCAATGTCGACGGCGCGTCGGGCGCGCTCGACGAGGCGAGCGGCAATCCTTCCTATTGGAGCTGGCAGGGGGCCGAGAAGACCTATGCCGATTTCGCGCTGGAGGTGACCAATCCGGGCGGCCACAGCTCCGCCCCGCGCGCGGAGAATGCCATCGTCCAGCTCGCGGGCGCGCTGACGCGGGTCGGCGCGCACCACTTCGCGCCTGAAGTGAACGACATCACACGCGATTACTTCGTCAAGGCGGCGGACTTCGTGTCCGATCCGTTGCTGGCGGCGGCGATGCGGGCCTTCGCCAAGGCCCCCACCGACAAGGCGGCAATCGCGGTGCTGCGCGCCAACCCCGCCACGATCGGCAAGATCGCGACGACCTGCGTGCCGACCATGGCGAGCGCCGGACACGGTCTCAACGCCCTGCCCCAGCGCGCGACCGCCTTCGTCAATTGCCGCATCTTCCCCGGCCATTCGCCCGAGGAGGTGATGGCCGAGCTGTCGGCGGTCGCCGCCGAGCCGACCATGACCATCCGCCAGATCGAACCCGAATACACCACCTCCTCGCCCGCCTCCCCCTATGACGAGGTCTTCGTCGGGGCCGCGACGCGCGCGATCCGCGGGGCCTTCGGGGAGGTGCCCGTAATCGCGTCCCAATCCTCGGGCGCGTCGGATTCGATGTGGTATCGCGCGCTCGGCGTCCCCAGCTACGGCGCGAGCGGCACCTTCATGCGCGAGAGCGACGATTTCTCGCACGGCCTCGATGAACGCGTGCCGATCGGCAATATCGGCAAGAGCCTCGAATATTACCGCCTGCTGCTGACCGAGCTCGCCTCCAAATGAGGGCGCTGCCCGCCCTCGCCGCGCTGCTGGCGCTGGCCGCGCCCGCGCCAGCGCTGGCCGAGGGGCTCTACATCGCGGCGGGCGAGCTGATTGATGTGACAAGCGGCGCGGCGCTGACCGGGCAATGCATCCTCACCGAGGGCGAACGCATTGTGCGGGTGGAGCCTTGCGGGCAAGTGCCCGAAGGCGCCGAGCAGGTGGACTGGTCGGCCTATACCGTGCTGCCCGGGCTGATCGACCTCCACACCCATCTGTCCGACACCGGCAGCAGCGCCGACCTTGCCGATCCGCTCAAGACGTCCCCTGTCGATACGGTGCTGATCGGCGCGCGCAATGCGCGTCTGACGCTTGCGGCGGGGTTCACCACGGTGCGCGATGTCGGCACCTATCGCGGGCTCACCGACGTCGCCTTGCGCAATGCCATCGCCAAGGGGCTGGTGCCGGGCCCGCGCATGTTCGTTGCCGGGGCCTATCTCACCCATCCGGGCGGCGGGGGCGAGCTCAACGGGGTGGTTCCCAACGACCAGCTGCCTGCCGACATGCGCCTCGGCGTGCTCACGGGGCCCGAGGAGGCGGCCCAGCGCGCTACCTATCTGTTCGACAACGGCGTCGATTTCCTCAAGCTGATGGCAACCGGCGCGGTGCTGGCGATCGGCACCGAGCCGGGCGAGCCCGAGCTGACCGAGGCCGAGATGCGCGCCGCCATCGAAGTGGCAACCGCGCGCGGCTCCTTCGCCACTGCCCACGCCCACGGCGCGGAAGGTATCAAGGCCGCGATCCGCGCCGGGGTGCGCAGCATCGAGCACGCCAGCCTGATCGATGAGGAGGGTCTCGCCATGGCCCGCGAGAAAGGCGTGTGGCTGGTGATGGACGTCTTCAACGGCGATTACATCGACGAGGTCGGCACCAAGGAAGGCTGGCCGGAAGAATATCTGCGCAAGAACCGCGAGACCACGCAGGTCCAGCGCGACAATTTCCGCCGCGCGGTGGAGATGGGCGTGCCCCTCGCCTTTGGCAGCGATGCCGGCGTCTTTCCGCATGGGCTGAACGCGCGCCAGTTCCGCTACATGGTGGCGAACGGCATGAGCCCGCTGCAGGCCATGCGGGCAGCCACCACGAGCGCGGCGCAGGTCCTCGGCCGGGAGCAGGATCTAGGCAGGATCGCCCCGGCCTACCTCGCCGACATGATCGCAGTGGCAGGCGACCCGCTCTCCGACGTCACCGTGCTGGAACGCGTCTCAGCGGTGATCAAGGGCGGTCAGATTTTTCCTTAGGTCTGCAGCGCCCGGTCAGACTTGGCTCAGGATCCGAAAATCGGATTCCTACCAATCATCACTGGCAAGGCGATTGGATCACCGTCGGACAACCGCTATCACGATATCGCCCAGCGCGTTCGAATCATGACGCACGACATCGCCGGGCTGCAGGTAATGGCCTCCGGCAAGTTCGTTGGCGATGAATTTCCGGCGGGCGATGTCGAGCGCGGATTGGCGCGCGAGGGGCCCGCCCGCGGCTGCATAGGCCAGCCCGGCTTCGATCAGATCGGCGCGCGTCGGCGGAGTGAAGATGGTGCCCTCGGCCGTACCCGACATCAGCGTGGCGGTGGGCGGGATAGCGCCATCGGGCATCAGCTTGGTGTAGCTTCCACGATAGAGAAAGCGCGCGGTGCTCATGTCGGTGAAGGCCTTTTGTGCCAGAGCCCGGAAATCCAGGGTCATTTCTCCGCCGCGCGCGTCCTGGCGCGGCGCGCCGTTGACTGTGGTCGTCATGCGGACGTTGACGACAAACGCCTTCCAGTCTGCCGGAATGACAAGGAACGGCCCGGTGGGGAAGAAATCGGGCCCGCTCTTGGCATCGCTGAACCCGCTGCCCGAATCGAGATTGTCCGGATCGGCCAGATTGATCAGCGCGTTGCGATTGGTGAAATCGCCACACAGGAAGAACGCCTTCACCGCCTTGTCGAAGTCCGCAAGCGTCCGCAGGGGGCGGTCGAAGCGGACGCAGATTTCGACTTCGTAGTCGAGCAGGATGCCCGGCTGTGCCTGCACCTGCGTCCGGGCTGGCGAGGCGGCCCCGAACTTGGGGAACTGGAACACCGCGCTGCTATCGGCCTCTGCGGCGTGCTCGGGGAAATTGGTGCCGGTGCCGATGTGGCGGGTGCCGGCCGGGCCTGAGGGCAGCAAGGCGTCAATCGCGACCGTGACCTGCGGCAACGCGCCCGCGCGCCCGGCCCGCACAGGCGCAAGGTCGGATGCCGCCAGCGCCGCAAGCGGATCGGAGGTCGCCGGTGCCCCGAGTTCAGCGAGGTCGATGCCGGTGACGCTCTCACCCGTGCGGGCGAGCACCAGCAGCGTCCGCGTGCCGCCGTCGGCTGCGCGAACCTGCGCCAAGGTGATCGCTTCCTCCAGCGGGGCGATTTGCTGGACGAGCGGCTCATCCTCGAAACTCGCCGGATTGAACTGCGGGTCGGGCGAGGTCGCCCAGGCCCCGAACCCTGCTGCCGCCAGCCCGACCACCAGCCCTGCGAGCCACTTGGCGATTGTTTTCAGTCTCATATGATCCCGCGCCTTCGGCTGCCACCAACCCTTGTCCGCTGCGACTTTGCATCGGATAGACGAAATAATTGACACATGTTATAAAAATATTCAAGCTGCCCTCATGTCACGACGCGAAGAAGCCAAGACGTTCAACCGCGCCCGCATTTGCGCGGCGGCCGAAGCGATCATTCGCGGCGAGGGCATGGACAAGCTGACCATGCGCCGCCTCGCCGAAGTCGCCGGGGTCAGCCTGCGCACGCCCTACAACCTGTTCGGATCGAAGACCGATGTGCTGATCGCCCTGCTGGACGAGGCGGGGTTCGAATTCGCGCCGCGCCAGACGGGTGAAAGCGGGGCCTCGGCCATCGCGCATCTGTTCGGCGGGCTCGGGCGGATCGCGGCGTTCTTTGCGAGTGACGAGGCGTATTACCGCGGCATCTACGCCGCGATCATGGCTTCCGACCATCCCGAGGTGCGCAGCACCGGGGTGGGCCGCGCGGTTGTTTCAGCGCAGGCGCTGGTTGCCGAGGCGGTCGCCCATGGCGAGCTGCGCGCGGACACCGACGCTGCGTCGCTTGGCCGCCACCTGGCGATTGCGCTGCTGGCAGTGCTCGGCATGTGGGGATCGGGGTTCTTCTCCAACCGCGAGAGCATCGCGCAGGTCCGCCGCGCGTGGCTGGCGGTGCTGCTCCAGCATTGCAGCGACGCGGCTCGCCCATCGCTCGCCTCTGCCTATCGCGACCTGTGCACAGCGGAGATCGACCAATGACCGACAGGCTGCTTGGCTTTACCCCGGCCGAACTGGCCGCAAGCCCCTTTGCCCGCTTCTACAACCCCGAACTCGCCCCGCTCCAGCCGCAGGTGGCCGAGGCGCTGCTGGTCGGGCCGCAGGCGCATGAGCTGTTCGCGCCCGCCAGCGCCGCTGCTGCCATGGCCGAGCCGGGATACGCGCCGGTCGAGACCGGCTATACCACGCCGCCTGGCGGCGGAATCCGGGTGTTCTGCCTGACCCACATGCCCGGCGTGACGCCTGCCATGTGGGACTGGTGGTTCGGCTGGCACGGCTGCGCTGCGGAGCGTTACAAGCTGTGGCATCCCAAGGCCCATATCGACGCGCGCTGGGCCGACGGGCGCAGCGATGAAAGCTATATCGGACGAACATCGCTGATCACCGAATACCTTGGCCCAAAGGTGGTGAAGGGAGGCATCGCCTTTCTTCCCCCAGCCGCGATGGGCTTCGACGAGGCCCGGCTCGCCGCGCAGGGCGAGGTGGTGATCTGCGCGCGGGTCGGCGTGCCGGGAACGGGGCTGAAGGGAGGGTGGCTGCTGCACCAGCTGCGCCCGGTCGCAGGCGGCAGCGAGATGCGCTCGCGCATGTGGATGGGGGGCGAGAACACCGCGCTCGGCGATGATCCGGGCGCGGTGCGGCGCGGGCTGGCCAAGGCGCTGGGTCCGGTGGCGGGGCAGCTGCTGCCCGCACCGGCCGACCTGCTGGTTCACAATGCGCAGGAAATGGCGCATCTGGCGGGCTTCCTGCCGCAATTGTTCGCGGACTTTGGCGCCGCCTATCGCGAGCAACGGGCATGAAGCGCCCAAGCGGCAAAGGGCGCGTCTGGCGGCGGGGCGAGGCGGGCTTCGACACGGCCGTGCTCGCCACCAGTTTCAACGCCCGCGATCCCGGCGTGCGGCCCGAGATGCAGGTCGAGGCCAATGATGCAGCCGAGGTGGGCCGTGCCCTGCAAGTGGCGCGCGAGAACCGCTGGCAGGTCAGCATCGTTTCGGGCGGCCACAGCTGGGCACAGAACCACCTGCGCGACGGCGGATTGCTGCTGAGCATGGCCCGCTTCAACCACATCGCCATCGATCCGGCGGCCAGAATCGCGCAGGTCGGCCCCGGCTGCTGGGGGCTCGACCTCGACCGTGCGCTCAAGAAGCACGACCTGTTCTTCCCCATCGCCCATGCCCCCGATGTCGCGCTCGGCGGGTTCCTGCTGCAAGGCGGCTTCGGCTGGGGCAGCCGCGAACTCGGGCTGGCGACCGAGAGCGTGATCGGGATCGACCTGATGCTGGCCGACGGACGCGAGGTTCATGCCAGTGCCAGCGAGAACCCCGACCTGTTCTGGGCTGCGCGCGGATCGGGGCCGGACTTCTTTGCGGTGGTGTTGCGCTATCACCTGAAGCTTCACCCGCGCCCGCGTGCCACCGCGATGCAGATGCAGGTGTTCCGGCAGGAGCACCTCGACGCCGTGTTCCGCTGGGCCGATGCGGTGGGCAGCAGCGTGCCGCGCTCGGTCGAGCTGCAATTGCTGATCACGCCGCGCGCGCTGGGCATCTTCCGGCCCGGCATCGAAGTCATCGCCCCGGTGCTGGCGCCCACATGGGCCGAGGCGCGCGAAGCGGTGCGCTTCATCGCCGACAGCCCGATCCGCAAGCTGGCGAGCTTCACCACCCCGCTCATCCCCATGCGCACCAGCTTCATGTCGCAAGTCGCCAACATCACCCATTTCCCGCCCGATGTGCGCTGGTGCACCGACAATATCTGGACCGACGCGCCGATCGACGATTTGCTGCCGGGCCTCCACGCGATCGCCGAAACCATGCCGCCGGCCCCCAGCCACAGCCTGTGGCTCAACTGGCAACCGCCCGCCCAGCCGCGCCCGGACATGGCGTTCTCGCTCGAGGCGAAGCGCTACCTCGCGGTGTACGGCGAATGGACGCGCGACGAGGACAATCACCGCTACGCCGGTTGGGCGACCGAGCGGATGGCGGCGATGCAGGCCCATTCCGTGGGTATCCAGCTGGCCGACGAGAACCTCGGCAAGCGGCCCGCCCGGTTCATGAAGGACGCCAACCTCGCAAGGCTGGACAGCGTCCGGCAGACTTACGATCCCGGCGGGCTTTTCAGGTTATGGATGGGTCGGCCGGATCGCTGACCCCGCCCCGCTGCGCCTCGCCCGCGCCCTCGCATCGGCGGGGCAAGCGCGCGCGTGGCTGCGCTGCCCCCCTCGCCCTTCGGCGCGTCAGCGGCCGGGGGGTTGTTTCAGCTCGGCGAGCTTGACCGCGTGGCTGATGCCGATGCTGCCGTCGAGCATCTCCACCTCCATCAGCACCGCAGGTGACGGCGCGTCCCAGTCGATTGTCAGCCTGCCGTAATTGGGCATCAGCGGCGCCTTGGCGATGCGGTTCCGGTTGGGGCCGAACACCGGCCACACCTCGGTCAGGCCGGACGAGGTCAACTCGTAGAGCGGATAGGGCATGCGCGTATCGAGCCGCGAGAGCTCGGCATAGTGGGTGTCGCCCGAGATGATGAGCAGGTTCTCCACCTCGGCGAAATCGATGAGGTCGAGCAGGCGCTGGTGATCGGCCTGAAAATTGATCCACGCCTCGTAGCCCGGCGCATCGGGCAGAACCTGGGTCGAGGAGGCGAGGATGCGCAGGTCCGCCGGGCGGCGCAGTTCGGCCTCCAGCCACTCCCACTGCGCCTGCCCAAGCATGGTCGCGTCGGGATCGGGGTTGACGACATATTGCCCCTTGTCCGCAGGCTCGACGCTGTAGCCCAGAAGCGGGGTGCGGAAGGTGCGGTTGTCGGGCAGGATCACCTGCACGCGCCGTCCTTCGGGGCCGAACATGTAACTGCCGTAGATGCCCCCTTCCGGGCGGCGGCGGGGATGGCCCGCCGGCACGCCCCAGAAATCGAGGAAGATCGCCGCGCTCTCGGCCTTCCTGGGATATTCGCTGCCGCCGTCGTTGACGCCGAAATCGTGATCGTCCCAGGTCGCGATCACTTGCGTCTCGCGGCGCAGGGTGCGGAAACCGGGCTTCTCGGCAAGCATCTGGTACTTGGCGCGCAGCACCGCCATGTCCTCGGTGTCGCCATAGATATTGTCGCCGAGGAAGATGAACAGCTCGGGGGCCCACGCGTTGACGCGGTCCCAGATCGGCTGCGGCTTGTCCTGGTGCGCGCAGGATCCAAACGCGATCCGGGTGAGCGCGCGCTCTCCGGGTGCTGCGACGGCAGGGGCCGACGCGGCGACGGCTCCCGCCGCGGCCCCGGCCATTACTTGCCTGCGTGAAACGCTGCCCGACATCCTCCGTGCCCCCTCAATGCCGCGGCGCGAGGCGCGCCGCCCATGTGGCGGGCTTTCGGCGATGATTGTTGCAAAGTCCGGACAGGCAGGCGCGCGCTAGCGCTTCACATCCTCCGCCGGAGTGCCGAGCGGGCCGAGGGGGCGCGGCTTGAGCGGAGGCACGGGATCGCGCGCGATCGTCTCCTCGAGCAGACCGACCGCCGCAGCAAGCTGCGCATCAGTGCCCTTGAAGGCAGCGTGGGGCAGATTCTCCACCTCCACATCGGGCGCAACCCCGAGCCCCTCGACAATCCAGCGCCCGTCGATCGCATATTGCGCGCTCTCGGCGGTGCGCGCGATGCCGCGGTCGGCGAGCACCGGACGGTCCGACAGCCACACCCCTGCGCCCGCCGTGCGGGTGCCGATCAGCGGCGCGATCCCAAGCGCCTTGACCGCCGCGGCAAAGGTCTCGCCGTCGGAATAGGTGCGCTCGTCGATCAGCACCGCGACATGGCCGCGATAGGCGTTCTGCATGTTGGTGGTGGCGATGCCGGTGCCATCGGGCTTGGCCCAGAAGCCCCACGCCTTGCGCATCAGGGCGGCGACGATGAAGCTGTCGATATTGCCGCCGTTGTTGCCGCGCACGTCGATGATCAGCCCCTGCTTGTCGAGCTGCGGGAAGAAGTCGCGCGCGAAGCTGGCAAGATCGTCCGGGCCCATGGCACGCAGATGCAGATAGCCGATCTTGCCGCCCGACAGCCGCTCGGCCTCTGCGCGTTTGCCCTGCACGAAATCGGCGTAGTGCGCCTCGCGGTAACCGCCTTGCGTCATCGGCTCGACGATCGCGCTGAGCTTGCGCCCCTCGCGGGTGAGATCGAGCCGCACCTGCTGCCCGGCCTTGGTCGCCAGCGCGGTCTGGAGGTCGGCAAAGCTCGCCACGCCGCGGCCATCGACCAGCCGGATCACGTCGCCCGCCTTCACGTCGACCCCGGGGCGGCGCAGCGGCGGGAGCCGGTCGACGAGGTCGGCCTCGGCGCGCAGGATGGAGTCGATCCTGAGGCCCTCGGGTACCGGCGAAACCTTCGCGCCGAGGAAGGCCATCGCCGGGTTCTCGCGATCCGAGCGCTGGTCGCCGCCGCCGATCTGGCTGTGCAGCACGCCCACCTGCGCGGACATCTCGCCAAGCACCGCGTCGAGTTCCGACCGGGTGCCGATCCGCTCGAGGAAGGGCTCGCGCGCGGCGCGGACCGCGTTCCAGTCGACGCCGCGCAGGCTGGGATCGTAGAGGAAATCGCGATGCAGGCGCCATGCGTCGATGAACATTTGGCGCCACTCGGCGCGCGGATCGATGGTCAGCCGCCAGTCGCCGAGCCGCACCTGATGCGGCGCGGGCTTGTCGGGCAGCTTGCGGTCGGCGGGCACCAGCGCGAGCGCCGGCTTTTCGGGCGTGCCGCTCAGCACCAGCGCGGTCTGGCGGTCCTCGGACAGCTCCATATCGATCCCGCCGGGCGCGAAGACCTCCTCGCGCGGGTCCTTCTTGTCGATCGCGATCGAGACCAGATCGTCGCCGCGGCGGGTGTAGAGGAACTTCTCCGACGCCAGCAGCAGGCCCTCGACCCCCGGCTTGACCGGCAGCTTGTAGAGCCGCGCGGCGACGCCTTCGAGCACGATCACCGGCCCCTTGGGCGCGGCCTCGCCCTTCTTGCCCTTGCCCTTGGCTTCGTCCTTCTTTGCAGGCTCGGCCTCGCCCTCGGGCGCGGCGGTCTCCTTGTCGTCCGCCTTGCGGGTCAGCTCGTTGTCCGCGCGCATCCGGAACGGCGAGGCGGGATCGAGCTGAAGCGCATAAAGCTCGCCCCGGTCGGGGAAGGCCGCGCCCATGTTGCGGTCGCCCCAGGGGTTGCCGGGATCGGGCGCGAAATTGCGGTCGGAGATGAAATAGAGCCACGCGCCGTCATGCGCAAAGGCAGGGGCATAGTTGTTGTACTTGCCCGAGGTCGCCTGCACGCGCGCGCCCGTGGCGAGGTTCTGGATCATGATGTCGGCGGTGTTGCTGCTGTTGGTCAGCGCGACCTCGGCGTAGGCGATGTGGCTGGAATCCGGCGAGAAGGCGAGATCGAAGAAGGCATCGTCCGCACCGCTGGCATTGCGCGCCAGCAGCGTGACGCGGCCCGTGGCGACATCGACCTTCTGCAGCCGCGCCTCCTTGTCCCACACCACCATGGTCTTGCCGTCGGGCGCGAGGGCGAAGGACCAGATATGCGCATCATAGCCCTTGGTCACTGGGGTCGGCGTGCCGGTGCCGTCGGCGGGCATGCGGACAATGTCGCCGCGCGTCCCCTGGTCGAGGATCGCGAACACTTCCTTGCCGCCGGGCGCCTGCACCGCCTGACGCGCCCGTGCCGCGATCGGCACGGGCAGTTCGACCCGGCGCAGATCGCCCGGTGCGGCCAGCGCGGCGCGGCCGCGCGCGGTGACCGCCACCATCTCGCCCGAGGGGGAAATCCGTGCCGCCTCGAACCAGCGCATCGGATCGTCGATCGCACGCACGCGGGTCTGCTCGCGGTCGGTGACGAGGTCGATGGCGAGCTTGGTCAGCGTGCTTGCAGCGATGTCGAACACGTGGAGATCGGCGCCATTCTGGAGGAACACCTCGCCGCCATCGATATTGGCCTGGAGCACCGGGAAGGCCAGTTCGGGCGATTCCTGGCGCACGTCGCTGCCATCCTCGGCCACCGACCAGACCGCATCCTTGCCACTCCTGTCGGAGATGAACCAGATCCGCCCGCTTGCCGCCATCGGCATGCGGATCGGCGCGCCGAAATCGGCGAGGAGCTGCTGGCCTTCCGCATCCGAACCGGCCTGCCAGCGCCACAGCTGCTCCATCCCGCCGCCGCGATAGAGCACGGCGTTGTCGCGCGCGCGGGCGAACAGACCGCGGCGGGTGAAGAACAGCGTCTTGCCGTCGGCTCCGAAGGCTGCGTCATTGGCGCGCCACAGCGGCACGGGGGTGGCTTCGCCGCCGGCGGGATCGAGGGTATAGAGCACCTCGCCCTGCCCTGCTCCGGTGATCGCGGAGGAATAGATCACCCTGCCTTCCGGGGTCCAGCCGATGGTGCGCACCGCGGTGCCCTCGAAGGTCAGGCGGCGGGGACGTCCGCCCGCAACCGGCATGACATAGATGTCGCGGTCGCTGTCGTAGCTGGCGGTGAAGGCGATCATCCGGCCATCGGGGGAGATTGCAGGTTCGGTTTCCTCGCCCTCGTCATTGGTGAGCCTGACCGCAACGCCGCCATTGCGGCCAGTGCGCCACAGGTCGCCTTCGCTGACGAAGACCAGCACGTCGCCGCTCGCCACGGGGTGCTGGTAGTAGCCCTCTTCCGCCGCCAGCGGGCTCGCGATCATGGCGAGCAGACTGCCCGCGCCCAGAAGAATGCCTTTCATCGCGTTGCCCCTCAAAGATTTCTGCATCGCTTGATGGCTGACCTGCCGGATCGGCGCAAGGCGCAGCCATGCCGCCTGCCGAGCCGCAGACAGCACTTATCGAACCGGCGCGGGCTGCAAGATATCGCGCGCGACGCGGCTTCGGTCGGTCCGAGGCTCAGGCGATCCCGGCGGCCTTGGCGAGCCGCGCGCGGGCTTCGCTCTCGCCGATCAGGGGGAGCAGCTCGCCCATGTCGGGGCCGTGGTCCATGCCGGTCAGCGCCTGACGCAGCGGCAGGAACAGGGCGCGACCCTTGCGTCCGGTTGTCCGACCAAGGATTTGAGTCAGAGTTTTCCAAAGCTCTGGATAGATGTCGGGGTAACGCCATTCGAGTTGTTCAAAGGCGCGAGTAGCCTCAGCGAGGAAGGCCTTGTCCTCCTCCGCGAAATCCGGCTGCGTGATCGGCCCGGTAACCAGCCCCCACCACTCCGCCGCCTCGGCAACATGCGCGAGGTTCGGGCGCACCGCGTGCCAGCCGGCGGCGTCCATGCCCTCGGGGAGCCGTGCGGCGACCGCTTCGAAGGGCAGCTGGTGGACGATCCCGGCGTTGAGCCGCTCAAGATCCTCCTCGTCGAACTTCGCAGGCGCGCGGCCGAAAGTCGCAAGATCGAAGCTGGCGGTGAGCGCGGTTCGGTCGGCGATGGGCTCCACCGGCTGCGAGGTGCCGAGCCGCGCGAGCAGGGCGATGATCGCCTCGGGCTCGATCCCGCGCTCCCGAAAGGCATCGCAGCCAAGCGATCCGAGGCGCTTCGACAGCTTGCCCTCGCGCCCCACCAGCAGCGCTTCATGGGCGAAGGCGGGGAGCATTTTTGCTGCACTTTCGGTTGCAGCAAAACCTGCAGCATGAAGTGCGGTAAAGATCTGGATTTGCACGGCCGTGTTGGACACATGGTCCTCGCCGCGCAGCACCTGCGTCACGCCCATGTCGATATCGTCGACCGCGCTCGGCATCATGTAGAGCCACGATCCGTCGGCGCGGCGGATCACAGGGTCGGAGAGCTGCGCGGGGTCGAATTTCTGCATGCCGCGGATGCCGTCGTCCCAGGCGATGGGCTCGGCGTGGTCGAGCAGGAAGCGCCAGTGCGGAGCGGTGCCTTCGGCCTCCTTGGCCGCGCGATCCGCATCGCTCAGTCTGAGCGCGGCGCGGTCATAGATCGGCGGCAGACCGCGCGAGAGCTGGATCTTGCGCTTGACGTCGAGCTCCTGCGCGGTCTCGTAGCAGGGATAGATCCGCCCCGCCCCCCGCAATGCGGCAAAGGCTGCTTCGTAGCGGTCGAGCCGCGCCGACTGGCGCTCCTCGCGGTCCCAGGTCAGTCCGAGCCAGGTGAGATCGGCGCGGATCGCCCCGACATAGTCCTCGCGGCTGCGCGCCGCGTCGGTGTCGTCGATGCGCAGGATGAAGGTGCCGCCCGCCTGCCGCGCCAGCATCCAGTTGTGGAGCGCGGTGCGGATATTGCCGACATGCAGCCGGCCGGTGGGCGAAGGGGCAAAGCGCGTGGTGGTCATGCGCCGCCCGTTAGCGCGCCTTGCCGGTTATTGCGAGTAGAGCGTGAGCGTTCGGCCGCCACCCGACAGAACAATCGCGTTCGAGCCATCGCGGCCTGCACCGGTGGCCGCATCGACTGCGACGGCGAGGTCGAACACCACATGGTGGATGCGGGCCGTAGCGAGGCACTTCGGGTCGGGCGAGGCGATCCGCGTGGTGCGGAGCGTGCGGCCCACCAGCCGGTAGTTCCATGCATATCCGCCGCAAGCTGCGTCAAACACGATACGGTCCTTCGAGACGGACAGGGCCAGTCCGAAGGGAAGGTCGAGCGGCGCACCGTCAATCCCGGCGACCCGGAACTCGCCCGCAAGGTCAGGCACAGGGCTGAGCCCGGCAACCGCTTCGCTCTCTCCGGCTGCGTCCGGCGAGGCCTCCGCGCTCTTGCTGGCCGGATTGCAGGCCGCAAGGGCGGCGAGGAAGGGAAGGACAAGCAGGTGCCGCATGCCGCGAGTGTAGCATGATTGGGGCGGGGCAGGCGAGGGCATCACACCGCGCGCAGTTCCGCCGCCGTCAGCGCCAGCGCGGCGTCCCACCGGCGGTGGGCGCGCTCGGCCCGCACCAGCCCGTCGAGCGCGGCTTCGACGCCGCGCCGGTCGCCCTGCGCCGCAGCGTCGACGAAGGCACCGATGGTCGCCTCGTCATGGCTGAGCAGGCGGCAGCAGAAGCGCGAGACCGCGATGTTCTCGGGCCATGTCGCAGCGATCGCCTGCGCCATGATCAGCGCCTTGGCCGCGACCTCGACGCTGCCGAGCCGCGCCGCCAGCTCCGGCACCGGATCGCGCCTCAGCCGCTCATGCAGCGCGATCAGCCGCAAGGCATGGACAAACCGGCCCGCGATGGGCCCCAGCGCCTCGACCCGCGGCGGCGCGGCGAGCGCGGCGATGACCTGACGGGTGGCGGCAGAGGGGCTTTCGGACATGGAACCTCGCAAGGGCTGGGAGACAGTCCTGTCACCATATCTAATTGCGAGTGATTTGCAATAGCGTTCAGCCCTGCTTGGGCCGGATCACGAAGGAATGCTCGATATAGAGAAACACCTCGGTCTCACTCGCCTGCTTGAAGTAGAGCTCGGAATCGAGGCCGCGGATCTCGATGCCGTAGTCCGGCCCGAACATCGCCGCATAGCGCTTGGCCTCGTCGGCGATCGCCTTGACCACCGCGCCGCGATAGCCTTGCGGATTGTTGATCGCGAGATCCGTGCCCCCGGTCTCGATATAGGAGCGCCCCGTCAACGGCACCGCCTTGACGAAGGCGGCGATGGCAGCGTCGACCTCTTTCACCCCGGCATAGCTCCCGCCGACCGCCAGGCGCGCATAGACCTTGACCCGGGTCGTATCGGGGCGATTGCCCGTGCCGAAGGACAGCGCCTTGAGGCTCTCATCCGTGAGCGGCACCAGCTTGTAGTCGCCAGCCACCAGCGCGATGCCCTGGCGCGCGGCGAGTTTCATCACGTCCTGCAGCATCGCCGTCACCTCGGCACGCCGGACTTCCGGGTCGCGCGAATCCGAGTTGACGTAGATCGGTTTGACGAAGTTGTCGGCCTTGCGGGTGAGGCCGATCGCGGATTGCCCCTCGTCGTAATACTGGTCGTAATCGTCACGGTCGACGCGCGATCCGGTGACGACGATCATGCCCTCGTCCTGCGCCAGCGCCACACCCGGCATCAGCACCGGCACGGCGACGGCAGCCAGCGCCGCCGGCACAAGTCCCTGTCTTTTCATGTCACTCCCTCCCTCGATAGGAGCGAAGGCTAACACAGGGCGGCGGGGCGGCAAGCGCAAAGAAAAGCCCCGCCGGAGCTGATGCTCGGGCGGGGCCATTCGTGCCGCGGGGGCGAGGCGGGAGCGCTTACTCCTCGCCGTCATCCCCCATGTCGGCGGCGGGGGCGGCGGCCGCCATCGCAGCCATCGCGGCCTTCATCTTTTCTTCCGAGCCGATCGCATCGGCTTCGGGCTCGACTTCGCGCTGACCGTTCGCGGCAAGCGCATCCTGCTGCTTCTTCCACGCCGCCTTGAGCGCCGCATCGCGGCTGTTGGCGGTGACGCGCAGGCGGTTCATGCCCGCACCGGTACCGGCGGGGATGAGACGGCCGACGATCACGTTCTCCTTCAGCCCGATCAGCGTGTCCTTCTTCCCTTCGACCGCCGCCTGCGTCAGCACGCGGGTGGTTTCCTGGAACGAGGCCGCCGAGATGAACGAACGCGTCTGGAGGCTCGCCTTGGTGATGCCGAGCAGCACCGGATTGCCCGAAGCGCCCTGCTTGCCCTTGGCCAGCTTGCCGTTGATCTCGAGCATTTCGGCAAGGTCCACCTGCTCGCCCGGCAGCAGGGTGGTGTCCCCGCCATCGGTGATCTCGACCTTCTGCAGCATCTGGCGAACGATCACCTCGATGTGCTTGTCGTTGATCTTCACGCCCT
>NZ_JAMNXL010000026.1 GCF_023653175.1 Erythrobacter sp. | reverse complement strand
GGACGCGCGCGCCGAACCGGACAGGGCGCGTGTGAAAAATTCGCATCATTTCCGCATACTCTTGCAGAGGCGGCCCGGGCGAGGCACAAATCTCCATGGATTTTCAGCCAAGCGGGGGGCCATGGCCGAAGGTGACGGAGCGATGCGCGCAGCCTCGTCCGAGGCGCTCATCAAGCTGCTCTATGACGAATTGCACGAGATCGCGCGGCGCGAGCATCGCTGGGCGGGCAGCCCCGGCACCTTGCAGCCGACCGCATTGATCGGGGAGGCCTATCTCAAGATCAAGAACCGTGCCGACTGGCAGAGCAAGGCGCATTTCCTCGGCTGCGCGGCAACCGCGATGCGGCACGTGCTGGTCGATGCGGCCCGCGCGCGGCTGGCGGGCAAGCGGCATGGGGAGCGCACCAGCCTGACCGGCGCGCTCGATCAGCTGGCCTCGGAAAGCCATGACGATGAACAGCTGGTGGCGCTGGGCGATGCGCTGGCTGACCTTGCGAAGCACGACCCCGATCTCGCCCGGCTGGTCGATTGCCGGTTCTTCGTCGGCCTGAGCGAAGCCGAGACCGCCGAAGTGCTCGGCATCACCGACCGCACCGTGCGGCGCTGGTGGGTGCGCGCGCGGGCGTGGATCCATGCGCAGATGGCCGAGCAGGCAGGCGGCGGCGGCGAGGCCCAAGCCTAGGGCAGCTTGGCCAGCCGTGCGCGGACCTTGGCAACGCCTTGCAGCCCGAACGTTCCCGCCGGGCCGAGCGCGGTGAACCCGGCCTCCGCCTTCGCCAGCGCCGTCCTGGCCGCCGATGTGTCGCGCGCTGCCAGCGCCACGATGGCGCGGGTGAGTTCCAGCTGCGGGGCAAGCGGCGGGATCGCGGCGGCGGCGGCGTCCACCAGCGCCAGCTGGGCCTGCGCCGGACCAAGCTTGCCCTGTTCGGCCAGAATCTGCGCAATCGCCAGATCCTGCATCACCACCGGCGGCGCGGCGTCCCCCATGAAGCGCGCCAGCATGGGCCGCGACTCGTTCGCGGCAGCCTCGGCCGCGGCATACTGGCCTTCGGCCAGCTGCTGGCGCGAATAGAGCGACAGATCGGAGGCCAGCGCCGGGCTTTCCCCGTAAAGCCGCCGCCGCCGCTCGATCAGGCGGCGCAGCACCGCGCCGGCCTCACTGTTGCGGTCGGTGCGCATCAGGACGGCGGCGCGCAGCTGATCAAGGCCGAGTGCCTGGATTGTGTCGCCCTGCCCCGACTTCGCCAGCAACCGGTCCGCCCGCGCGAAGACGGCATCGGCCTCGGCCAGACGATTGCCCTCGATCAGATAGACCAGCAGGTTGTTGTAACGCACCATGAGCTGGCTCTGATTGCCGCCAAACGCCCGCTCGGCCCGATCAAGATCGCCGATCAGCGCCAGGGCCTTATCAAGATCGCCGCTGCGCCGGGCCATACTGGCGCGGGTGCCGATGATCGCCTCGCGCACTTCCTCTGCGGCAAGGCTGCCCGCCGGCAGCAGCGCCTCGGCCTCGTCCAGCAGGGCGGGCACGCGCTCGCCCTTGCTGGTGAACAATTCGGTATCGGCAAGGCTGGCCTTGAGCCGGGCGGTCTGGACCGGGCTGTCCTTGCCGATACCCTTGCTGACCGCGCGGTCCAGAAACGCCTGCGCGGCCTTGGCGTCCTGCACGAAGATATAAAGATCGGCGATGGCATTGGCGGTCGCGCCCGAACGCTCGCTGCCATCGAGCGTTGCCAGCAAGCGCTGCGCTGTCTGGTCAAGCGTCTGGCGGAAGGTCAGATCGCCTGACGATCCCCCCTGTGCCAGTGCCAGCGTAAGCGTCTGGACGATGGAATCCGCCCGCCGCGCTTCAGCGAGCGCGCGGTCGCGTTCGGCTTCGGCGATGTTGGCCTGCCGGGTGGTGGCAATGATCCCGCCGGTCAGCACCGCCAGCAGCGCGGCGGCGGCAGCGGTCTGCCAGCGGTAGCGCCTCAGGAATCGCTTCACCCGGTAGCCGGTTGTCGCCCTGCGCGCCGCGACCGGGCGGAATTCGGCATAGGCGTCGAGGTCCGCCAGCAGCGCGGCGACGCCGGGATAGCGCTCTGCCGGGTCTTTCCGCAGCGCCTTGAGCACGATCGCATCGAGATCGCCCGCCAACCGCGCAGGCGGAATGGCGGCGGGCCCGCGCGCCTCGGCCCGGCTCGGCCCGCGCACCTCGTCCTCGACGATGCGGCGCACCAGCGTTGAGAGCGGACTTCCGCTGTCGCCCCAGGGCTGGGTGTCGGCGAGCAGGGTGTAGAGCACCAGCCCCAGCGCGTGGACATCGGTCGCCACGGTCACCGGCCCCGCGGTCAGCTGTTCGGGCGAGGCATAATGCAGCGTCAGGACGCCGCCGGTGATGCCGGAACGCTCCGGATCCTCGGCAAGCGAGGCCACCCCGAAATCGAGCAACCGCGCCCGCCCCTGCCGGTCGATCAGGATGTTCGATGGCTTGATGTCGCGGTGGACGATCAGGTTGGCATGGGCATGGGCGGCGGCCTCGCACACTTGCCGGAACACTGCGAGGCGCGCTTCGAGCGAGGGGTTGGTGCGCGCCACCCAGGCGCCGATCGTCTCGCCCTCGACATAGGCCATCGCCATCCACAAGCGGCCTTCGGGGGTCACCCCGCCGTCGATGAAGTGGGCGATGTGCGGGTGATCGAGCCGCGCCAGCATCCGCCGTTCGCGGGCGAAGAGCTTCTCGTCCACCGCCATGTCGATGCGCAGCAGCTTCAAGGCCACCTGCTGGCGGAAGGAGGGATCGTCGCGTGTGGCAAGATAGACCTCGCCCATCCCCCCGCGCCCGATCAGACGGTCGATCACGAAGCCGCCGACCCTGGTACCTTCGGCGAGCGCGGCAGGCTGCGGCGCGCGAGCGCCTCGGATCCCGAGCGGCCCGCCATCGAGCACCCCGGTCAGCTCGGCCGCCGCCAGCATCCGCTCCACCTCCGGCGCGATGCCCGGCGCGAGGCCCGCCAGCGCCGCCGCGCGCTCGCCCGCATCGAGCGGTGCGATCCGGTCGAACGCCGCCATGATTGCTTCCCAGCGCCCGGAGTCCATCTGTGCCATGCCTTATCCCCCTGCCCTGCAACATGCTGTGTGCCGGGCGGCCTCGTCAATTGTCAGCGTCTGGCGGCAGAACCGTACCAGTGCCCCAGCTGCCAGCGCCCGTCGTCGCTGCGATGCGTCTCGGCGCCATCGGGCACGAAGGCGATCTGCGCATCGTCCGGCCCGGCGAGCAGCAGTCGCATTCCCTCCATGTACCAGCGGTTCACCCGGGCGAGCGCCTTGCTGCGGCACTTGCGTACCGTGACGCGCCCGCCCTCGCGCGGGGCGGTGAGATTGGCAGGCGGGCCGAACTGGAGAATGCAGGGCTTCTGGCCCTTGGCACTGAACTGCCACGGCCCCTCCCACTCGCCCGGCTGGCGGAGGCGTTCGAAACTCTTGATCGCCGGGACGAGATAGAATTGCGGCGCGGCGACGCTGGGGCTGGCGGGGAGCGCGGTCTCGTCCTCCTCGAAGCGCATCAGGGTCGCCCCCTTGTCATCGAGCAGGCGCACCCCGTCCTCGAAGGTCCAACCCGCAGCCTTGGCGGCGGCAGGGACATAGTTCGCGCACGAAGCCCCCGCGCTCGCCTGCCACCCGCCGCGTGCGGGGGCGAGGGTGAAGGTGACGGGGCATGCGGGGGAGCCATCGACGGGGACGATCTGCCAGTCTCCGGCAAGGTCGGCGGCCATTGCAAGACTGCCGTTCTCCCCGTCCTGCGCGGCCGCACCCGCTGCCAGCACCAGCGCCAGCATGGCGGCCAGCCGGATCACGGTGCCACGGCGCGGGCGACCGAGCTCGCTTGCTCCAGTGTGGCCTCACGCCCGAGCAGCGTCACCACCACCGAACGGCGTTCATCGTAGAACACCTGCAGGGTCTTCGCCATCGGTGCCGCCCGCCACAGCGCTGCCTTGCCGAGCCCGGGTACATCCTCGGCCGGTTCCATCGAGCCATCGGCGGTGCGTGCCTTCTCGATCGCCTCGGGGGTGGCATCGTCATAGGGCGCCTCGCGGGTCAGCAGCACCGCCATCGCCCCGCCCGCCCCGCTGTAATTGCACATCGAGGTCGCCGCCGTGTTGTCGGTCATGGGCGACATCGGGGTGAGCTTGGCTGTCTCGAAGGTGAGGCCGGTGAGGCTAGAGATCTTGGCCGGATCGAGCATCGCACAGGCCTGCGTCGCATCCCACCCGCTGGCAGTGGGGGCGGCGGCCGCGGCATTCGTCTCGCCCCCCGTCTCGGCCCCGCCGCACCCGGCTACACCTGCCGCCAGCGCGGCTATAATGATCATGCGTTTCATCGTCTGGCTCCCTTCTCAGAACAGCAACCCGCCGCGCTGGCCCCGCGCAATGCAGCGCGCGCCCGCGACGGTGGTGCCGCCATTGGTTTCATTGGTCGTATCGAGCTGCCGCCACAGTGGCCCTTGCCCTTCGAAGTCATGCGCCCGGCGGAGCCCCTTGCCCCTTCCCACATGCGCATCACCTCCGAAGACGCACTTGCCGTGCACAACCGGACACATGATCAATCGGATGGGAAGAATTCTGGAAAAATACCTCGGCAGAGGCCCCAAGAGTTCGCTGCGGGGTCGCTTGCTGAACGGCAGCAACCAGGAAGCGCTCCCGCAGTAGCGGCCATTTGCGATCTGATCATCGCAGTGTCGGCCTCTGGTAAAACCGGTCATCTGCAATGCAGTTTGGGAAGGGCAGACATGTCCCAGAACCGGCAATCCGGTTTCGGCGGCTCCCGACCCAGAAATGGTCGTTCACAATCGCCCCATTGAACGGCTGCTTCCTCCAGAAGCAGCCGTTCCGCTTGCGGGATTACTCAAAGATCTTGCTCATAACCGTAGGAGCGTGGTTAGGCCCAACGACAATCCCTCGCTTGGGCCAGTCGAGCCTCGATCTGGCACCGCACCTCGCCGTAATCTTCGACCTTCACGATCCAGTTCTTGTAGCGCGGTTGCCAGCGACCGCGGCCCTTCACAGTGCCGCGGACAATGTCAATCAAAGGTTCTACCGGCGGATTACGGATGGCCACTTCTGTATCGCCTAGCGCGGTGAAGGTAATTTCCCCATGCGGGGTCATAATGGGTGACAAATCAAGCCTGGGTTCTTCCAGCGACACTTTCGCTGGATATGGGGTGTACTCACCGATAGCCAGCGGCTGGATTTTGCCCTCCTCTTCTCCCTGTTTGGTCGCGGCGTCCGCCTGCGCGAGCCCGAGCCGCATTTTCCAGTCGAAGACGATAGGAGTGTTTGCGCCGCACAATTTTTCGCCCAATTCCCGCAGCCAAGCTGTATCGCGCTTTTCCCAGAATGCGCTTGCGCTCATCTTTACTATGGACAGCGCACTGAGATCGGCGCTCTGACGCTCCCACCATTCGCCGAATTGATCCCACTTCACGATTGTCACATCGTCGGGCACCTGACGTCGATCGACGCTGGTGGTCGGGGCGACGAGAATTAGCGGCAGCACCTCGAGGTAGGCGTATCCATTCGCTTCCAGCCAGCGGCGCAGCACGATCGCCTGCAGGCGCGCCTGCTGGATCGGCGAAGGTACGGGCTGCGGCTGCTTGCCGTACCAAACCGTCCATTCCCCGTGCGCGTTGCATTGCAGCCGCCCACCGTAATTCTTTGTCTCGCACAGCCATATCCGGCCTTGCCCACGATGGATGACGAGATGATCCATCTGCGCGAATTCTCCGCGCACCCCGATCCGCAAGTCGTGAAGCAGGCCTATGCGGCCGGATTCTCCGAAGACGCGGTTCATGACATGCGCCGCATCTCGCTCGCCCTGGTTGCCGGCGATCAACTTCTTTTATTCGCTGTCGAGCCGGCGCTTCTGAGCGGCGACGCAGTGGCTCGCCAATCGAGCGAGCTCTGCAAAATCGCCGCGACGCTCGTCCGATTGCTTCAAAGTCATACCGGGTTCCACCTCTTCCTGCCTTGGCTAAGACATTGAAGTTAAAGTTCAGTATCCCGGTTCTCTGGCGCCAGCCGACGCAGCGGCATCGTCAAACAAACAATAGCCTGATCGTCTCTCTCGAACCGCCTCTAGCCCGGGAGGATGCAGGCCCTTTGAGTTCCCGTCTTGAAATGCGTTTCCATGTCTTTGAGGGGACGCCGCGGTCCTTCTTCGAGCGCCACATGGCGGAATAGGGGGGCAGGCGCTTTCGCAACCCCTGCGGGGCGCTTTCAGGGCTTGCCGGCGAGCGCCCGCAGCATCATCTCCCAGTGCAGGACATCGTCAAAGGCGGCGCGCACCGGAATTCGCTCGTCGCGGCCATGGGCGCGCTCGTCCTCGGGGACGACCAGCCAGGTACCGTCGACATTGTAGGTCGGGATGCCCGCGGCCCGGAAAAAACTGCCGTCGGTGGTGCCGATGTCCATCACCGGCGTGATCCGGATGGCCTCGCCGTGGATCCGCCGGACGGCCGCGGCATAGGCGGCAAGGACGTCCTCGCGCAGCGGCGAGACCGGCGTCGGCGTGCCGATGAACGAAGGGTCGGGTGTGACCTCGGCGCCGGGCCCGACCAGGGCCTGAAGCTCGGCCCGGATCGCGGCCGGTTCGACGCCGGGCATGATCCGGCAATTGACCGCCGCGCGCGCCATCTGGGGGAGGGCATTGTCGGCATGCCCGCCCTCGAGCATGGTGGCCACGCAGCGGGTGCGGGTCATCCCGGTCTCGAGCTCGCTCGCCTCGATCATGTCCGCCGCTGCGCCATTGCCGGGATCGGCCAGCCACGCGCGCATCGCATCGCCCAGTGCGCCCGCCTCGTCCTGCTGGCGTGACTGGAAATAGGCGCGGGTGACTTCGTTCAGCTGCGGCTCGAACCGGTGGGCCTGGATCTTGCGGAGCGCCTCGGCAAGCTCGTAGATCGCGTTGTCGGGGCGCGGCCGCATCGAATGCCCGCCGCGGTTGCGCACCGTCACGAAATAGGTCTGGTAGGTCTTCTCCGCCGCCCCGATCACGAACCCCAATGGGCGCCCGGCGGCATCGAAGGTGCCGCCCCAGGCATCGGCATTGAGGGCGAATTCGGCATCGAGCGTGCCGCGCCAATCGGTCGAACCGAGCAGCGCGCCGTTCTGCGCAGTCTCTTCGTCGCCGGTGAAGAAGACGATGATGTCGCGATCCGGCGCGAAGCCCTCGGCCTTGAGCTTGGCCAGCGCGATCGTGATGGCGACCAGCTGGGCCTTCATGTCGAGCGTTCCGCGGCCATAGAAATAGCCGCCCTCCTCGACGAAGGCGAAGGGGTCGCGCTCCCAGTCCTCGCGCCGCGCCTCGACGACGTCCATGTGCCCGAGGATCAGGATTGGACGGCGCCTCGGCGCGGCGGAAGTCCAGCGGACGATCAGCGCCGCGGTGCTGTCGCCTTCCCCCGCCATGTAGGGGCGGATTGCGATCGAAGCGGCGGGAAAGCCCGCGGCCCTCAGCGCGCCTGCCAGCAGTTCGGCAACCTTCGGCACCTTGCCGCGCCCGGGGACGCTCGGCACCTCGACCACCTGCTCGAGCAGCGGGCGGACCCGGGCTTGCCACTCTTCCGGCAACCGCGAGGGTTCATCGACGGGCCCGGCGGTGAGCGCAGCCGGAATGGTGGCAAGCAGGCACGCGAGCAATAACCGCAAGATGGCCCCCCTTTGCCAGCGATGCGAAGCGCCCTCGGGGCCTCGCCATGCCGCTTGCCACTGTCATCCCTCAAAACGTGAAGCGCAACCCGAGATCGAAGTTGTGCCCCTGGATGGTCCGGGTGAATTCCTGACCGCGCGCATCGAGACCGCGCACGAGGTCGGCGTCGAACCAGCGGTATTGCGCATTTAGACGCAGCCGGCGCGTGACCGGGACCGAGACGCCCGCCATGAGCTGATAGGCAAACACGGTGTCGTCGTCGTCGATCAGCCGGCGCGGCGGCGCGGTCGGGGCCGCCGCCACGGTCGCGACCGTGACGACCTCGACCCGCGCAGCGCCGAGGCCTGCGCCCACATAGGGCCGGATGCCGCCGGTGGTCAGGTCGACATAGACATTGCCCATGTAGCGCGTGATGTCGTTGCGCCCGTCCTGCGGCAGCGTGACCACGAAGGGCGAGCTGACCGAATAGCTGCTGGCATCGTTCTCGCTGTAGCCGACTTCTACCTCGGCACGCACCCGCCCGAAGTCGCGGCCGAACGCGGCACTGGCGCCCCAGCCGTTCTCGACCTCGTTGTCAGTGGTCAGCGTCGGAATCGCAACGCCGCCGGGACCGATCGCATTCGCCACAGTCCCCACCGAATCCTCCAGCAAGGACAAGCTCCCGGAGGCCGAAACATACCAGCCTTGGTCGGGTTCCTGCGACTGCTCCTGCGCTGCGGCCACGGCCGGCCAGCTTGTCAGCGCCACCATCGCCCATGTTCCTGTCGAAATCCGCATTCTGATCCTCCATTCCGCCCACATGGCGGATAAGGATCGTTAAGACAGGGCGGTTTTGTGCGGCTACGCTCCGGGCGTAATGATCTCGTGATGTTTGCATGATCTCATGAGCTTGATCCCCTTGGACCACCTGCAAACCTGGTGGTAGGTTCACCCATTCCCGGAGCGCTGCCCATGAACGTCGCCCCTCTTCGCCGGATGGATTCGATCCAGCTTGGACATGAACGTCGCTTCGTGCTGGGCGGGCTGTCGATCGATCCGCCGTCACGGCGGGTGTCGCGTGGCGGCAAGATCGAGGACCTCGAGCCGCGGGTCATGCAGGTTCTCGTCGCTCTTGCCCAGGCCGAGGGGAACGTGGTCAGCCGCGATGAACTGTTCAACCGCTGCTGGGACGGACGCATCGTCGGCGAACATGCGATCAATCGCGTGATCGCCCGCCTTCGCAAGCTCGAGAACGAGTTCGAGGGCGCCTTTCGCATCGAGACGGTCACCAAGGTCGGGTATCGACTGGTGGTGACCGGATCGGCATCCGAGCGCGCCCCCGACCTGTCCCCGCCGGCCGTCGCCACCCCGGGCGGCAAGTCCGGCTTGTCCCGCCGGACGCTGCTGGCCGCCGGTGCCATCGCGGTGGCCGGGGCGGCGGGTCTGGGCGTCTATGCCCTCGGCAGCAGGCGCCAGACGAATGAAGCCGCGCTTGCCTTCTACCGCAAGGGCATCGAAGCACAGCGGCAAGGGCTGGCCGAGCAGAACGAGCAGGCGGTCGCGCATTTCCGCAAGGCGGTGGATGCCGACCCGCTCTTTGCCGACGGGTGGGGCGCTCTGGCCCTGTCCTATCGGCACCTGCTCGAAATGCGTCCGACCGGGGAGGAGGCGGCGCTCGCGCAATCGGCCCGCTCGGCAGCGATGCGCGCGCTCGAGCTCGACCCGCGCAATGCCGATGCCGAGACCGCCCTGATCCTGATCCCGCCGATCTACGGCAACTGGGCGAAGATCGAACGCGATTGCCGCGCGGCACTGCAACGTCATCCCGATGCCTGGCTACTGCACGGAAATATCGGCAATGTCGCGCTCGAGACCGGGCGATCGCGCGCGGCGGTCGCGCATTTCGAGCATGCCATTGCGATCGACCAGTTCCTGCCCATCTCCTGGGCGAAACGTGCCGACGCCCTGTGGTCGGCGGGACGGATCGAGGAAGCCGACCGCAGCCTCAGCGATGCCTTCGAGCGCTGGCCGCGGCACCCGCGCATCTGGTTCGCACGCTGCCAGTTCCTGACCTTCGCGGGACGGCCGGACGAAGCGCTGCTGATGATCGCGAACCAGAAGGCCCATCCTTTCGGCGTTCCCGCTTCCGCCATCGAGGACGCATTGCTGGTCGCCAAGGCAGCCGGCAGCGCAGGCGCCGCCGAAACCCGGGCCGCGCTCGAACGAACGAGATCAGGCTCGGTGGCCCAGTTTGTCTGGCTGTGCTGTGCCGCGGGGCAGCTTACTACGGCGCTGCAACGGCTGGACGACTACTTCACCATCCCGATGAACACCGCGGCACCGAAGCTCGCGCGCAGGTACACTGCGTTCCTGTTCTCACCGCCAGCCAAGCCGCTTTGGCACCTTGCGGAATTCTCGAGGCTTACCGAGCGGATCGGCCTAGGGCAGTATTGGGAATCGACCGGCCGCGCACCCGACCATCTTTTGATGGATCGATCGAGCTGAGCTGGATGTCAGACTTGGCAGTCGGCCTCTGAGCAAATACCTCGGTCTCAGGTTAAGCAGTAGTCGCTTCTGGTCTGAGGGTCAGGCGAGCTCAGCCGGGATACGAGGCCGGGCGGGCGCAGTCTGAGTGTCGGGTTTTGGCGATAGAACTGCCATCGAGCACGTTGCGGTGGAACGGCGACTAAGTCCCGACGTCGCCATTAGGGTCGCTTGGGAGCTTAGTCCGCTTTTAGAGCCTCGATGCGAGGCGCTACGACCCAGATGAGGGCGCAAAGCTGACGTCATCGCGATGCGCTAAGAACGATGGCCCAGTTCTCATCTTCATCTTGCCCGGTGCGCCAAGGGGGCGGCCTCCCGCCGGGAGGGTCGCCCCCTTGGCATACGCGCAGCAAACCTGTCGGGTGCCCCGCGGCTGATGCTATCGAGGCGACCAGCCCAGTGCTGCCGAGGCGGCGCCTTGCGGGATCTCGGTAATGATTTCGTGGACAATGACGCTCTCGCCCGGCGCAAGGCGCCGCTTTTCGGGGCGCACCGTTCGGTCCTCCAACATCCGATCGCGCGCGTCGCTGAAGATGACGCGCAGATCGGGCACGGCGAGGCTCTCGCTGCCCGTGTTGGTAATCGTGCCGCGGACCCGGAACACAGCCTCGCCGCTCTCCAGTACTTCCTTGGACTGAAGCGCCGCGGGAAAATCGAGAGCCAGATCGGGCGAGGCGAGCGCGAAGGTCGCGCGGCGCATCCCGAACAGCCAGCCCGCCATCCGCTCGATCGCGGCCGCATGGGCGCGGGCTTCTTCAGGGGAGGGGGCGGCAGGCTCGGCCTGTGCTGCACCTGCCAGGCTGACGAGCACGGCGACCGCCAGAACCCTTGCCGGATTTGTCGCGCGCGCCATGCTCTTGTGCTCCCGAACCGCCGGAGATTGTATCGCACGCCGCACCGCGCCGCAATCGGCTGGTTTTGCGTGAAAAACAACCTCCGGACCGGTCGGGGGCCTCAGCGCCTTCAGCTGGCAACGCGACCCGCGATCCACGCGTCCACCCGCCGCTCGAGGATCGAGAGCGGCTGCGATCCGCTGGCGATCAGGAGGTCGTGGAAGCCCTTAACGTCGAACTTCGCGCCGAGCATCTTTTCGGCCCGCGCGCGCAGCTCCATGATCTTGAGCATCCCGATCTTGTAGCCGGTCGCCTGTCCGGGGAGCGTGATGTAGCGCCGCACCTCGGAACGCGAGCGCTCGATCGGCTGGCGGCCGGTCTCGTTCATGTACTTGACCGCCTCGTCCTCGGTCCAGCCCATCGCGTGGAGGCCGGTGTCGACCACCAGCCGCGCGGCGCGAAACAGTTCGGCATCGAGGCGCATGAAGTCCGCGGCGATGTCCGGATAGGCGCCCATCTCCTTGCACACCGCCTCGGCGTAGAGCCCCCAGCCCTCGCCGAATGCGACATAGCCGGTGACAGAGCGGAACTTGGGCCCGCCATGCTGGCGCACCTGGATATCGCCTTGCGTGTTATGCCCGGGGACCGCCTCGTGGCACATCAGCGTGTACATCGCGGCAGGGTCGGGCATGGTGCCGACAAGGTGCACATAGGTCTTGGCCGGGCGCTTGCCGTCCGGGCTCGGGGGCGAGGCATGGGCCGCACCGCCCGCGACTTCGGAGAAGGCGGGCTCGCGCACCACCTCGATGCCATAGGCAGGCAGCTCACCGAACCATTCGGGCAGCAGGGTGCGGGTGTGCGCGACGAAGGCATTGGCGGTGTCGAGATATTCCTTGCGTGCTGCGTCGTCATATTGGCGCGGCGGGTAGAGCCGCTTGCGCTCTGCATAGAAGGCGTGGCGGTCCGCAAAGCCGGCCTGGCGGGCGAGCGCATCCTGCTCGGCCTCGATCCGGGCGACTTCGGCTCGGCCGACACTGTGGATCTCGGCCGCGGTCATGTCGGTAGTGGTGACGAGCTTCAGCTCGCGCTCGTAATATTCGAGGCCCCCCGGCAGGATCAGCGCGCCAACCTTGCCGCTCGGCGCGGTGGGCAGGCTCGCTTCGGCCCATTGGATGACGCGGGCATAGGCAGGCTGGAGATCGAGGATCGCGAGGCGCGCCTTCTCGAGCAACCGATCGGCCTCCTTGCGGGAAAGCTTGCCGCCAGCCACGAGGGCTTCCGTCTTGGCCTTCACATCGGCCCACAGCGCCGCGTCGGGGCCCTCGCCATAGGGCGCGCCCGAGGTCAGCTTGCGGCTGCCTTCGATGATCGTTTCAAGCTGGAAGCGCGGCGGGTTGATCCCGGCCGCCTGACTGGCCCGCGTGCGTTCGATTGCGCTGTCGAGCAGTGCGGGCATCCGTTCCAACCGGACGATGTAGTTACGAAGGTCCTTCGCGTCGGCGACCGTGTGGGTGTTGATCAGGAAATCAGGGAGCTGGCTGTGCGCAGAATAGAGCCGCGAATAGAACGGCGGACGATAGAGGCGGTTGGCGAGCGAGATCTCGGCGCGCTCGGCCTCCAGCGCCCAGATGTCGTAGTTGACCTGCGCTTGGGGCGAGAGCCTGGCTCGGTCAAAGGCTGCGCGCATTATGGCGACGCTGGTCTTGCGCCATTCGACTTCGGCGCGGGCGGCCTCGTCCGAAGTGTCGTTCCAGCGGTCGCCGCCCTCCTTGATCCCGAGCCGGGTGGCGAGCTGCGGCTGGGTCTTCACCCAGGCCGCGAATTCGGCATCTAGAAAGGCGGTGAGGCGCGCGTCCTCGCCCTGCGCGGGGACAGGGGCCGGCGCAGTCTGGGCCAAGGCCCCGGCAGGCAGCGTCACGGCGGCGAGCGCCATCGCGAGGCTGAAGGTCAGCGTGTTGGTCATCGATCGTCCCTTGGCGCAGCATCGCTGCGTGATCCGCTTGGGTAGCGGCCGGGGGAGAGCCAATGAAGCCCCTTTCGTCGAGAGCCGTGGGCGGGTCAGCCGAGCGGCAGCCCCAGCGCCTGCGCCACCGCCGCGACGTGGAGCTTGCCGCCCGACACGTTCAGCCCGGCCGCCAGATGCGGATCGCCCGCCATCGCGGCGTCGGCGCCCTTGTTCGCGAGCTTGAGCACGAAGGGCAGTGTCGCATTGCCGAGCGCCATGGTCGAGGTGCGTGCCACCGCGCCGGGCATATTGGCGACGCAGTAGTGGATCACGCCGTCCACGGTAAACACCGGGTCCTCGTGGGTGGTGGGGTGCGAAGTCTCGAAGCAGCCGCCCTGGTCGATTGCGATGTCGACCACCACCGCGCCCGGGCGCATGCTCGCGATCATCGCTCGGGTGACGAGCTTGGGCGCGGCGGCGCCGGGCACCAGCACCGCGCCGATCACGAGGTCGGCCCCCGCCACCGCCTCGGCAATCGCGGCCGAGGAGGCAAAGGCGGTGCGGATTTGGTTGCCGAAGGTCATGTCGAGCTCGGCAAGGCGGCGGTTGGAGATGTCGAAGATCGTCACGTCGGCGCGCAGGCCGACCGCCATCTGCGCCGCGTTGACCCCGGCAACCCCGCCGCCGAGGATCACCACCCGGCCCGGTTCGACCCCCGGAACGCCGCCGAGCAGCACGCCGCGCCCGCCCTGATGCTTCTCGAGATAATGCGCCCCGCACTGCACCGACATGCGCCCGGCGACTTCCGACATCGGCTTCAGCAGCGGTAGAGAGCCGTCGGGCGCGGTGACGGTCTCGTAGGCGATTGCCGTCGCGCCCGAGGCCATCAGCCCCTCGGTCTGCGGCTTGTCGGCGGCGAGGTGGAGGTAGGTGAAGAGCAGGTGATCGGGTCGCAGCATGGCGATTTCGGAGGCCTGTGGCTCCTTGACCTTGACGATCATCTGCGCGGCATCGAACACGCTCGCCGCATCGGGCAGGATACGCGCGCCAGCAGTCACATAAGCGGCATCGACGAAGTCGACGCCCGCACCAGCGCCCGCCTGCACCACCACCTCGTGGCCTGCCCGCACCAGTTCTGCGACTGCCGCTGGCGTGAGGCCGACGCGGTATTCGTTGTTCTTGATCTCGGTGGGAACGCCAACGCGCATGGGGGATCTCCTGCTCTGCTCTCTCGCGCGCCTTGTAGCAGGAGGGGCGAGCGGGTTCTTCGCAATGATCGGCATAGCGGGAGCGCGACGCGGGAAATTCTTGCGCGCTAGACAAGCAAGGCGCATAAAAATCCCGCATGGACCGCGTAGACCTGAAAATTCTTGATCTGCTCGCCGCGGACTCGCGGCTTACCGGCGAGCAGCTCGGCGAGCGTGTCGGTCTCAGCCCCTCGGCCGCGCACCGCCGTGTCAAGGCGCTGGAGGAGACCGGCGCGATCCTCGGTTACCGCGCGCGGCTGTCACGCGCGGCGCGCGGCAATCCCTCGACCGTGTTCGTCCAGGTCACGCTCACCGACCAGCGCCAGGCGACCATGCTCGCCTTCGAGGATGCCCTCGCCCGCACGGAGCAGGTCGCCGAAGCCTATCTGATGAGCGGCCAGTCCGACTATCTCGTCAAGGTGCTGGTGCGGGACGACGACAGCTACGAGCGCATCCACCGCGAGATCCTCTCTGCGCTCCCCGGCGTGCAGCGGCTGATCAGCCAGTTCACGATCCGCACACTTGAAGGCGGCGACTGAGCCCGGCGCGCACGCCATCGGAGCAAATGGCGGCAATTGCGACAAGCAAATGGCAAAACCATGAAAGACACTCGTCTTGCGCGGACTAGGTTTTGTCGCATGCCCCTTGTTTTCTGCGGGGGATCGCCAATCTGGCGCTTCCGGTTCTGTTACGGTTCAGGGACAGGATTGCAGTAGAAAGTTAGTTTCCCGACAGGTATAGGACAAATATGGCCACGCCGATCTACGAATTTGCCCAGATTCCGCGGGTCGACCCCGCGGCGAAGGCGCGTGGGCGGGTGCGGCGCGTGCGCGATGCGGGGCAGGCTCCGACTGTCGGCGTGATCTACAATCCGCGCAGCCACCGCAATCTCGGCGCCGATTTCGACTGCGGCATCTGCCCCCATGTCCACATCGCCCAGCCGCGCGAGCGCGGGCAGCTGCCGCAGGCGCTGGCCGAATTCGCCGCCAAGGGCATCGACCTGCTCGTCATTAACGGCGGTGACGGCACGGTGCGCGACGTGCTGACCTGCGGCCAGGCGATCTTCGGTGACGATTGGCCCGCGATCGCGGTGCTGCCCAAGGGCAAGACCAATGCGTTGACCGTCGATCTCGGCGTGCCCGAGGACTGGGGCCTGCAGGATGCGATCGATGCGCTCGACGACGGGCGCCGCGTTTATCGCCGCCCGATGCTGGTGTCGACAGCGCGCGAGCCGGGCAAGCGCGTGGCAGGCTTCATCCTCGGCGCGGGCGCCTTCACCAAGGCGACCCAGGCCGGGCAGAGCGCGCACAAGCTGGGCGCGTTCGATTCGATGGTGGTTGCGGTCACCGGCCTCTGGGCGCTACTCCAATCGCTGTTCGCGGGGCGCGGCAATGCTTGGCGCAAGGGCGCGGAGATGGCGATCGGGCTCGGCACGGCGGATGCTCCGATGGAGCACAGCGGCCACGGCGATCCGGCGATGCGCCAGCTGCTGTTCGCCTCGACCCTCGAGACGCTGCCCGCCGGGATCAGGCCGTTCGGCGCGCTCAGGAACGGGCTGAAGCTGGTCGCCGTCGACCAGATCCCGCGCCGCACCACCGCGCTGATCCCGCTGGTGCTGATGGGCAAGATCAAGGGCCCCTTGCGCGAACGCGGCATCCACCAGCTTGCCGCGACCCAGTTCAGCCTGTCGATCGGCGACCAGTTCATCCTCGATGGCGAGGCCTTCCCCGCAGGCGACTATCGCATCGAGCAGGGGCCGGAGCTCGCCTTCGTCGCACCATGACCGGCACGCCCGCGGCGGCGCTCGCCGAACGGATCGCCGCGCGCCTTGCCGTCCCCACCGACCCCGCCGTAGCCGACTTCGCGCGCGCCCTTGCTGACGCGTCGGGCGCGGTTGCGGTGCTGTTTTACGGATCGAACCTCAGGACCGGTTCGCTCGACGGGGTGCTCGACTTCTACCTGCTGCTGCCCGGCACGCAGGAGAGCGCCATCTGGCCACGCGTGTCCTATCACGAACGTTCGCATGACGGCATGACCCTGCGCGCCAAGGTCGCAACCATGCGCCTCGCGACCTTTGCGAAGGCCGCCGGGGGCGAGCTTGCCGACACCACCATCTGGGCGCGCTTTGTCCAGCCCTCTGCACTGATCTGGGCGGCGGATGACGCCGCGAAGGCTGACGTCATCGCCGCCATCGCATCGGCCGCCGCCACCGCCGCGCGGCTCGCCGCTGCCTTGGGCCCGGTCAGCGCCGCCGCCGAGGACTACTGGCGCGCGCTGTTCCGCGCCACCTACAGCGCAGAATTCCGGGTCGAGAAACAGGGCCGCGAGAACGACATCCTCTCGGTCAACGCTGATCACTTCGCCGGGCTGCTGCCGCTCGCGCTCGAGGCGGGGGGGATCGCGCCGGGCCTGCATGGCAGCATCCTCACCCCGCGCCTGATGCCGGCGGAGCGGGCGCGGATTCTTGGTTGGTGGAAGCGCCGTCGCCGGCTCGGCAAGCCGCTCAATCTGCTGCGCCTCGTCAAGGCGAGCACCACCTTCGAGGGTGCGGCGCGCTATGCTGCGTGGAAGATCGAGCGGCACACCGGAATGCCGGTCAAGCTCACCCCGTTCCGCGAGCGCTTCCCGCTGCTCGCGGCACCTCAGGTGTTGTGGGACCTCAGCCAGCACCGGCGCAAGCAGCGCGCCGGTTAGAGATACTGCATCGAAATCGTCATCCGCGTGACCCCCGGGCCCGCGGTGAAGCGCGCCTTGTCGACCGAGGGCGCCTGCGGGACGAGGCCGAGGATCTTCTTGATCCCCGGATTGTTCGACATGCCCGCGCCGTCGGTCGAGATGTCGGTCTTGCGGTTGCCGTTGGCGTCATGCTGGACCGCGATGGCGAAAGCGCCCTCCGCGGGCAACGGCACGCACACCGTCATGCTGCCCGCCTGCGGCCTAGCGTCGACCCGCATGACATAGCGCTTGCTCACCAGCCAGTCGGCCTTGGTGGCGGGATAGGCGCGCACGAACAGGTTGCCGGAGGAGGATTTCAGCCCCGTCACCGTGATCCGCACCGCCGGGCCCTTGCCCGCGGCACATTGCCCGAGGTCATTGTTCATGCTCCGGCCGTAGACATAGCCCTGTGCGGCCACCGGCACGGCGAGCGCGGCCGCCAACGCCAAACCGGCCGACACGCGACGGGCAGGACGGGGAGAAAAGGGCGAAATGACGGTCATGGACAAGCTCGCAAGGTAAGGGCGGCGAAACAGGCGCGCAAGCGGGGGGAGAGGGGGGAGGGCCGCGCGCCAGCGGGGATAGCGGCGCGATTATGGGGCGATCTGCCTGAATTGCGGCTTAATTGACCGCTTTCGGGTCATCTTGCCGCCCCGCGCGGTGGAAAAGCAGACAAATCGCCTTGTCGCGCCTTTCGCAGGGCCCTTATGTCTGCAAAAGCGTCCCAGAAAGGCTCCGCGCCCGCGCCATGACCACGCCTCTGATCTCACCCTCGATCCTGTCCGCCGATTTCGCCCGCCTGGGCGAAGAGGTTCGCGCTGTCGATGGGGCGGGCGCGGATTGGATCCATATCGACGTGATGGACGGGCATTTCGTGCCCAACATCACGATCGGCCCCGACGTGGTAAAGGCGCTGCGTCCGCACACCGCCAAGCCCTTCGACGTCCACCTGATGATTGCCCCGGTCGATCCCTACCTTCAGGCCTTCGCGGACGCGGGCGCGGACATCATCACCGTCCATCCCGAAGCCGGCCCCCACATCCACCGCACGCTTCAGGCGATCAAGGCGCTGGGCAAGAAGGCGGGCGTCGTGATCAACCCGGGCACGCCGGTCGAGGTGCTCGACAACCTGATGGACCTCGCCGACCTGATCCTCGTGATGAGCGTCAACCCCGGCTTCGGCGGGCAGAGCTTCATCCCTTCGCAGCTCAGCAAGATCGCGCGGATCCGCTCGATGATCACGCGCTCGGGCCGGATGATCCATCTCGAGGTCGACGGCGGCGTCAATGCCGAGACCGCGCGGATGTGTGTCGAGGCGGGGGCCGATGTGCTGGTTGCAGGCTCGGCAACCTTCAAGGGCGGGGCCGATCACTACGCTTCCAACATCGCCGCGCTGAAGGGCGCAAGGTAAGTGGCGAGCCTGCTGCGCTCCCCTGCCGCCACCCGCGCGGAGGCGCTGGTCGAGCAGGCGGCGGGTGCGCCGGTGCTGCCGCTCGGCAGCACGCCGGAGCCGGGCGCGGAGGCTCCCGCGCCGCCGCCAGTCGAGGAGCCGTCGCGCGCGCTGGCGCTGTCCGATGTCATCGCGGTCAAGTCCGGCCCGGGCGAGGCGCTGATCCGGCTCGCCTACCGCATCGGCATCCCCGGCCACGCCATTGCCGCCCCGTTCCGCCGCCCGCAGGCGACGCGGGTGCTGGCGACGGTCGAGAGCCCCAACCGCGGCGACCGCGCTGCGGGCACGGCCCTGCGCGCCGGGCATTTCCTGATTCACGGCGTGCGCCTGCCGATCGCGAGCTTCGATTTCTCGGTGAGCGCGCATCAGGCCCCCGGGGTCGAGCGGGTGGTGCATTCGTTCAGCTGGCTGGCCGATCTCGCCGCCAGCGCGCCGCGTGCCGATGCCGCCGCCGTGGCCGAGCGGATCGCCGGGCTCTGGCTCCATTCCCACGCGGCCCCCGGCAAGGGGCCCGCGTGGGAGGCCGAACTCGCCGGGCTGAGGCTGGTCGCCTGGCTGGTCCACGCGCCGCTGATGCTCGGCGGCAACGACAAGGGCCTCAAGGCGCGGCTGCTTGCCGCCATTGCCGAGACCGCGAGCTGGCTCGACAAGCGCGCCGCCAAGGAGCCTGCGGGCTTCGGGCAGGTCGCCGCCTGGGCGGGGGTGGTCGCCGCGGGGCTGCTGCTCCCCCACGGCAAGCCGCGGCGGCTGTTCGGCGAAGCGGGGCTGGTCACCGCCTTGGGCGACATGGTGGGCGAGGATGGCGGCGCGCTGTCGCGCTGCCCCGCCGCGCAATTGGACGCGATCCGCCTGCTGACCGATCTCATCGCCTGTTACGCCGCTGCCCAAGTCACCCCGCCCCCCGCACTCGCCGTCATGCGCGAACTGCTGGTGCCGCCGCTCCTCGCACTGCGGCACGGCGACGGGGCGTTGGGGTGCTGGCAGGGGCAGGGGGCGATCCCCGCCGACCGCGTAAATGCCGTGATCGAGGCGAGCGGCGTGCGCACCCGTCCGCTGGGGCAGGCGGCGGGCTGGGGCTACCAGCGTATCAAGTCGGGCGAGACGCTGCTCCAGTTCGACACCGCCCCGCCGCCGCGTGCCAAACACGCGCGCACCGGCTGCGCCTCCACCCTCGCCTTCGAGTTTTCTGACGGGCCGCAGCGGATCATCGTCAATTGCGGCGGCGCGGCGCTCGCCGGGGGGCAGGTGCCCGCGCGCATCGGGCAGGGCCTGCGCGCCACCGCCGCCTTCTCGACGCTGGTGCTCGACAATGCCAATTCCACCGCGGTGCTGCTTCACGGGAAGCTCGGCAAGGGGGTCGAGACGGTGGATTTCGACCGCCGCCAGATCGCCCGCCCCGGCCACCGCGAGGCGACCCGGATCGAGGCTGCGCACAACGGCTATGCCTCCCGCTTCGGCCTCAGCCACCAGCGCATCCTGACGCTGAGCGGCGACGGCACCGAGCTGGCGGGCGAGGACATCCTCGTCCCCACCAGCCGCAACGGCAAGCGCGGCAAGATCGGCTTTGCGATCCGCTTCCACTTGGGGCGCGGGGTCGAGGTGCAGCTCTCGCCCGACAAGCGCGGGGCGAGCCTGCTGCTGCCCGATGGTCGGCTCTGGCAATTCCGCCTCGGCGGCGATAGGGGCGGGGCCGGCGAGATCACCTTGCACGCCGAGGACAGCCTGTGGGTCGACGGTGACGGCCGCCCGCACGCGACCGAGCAGCTGGTGATCGAGGGACTGGCATTGCGCAGCGGGGGACAATTCTCCTGGCGCTTCAGGAAGACAGGATAGATTCCATCATGACGCAAGGTGTGATCCGGCGGGCGCTGCTGTCAGTGTCCGACAAGAGCGGTTTGGCGGAACTGGGCGCGGCGCTGGCGGCGCGCGGCGTCGAGCTGGTCAGCACCGGGGGCACGGCCAAGGCGCTGCGCGAGGCGGGGCTGACGGTGAAGGACGTCTCGGACCTCACCGGCTTTCCGGAGATGATGGATGGGAGGGTGAAGACCCTCCACCCCGCCGTGCATGGCGGGCTGCTCGCCCTGCGCGACAATCCCGAGCATGTCGCGGCGATGGAGGCCCACGGGATCGGCGGGATCGACCTCGTGGTGGTCAATCTCTACCCCTTCGAGGCTACGGTCGCGAAGGGTGCTTTGCGCGAAGAGGTGATCGAGAATATCGACATCGGCGGGCCTTCGATGGTGAGATCAGCCGCGAAGAACCATGGCTTCGTCACCATCCTGACCGATCCCGCAGACTACGCCACGCTGGTTGCGGAAATGGACGCCAATGGCGGCGCGACGACGCAGGCGTTCCGGACCCGGATGGCGGGCAAGGCCTATGCCCGCACTGCCGCCTATGACTCCGCGATCGCCAGCTGGTTCGCCTTCTCGCCCGCCGCTTCGGATGAGCCGACGCTGTTCCCCGAGACGCTCCCGATGGCGCTGAAGCGCGCCGACACGCTGCGCTATGGCGAGAACCCGCACCAGAGCGCGGCGATCTATGTCCCACAGGTCGCGGGCACCGCGGGCGTGCCGCAGGCGGTGCAGTTGCAGGGCAAGGAGCTTAGCTACAACAACCTCAACGATGCCGATGCGGCATTGGAACTCGCTGCCGAGTTTGCCGGGCAGGAGCCCGCGGTGGTGATCGTCAAGCACGCCAACCCCTGCGGCGTGGCGCAATCGGGATCGCTGCTGTCGGCGTGGGAGGCGGCGCTGGCGTGCGATTCGGTATCGGCCTTCGGCGGGATCGTCGCGGTGAACACCGAACTCGACGCCGCCACCGCCGAGGCGATCAGCGCGATCTTCACCGAGGTCGTCATCGCCCCCAGCGTCTCTGCCGAAGCCCGCGAGATCTTCGCCAAGAAGAAGAACCTGCGCATGCTCGAATGCGGCGCGCTGCCGAACCCCCGTAGGGGCGGCCTCGCCTTGAAGACCATCGCCGGGGGCGTGCTGATCCAGTCGCGCGACAACGGGGCGATTACGGCGGATGACCTCAAGGTCGTCACCAAGCGCGCGCCGAGCGAACAGGAATTGAAGGACTGCCTGTTCGCCTGGACCGTGGCGCGGCACGTCAAATCCAATGCCATCGTCTACGCCAGGGACGGCGCGACCGCCGGGATCGGCGCAGGCCAGATGAACCGCCGCGATTCGGCGCGCATCGCCGCGATCAAGGCGCAGGAAGCCGCCGCGACCCATGGCTGGGACGCCCCGCGCACCCAAGGCAGCGCGGTCGCCTCGGACGCCTTCTTCCCCTTCGCCGACGGGCTGATCTCGGCGGCCGAAGCGGGCGCGACCGCCGTCATCCAGCCGGGCGGCTCGATCCGCGACGACGAGGTGATCGCGGCGGCTGACGAAGCGGGGCTGGCGATGGTGTTCACCGGGATGCGGCATTTCAGGCATTGATGTTTGCGGGGGCGCCTCCGCGCCCCCGTCCTCGGTGCTGTTCCTTCGCTTCGCTACAGGCACCTGCGGGCGGCCGTTCGGCCTTGCGGGCCTGCGGCCCGTTCCAGTCCTCCCCTTTGGGTCATCACTGTGGGGGGTATAGGGGCGCGCGGCAGGCCGAAAAAATCACCCGCCTACGCAATCCCCGCATTCGTCGCAGGCCGCGCACGGCTCGGCCCGCATCTCCCTTAGGCGCAACTATTTTTCACCGCCTTCGTAACCAGTATAGGGCCGCAACCCTAATACGGCCTGTCGCCAGTTCATCCCGCCGCAATCCGGCCGCGGGCAAAGAGCGGGCGGAAACTTACGCGATTCACGAGTCCCCCATGCGCCTCTTCTCTTCCGACCTGTTCCGCAATTTCGGCATTGGCTTCGTCCTCGGGACGGTGCTGATCGTCGGCGGACGCGCGGAAAACTGGAGCGGCGCGGTGGCCTCGCCTGCGCAAGCGGCCGAACTTGACGCTGGCACCGCCACCGTCCCCGCTCCCGCAGCCGAGTTCGTGATCGCGCCTCAAGAAGGCTGAGCTCCCATGCACAAGATCGCCGTCCTCCTCGCCGCCGGCTCGCTGGCGCTGAGCGCCTGCGCGGGCACCGCGCTGGCCGAGGAACCCGTCGCCGCCCCCGCCGCCACGCGTGTCGCCAAGGAAACCGCCGGTCTGAAGACCGCGGTCTTCGCGGGCGGCTGCTTCTGGGGCGTCGAGGGCGTGTTCAGCCACGTCAAGGGCGTCAAGGGCGCGGTCTCGGGCTATCATGGCGGCACGCAGAAGAGCGCGAAATACGATCTCGTCTCGAGCGGCGTCACCGATCACGCCGAGGCGGTGAAGATCACCTATGACCCGGCGGTGATCCGCTATGACCAACTGCTGCGGATCTTCTTCTCGGTGGTCGCCGATCCGACGCTCAAGAACCGCCAAGGCCCCGACGTGGGCGCCCAGTACCGCAGCGCGATCGTGCCGATGAGCGCCGAACAGAGCGCGGTCGCCAAGGCCTATCTCGCGCAGCTCGGCAAGGCGGGACTGTGGGCCAAGCCCATCGCCACCAAGATCGAGCCCTACAAGGCGTTCTACGCGGCCGAAGCCTATCACCAGGACTTCATGCTGGCCAACCCGACGCACGGCTATATCCGGCGCTGGGACGCCCCCAAGGTTGCGGCGCTGAAGCGCATGTACCCCGGCGTCTACCGCGCGAGCTTCCTGAAGGACGCGGGGTAAGTCCCAGTCGCGCTGGCGCGCGATGTAGACCCCCGCCCCGCCTCCGCCCGAGGATGACGAAAACGTCCGGGAGACGTTTCGCCGAGGGGCCGGCCACCATCCCGTAATGGAGTTCTTGGGGGCCGGGTGGGGAGGCGGGGGTCAGCACCACTGAAGGTGGCACGCAAACAAAAAGCGCCCACTGGCGCTTGCCACCCTGTCTCATTATATTCGCAGACATGGGACAGCACGCACACAGCCACCACGAACTGGCCGGCCAGGACCTCGTCGTCGAAGCCGCGCGCGCGCTGGTCGCATCCGGCGAGCAGTGGACCAGCATGCGCGAGGCGGTGTTTGCCGAACTCGCCCGGCACGAGCGTCCGGTCTCGGCCTATGACATCGCCGACAACCTTTCGGCGGCGCGCGGCAAGCGGGTTGCGCCCAATTCGGTCTACCGCATCCTCGATCTGTTCGTGGCCAACAACCTTGCGATGCGGGTCGAGAGCGCCAACGCCTATCTCGCCAACACCCACCCCGGCTGCGCACATGACTGCATCTTCCTCGTCTGCGACGAATGCGGCGAGGCTGCGCATGTCGATGACGAGGAGGTCAGCCGCGCCGTCCGCGCCATCGCCGCCGCACGCAGCTTCAAGGCGGAGCGCCCGGTGCTGGAGATCCGCGGACTGTGCAAGGGCTGCGCATAAGCAGCAACCAGGGGGAGCCAAACCGGTTCTCCGGCAATTGATCTGCCTCAAGCCTGAATCGACACGCCCCTTTTCCCTGTGTAAGGCTGGTCGCTATGACACAACCGCCTTACACGCCCCTGCTCGATCAGGTTGACACTCCCGACGACCTGCGCCGCCTCAAGCCCGAACAGCTCCGCCAACTCGCCGACGAACTGCGCACCGAGATGATCGATGCGGTCAGCACCTCGGGCGGGCACCTCGGTTCGGGCCTGGGTGTGGTCGAGCTGACTGTCGCGATCCACTATGTCTTCAACACGCCCGACGACAAGCTGGTGTGGGACGTGGGGCACCAGTGCTACCCGCACAAGATCATCACCGGCCGCCGCGACCGCATCCGCACGCTGCGCCAGGGCGGGGGCCTTTCGGGCTTCACCAAGCGCTCCGAGAGCGAATACGACCCCTTCGGCGCGGCGCACTCCTCGACCTCGATCAGCGCGGCGCTGGGCTTTGCGATCGCCAACAAGCTGCAAGGCCGCCCGGGCCGCGGGATCGCGGTGATCGGTGACGGCTCGATGAGCGCGGGCATGGCCTACGAGGCGATGAACAACGCGGCGCAGGCGGGCAACCGGCTGATTGTTATCCTCAACGACAACGACATGTCGATCGCGCCCCCGGTTGGCGGGCTTTCGGCGTACCTCGCGCGGATGGTGTCCTCGTCCGAATATCTCGGCATCCGCAGCCTCGCCAGCCGCGCGGTCAAGAAGATGAGCCGCCGCCTGCACGACACTATCGGCAAGGCCGAGGAGTTCACCCGCGGCCTCGTGACCGGCGGGACGCTGTTCGAGGAGCTGGGCTTCTACTATGTCGGCCCGATCGACGGGCACAATCTCGACCACCTGCTCCCCGTGCTGGAAAACGTGCGCGACACCAGCGAAGGCCCGGTGCTGATCCATGTCGTGACCGAAAAGGGCAAGGGCTATGCCCCGGCCGAAAACAGCGCCGACAAGTATCACGGCGTGCCCAAGTTCAACGTTGTCACCGGCGAGAAGGCCAAGAGCGCGCCCTCCGCGCCCGCCTATCAGGACGTGTTCGGCCTGACGCTGGCCAAGCTCGCCGAGACCGACGACCGCATCTGCGCGATCACCGCCGCCATGCCTTCGGGCACCGGCGTCGACAAGTTCGCCAAGGCGCACCCCACCCGCACCTTCGATGTGGGGATTGCCGAGCAGCACGCGGTGACCTTTGCCGCGGGCCTCGCGGCAGAGGGGATGCGGCCGTTCGCGGCGATCTATTCGACCTTCCTCCAGCGCGCTTACGATCAGGTGGTGCACGATGTGTGCATCCAGAATCTGCCGGTGCGCTTCGCCATCGACCGCGCAGGTCTGGTCGGCGCGGACGGGGCGACGCACGCAGGCTCCTTCGACATCACCTATCTTGCCACCTTGCCCAACATGGTGGTGATGGCTGCGGCGGATGAGGCGGAGCTGGTCCACATGACCTACACCGCCGCCGAGTATGACGCGGGGCCCATCGCTTTCCGTTACCCTCGCGGCAACGGCACCGGCGTGCCCATGCCCGAGGTTCCGGTGAAGCTCGAAATCGGCAAGGGCCGGCTGGTGCGCGAAGGCTCCAAGGTCGCGATCCTTTCGCTCGGCGCGCGCCTGACCGAGGCGCTGAAGGCTGCCGACACGCTGGAGGCCAAGGGGCTCTCCACCACGGTTGCCGATCTGCGCTTCGCCAAGCCGCTCGACGAGGAGCTGATTGCCAAGCTGATGCGCACCCACGAGGTGATCGTGACGGTCGAGGAAGGCGCCATCGGCGGCCTCGGCGCGCATGTCCTGACCTTCGCCAGCGACACGGGCCTCACCGACAACGGGTTGAAGGTCCGCACGCTGCGCCTGCCCGATACCTTCATCGATCACGACGACCCGATGAAGCAATATGACGAGGCCGGCCTCAACGCCCCGCAGATCGTCGACACGGTGCTCAAGGCGCTGAAGCACAATAGCGCAGGCGTCGAAACTGGCGAAGAGGCGCGTGCCTGACACGCCGACGCAGAGCGCGCCCGAGCCTTTCGTGGCGCGCTACTCGATACCCAAGCTGCTGGCTTGGGCCATCCTCTCGGGCGGGATGGCCGCCCTGTGCTTCCCCTTCGCCGTGGGAGGCCTCGCAAGCGGGATCGCTGTCGGCCTCGTCCTCGGATTGGCGGGCACTGTCGGGCTACTGTTCTTCGGCCTTATCGCCCTCGTTCAGGCCATCCGCCTGTTCGACCGGCGCGAACAGGTGGTGGTGAACGCCAAAGGGTTGTTTGTGCGCGCGCACGGCGAGAAGGTGATCGGGCTGCGCTCAATCAAGGGGCTGCACCGCGATGCGGGCCGCATTGGCGTCACGCTCTACAAGCCTTCGAAATATCCGATAGAGCGCCGGCACCGCCGATTGATCTGGCGCATCAACGGCAGCGGCGCGCGGGAGTTCTTCGGCGACGTGTGGATCTGGACGAACCAGCTGGACCGCTCATCCCCCGCCATCCTCGAAGCGGTTCTGGCGCATCGGCCCAAGACCGAATTCGAGCGCGAACTCGAAGAGATCATCGCCGCCAACCGCTAAGGCGCGCAGCCTAGCGCGGCTGAGTGATCAGCAGCGCTTCGGGATTGGCAGGCGGTTCGACCGGAACGGCCGCACCTTCGGCCTCGGCCGGCGCCGCGCGCGACGCTGCTTTCAGCTCCTCCAGCTCCTCCAGCCACAGCCGGTCGCGTTCGGAGATCGGCTCGCCCTTCAACTGCGCGATATCCCGGCGGCGCTGGGCGAGGTAGGTTTCGCGGCGCAGGCGGTAGGGGTCGTCCGAAGCGCGAATGCTCGCGATCTCCTC
>NZ_JAMNXL010000025.1 GCF_023653175.1 Erythrobacter sp. | reverse complement strand
TCAACATCCAGACGCAGGGGCGGCTGGTCACCCCCGAGCAGTTCGGCGACATCATCGTCAAGCGCTTCGACGATGGCCGGCTGATCCGCCTGACCGATGTCGCGCGGATCGAGCTGGGCGCGCAGGATTACAGCGTCAATGCTTTCAATTCGGGGCGGCCCACCGTGGCTGTGGTGGTCTCGCAGCTCCCCGGTTCGAACGCGCTGGCCACTGCAGAAGCGGTGCGCGGCGAGCTCGAGAGCGCGAAACGGGATTTCCCCCCGGGGCTCGAATACGCGATCCCCTATGCGCCGACGACCTATATCGAGGCCTCGATCGCGGCGGTCGAGGACACGCTCGTCGAGGCGATCGTGCTGGTCGCGCTGGTGGTGCTGGTGTTCCTGCAGAGCTGGCGCGCGGCGATCATCCCGATCATCGCCATCCCGGTGTCGCTGATCGGCTCCTTTGCCTTCCTCGCCGCCTTCGGCTTCAGCCTCAACAACCTCTCGCTGTTCGGGCTGGTACTGGCGATCGGCATCGTGGTCGACGATGCGATCGTGGTGGTCGAGAATGTCGAGCGCGTGATGGAGGAGGAAGGCCTCCCCCCGCGCGAGGCGGCGCACAAGACGATGGACGAGGTCTCCGGCGCGCTGATCGCGATTGCGCTGGTCTTGATCGGGGTGTTCCTGCCGACCGCCTTCATCCCCGGTATCTCGGGGCAGTTCTACCGCCAGTTCGCGCTCACCATCATGAGCGCGACGGCGATTTCGGCCTTCGTCTCGCTGACCCTCTCGCCCGCGCTCGCGGCGCTGCTGCTGAAGCCCAAGGCGCATGGCGAGACCCCGCCCACCCCCGGCTGGCGCGGCTGGGGGACGCGGTTCGCGCGCGGGTTCAATCGGGCTTTCAACGGGCTGTCGGACCGCTACGGCCGGTTCACCGCGCGCGCGGTGCGGGCGCTGGCGGTGATCGGCATCGCCTATGCCGCGCTGATCGGCCTGACCATGTGGCGCTTTGCCGAGACGCCGACCGGCTTCATCCCCGCGCAGGACCAGGGCTATCTCATCGCCGTGCTGCAGATGCCGCCGGGCACCTCGCTCGAACGGACCACCGAGACGCTGGAGCAGGCCCAGAAGATCGCGCTCGCCAATCCGGCAACCGCCAGCACCGTCGCCTTCGGCGGCTTCGACGGGGCGACCTTTACCAATGCCCCCAACGCGGCGGCGATGTTCATCTCCTTGAAGCCCAAGGACCAGCGCGCGGGCGCCAACCAGCTGCTCGGCGAGTTGAACGGCGCGCTCAGCCAGATCACCGCCGGCAACATCTTCGTGATCCCGCCCCCGCCCGTCTCCGGGATCGGCACCGGCGGGGGCTTCAAGATGATGCTCGAGGACCGCGGCGGGGCGGGCTATCAGGCGCTGGAGACGGTCGCCTTCACGATGATGGCCAAGGCCAATCAGGCGCCCGGCGTCGGCGGAGCTTTCACCACCTTCAACACCCGCACTCCGCGCCTCTACGCCGATATCGACCGCGAGCGCGCCGAGCAGCTGGGCGTGCCGCTGGAGAACGTCTTCGCGACGCTGGCGACCTATCTCGGCTCGACCTATGTCAACGATTTCAATCTATTGGGGCGCACCTTCCGCGTTACCGCGCAGGCCGACGCGCCGTTCCGCGAGAGCGCGAGCGATATCCTGCGGCTGCGCGTCCGATCCGACAGCGGGTCGATGGTGCCGCTCTCGGCAATAATGACGATCCGCAACGAGGGCGGGCCCTACCGCGTGGTGCGCTACAACCTCTACCCGGCGGCCGAATTGCAGGGCAACACCCTGCCCGGCTTCTCGTCGGGACAGTCGCTCGCGACGATGGAGGGCCTCGCCGCCGAGACCCTGCCGCAGGGCTTCGCCTTCGACTGGACCGAGCTGGCCTTCGAGCAGCGTCAGGCGGGCAATACCGGGAGCATCGCCTTCGCGCTCGCGGTGGTGTTCGTCTTCCTGCTGCTTGCCGCGCAATATGAAAGCCTGGTGCTGCCGCTGGCGGTGATCCTGATCGTGCCGATGTGCCTGCTGGCAGCGCTGCTGGGGGTCAATTTCATGGGGCTCGACAACAATATCCTCACCCAGATCGGTCTTGTGGTGCTGATCGGGCTGGCAGCCAAGAACGCGATACTGATCGTCGAATTCGCGCGCCAGAACGAGGATGAGGGCAAACCGCTGCACCAGGCGGCGATCGATGCGGCAAGGCTGCGGCTGCGCCCGATCCTGATGACCTCGATCGCCTTCATCCTCGGCGTGCTGCCGCTGGTGCTGGGACAGGGGCCGGGCTCGGAAATGCGGCAGGCGCTGGGCGTGGCGGTGTTCTTCGGGATGCTCGGGGTGACCGTGTTCGGCCTGATCTTCACCCCCGCCTTCTACGTCATCGCGCGGATGTTCGGCGACTGGGCGGGCGCGAAATTGCGGCGCGGCAAGCCCCGGCCGGAGCATGACGCGGCCCCGCCGCCTGCGGCCGAACCGGAGGCGGGCGCATGAACCGTACCCGCGCCCTCCCGCTCGCCGCCGCGATGAGCCTCACCGCCTGCATGGTCGGCCCCGACTATGCCGTGCCCCCCGCCCCCGGCGGCGAAGCGCCGCGCCTCCTGGAGGCCGATGCCGCGACCACCGCGCCCACCCCGCTCCCGCCGCAGTGGTGGCGATTGTTCGGCGATCCGGTGCTCGACGGGCTCGTGACCCGCGCTCTTGAACGCAACACCGACCTGCGCGTCGCCGCCGCCAACCTGCAGCGCGCCCGCGCCCTCGTGTCCGAGGCCCGCGCCGGCCAGCTGCCCTCGACCACATTGAACGCCCAATATGTCCGCCAGCGCTTCGGGGGCCAGGTGTTCAACGCGATCGGCAACGTCCCGGTCGTCACCACCGATTTCTTCACCACCGGGATCGATGCGAGCTACGAGATCGACCTGTTCGGCGGGGTGAACCGTGCGTTGCGCGCCGCGGTCGCCGACGCGCAGGCCGCGCAGGCGCAGGTCGATGCCGCGCGCGTCGCGGTCGCCGCCGAGACCGCGCGCACCTATGCCGAGGGCTGCGCGCTCGCGGTGCGGGTCAGGACCGCCGAGGAGAGCATCGCGCTCGCCCGCCGCTCGCTCGCGCTGGTCGATACGAGCCGCAAGGCCGGCTATGCCGACGCGCGCGATGTCGCCGCTGCGCGAACCATCCTCGCTCAGGCGGAGGCCGCGCTGCCCCAGCTGGTCGCCGAGCGCCGCGCCGCGCTCTATGCGCTCGCCTTCCTAACCGGCGATCCGCCCGAGGCCGTGTCCGAGCCTGCCGCCGCCTGCGCCGCGGTGCCGGGCCTTGCCGCACCGCTGCCGGTGGGCGACGGGCAGGCATTGCTCGCCCGCCGCCCCGACATCCGCGTCGCCGAGCGCCAACTCGCCCGCGATACCGAGCGCGTCGGCGTGGCGGTGGCGGCGCTCTACCCCCGGATCAGTCTGCTCGGCACCCCCTCGCTCGGCGCGGCGCGGCCCGGCGACCTCGGTTCCTCGGCCAGCTTCGGGTTCTCGATCGGGCCGGCGATCAGCTGGAACTTCCCCTTCAACGGCGCCGCCCGCGCGCAGGTGCGCGCCGCCCGGGCCGACACCGAGGCGGCGCTCGCGCGCTTCGATGCCGCGGTGCTCGGCGCGTTGCAAGAGACCGAGGCGGCGCTTGCGCGGCTGGCCGGCGCGCTGGCGGCCGAAGCGCGGCTGCGCGAGGCGGCCGATGCCGCGCGCGAGACCGCGCGGCTCACCGAACTGCGCTACAAGGCGGGGAGCGACGACGCGCTGCGGCTGATCCAGGTGCAGCGCGAATGGCGCGCTGCCGAGGCCGCCTTCGCCGAAGCCGCCGGTGCCCGCGCCGCAGCGCAGGTGAGCGTGTTCCGCGCGCTTGGCGGCGGGTGGGAAGTGCCCGCTTCAAGCCCGCCGCAGACCTGACCTTGCGCCAAGCGAGGGCCGCCTACTCCCCCGTGCAGCAGCCTTCGCGCCACCGCTTCGGGTGAGCCCCAGACCCCCCGAAAGATCAGGGGCCCAAGCCTTGCCGTGCAGGCCTGCGCGGGGGATCATGTGCGCGAAGGACGGCTTCTCATGACCCAGCTCGCGACCATCCCGATCCCCCACTCAACGCCTTTGCGGCCTGCCCCCGCCGGCCGCGCGCCGCTCCCGGACGCTACCTGCCGTGACCACGCACTCGCGCTGTTCCGGGTCAGCGGGGCCGAAGGGATCGACCGCCGGGTCGCGGGCCGGGCGCTGCGGGTCGCCGGGCCTCCCGCGCCGGCCGGAGGCGACAACTGGTTCGCAATTGCCTTCGATGCGGCCTTCCTCAAGGCCGCCGAGACCGCGCACGGAATGCGGTTCGAGCCCCTGCCTGCGATCACCGACCCCGAAGCCCACACGCTTGCCGCGATGATCCGCGCACTGTCGGCGGGCGAAACGGCGCCCGATCCGCTGCTGTTCGATTCCTTGCGCCACGTGCTCCTGTGGCGCCTGCTGACGCTCTCGGGCGAGCACCGGCAGCAGGGCGCGGCGCGCGGCGGGCTGGCGCCGTGGCAGGCGCGGCGCACCACCGCCTTCCTCGCCGCCAATATCGAGCGCCGCGTGCAGCTCGGCGAGCTTGCCGCGATCGCCCGCCTCTCGCCCTTCCATTTCGCGCGCGCCTTTGCCCGCACCATGGGCATGCCGCCCTACCGCTACCAGCAGGCGCTGCGGATCGAGCGCGCCGCCGAGCTGTTGGCGACCAGCGAGATGCGGATCATCGAGATCGCGCTCGCGGTCGGCTACGAGACCCCGCAGGCGCTGGCGCGGGTGTTCGTCCAGCAGCACGGCGTGACGCCTTCCGAATGGCGCCGCCGCCACGCGCAGCGCTAGCCGCAGCTGCTGGCGCGGGGGCTCTTGCCCGGCTTGGCCCGGAAAGATGCGCGGATATGTCTCTGGTCACAATGATGACGACCGACGCCCCCTCGCTCGTGACTACAACATCCTCGATCCGGGAAAAGACGAATCAATATCGCGCATATTTTATTGTATCAGTTGATTTTCGGAAATTCGGCGATACTGTCGGACGCGGAGTAATTTCGTGAACTGTTGTGGATCTGGATAGTCATAAATCCGATCGATGCTGTGAGAGGCGCTCAAATGGCTGTTACCCCCAAGCTGATTGCTTATGTAACCAACGCAAATGACAATGGCGTCTCACTCAAGGTCGGATCGGTGATTCCGGTCGACCTCGATGCCCGGACCCCGCTCAAGCCGATCCGCATCTTCGGCCGCTCGACGAGCGACGGGTCGGGGACAAATGCCATCATCGTCACCGCAAATGGCAAAACCGCTTTCGTCAGCAACGAGTTCACGAATGCTCCGGCTGGAACAGTCTCCCGGATCGATCTGGCTTCAGGCAAGGTCCGCTGGTCGATCACCGTCGGCGCCGAGCCGGTGGACATCGAATTCGTGCCCGGCACCCACGAAGAATGGGCGTGGGTCGCCAATTACAAGGACCAGACGATCACCACCGTGAACCTCGACAAGGGCGAGGTAAGCGCGGTCATCAAGGTGCCGGGACTGGGGCCCAACACGGTCGCCTTCACGCCCGACGGCAAGTTTTGCTACGTTGCGAACTGGCAGACCGACAACCCGGCTGGCAGCAGCGTGACCCCGATCGAGGTGACCGATAACGGCGCCTCGGGCACCGTCCTGCCGTCGATTCCGGTGGGGCTCAACCCGAACTGGGTGACCTTCACCAAGGACGGCACCACGGCCTATGTCGCCAACAAGGGCAGCAGCAGCCTTACGCCGATCGATGTTGCCACCAACACCCCCGGGGCCGCCATCGCCTTGCCCGGACCGCCGATCCAGATCGAGCGCAGCCCCGACGGCAGCTTTGCCTATATCGCGATTGCCGGGGATCACATCGATGCGGTGGTCCGCCTCGATCTCAGCGCCAATCCTGCGACGGTGGGTGCGCCGATCCATCTCGTCAACAAGTCGCAGCCGCACTGGATCGGCTTCACGCCCGATGGAGCCACTGCCTATATCGTTGGCAATGGCAACAGCACGCTGACACCGATCACGGTGGCAGGCGATGTGCTGGGCGAGCCGATCACCGTGGTGACCGGCCGGTCAGCGGATATCCTGGACATCGCGATCGTGGCGGCCGGCTAGAACAGCCGCGCGCCCGGCGGCACCGCGCTGTCGGGCTGGAACAGCACCACCCGCCCTTCCGCGTCCGGAAAGCCCAGCGTCAGCACCTCGGACATGAACTTGCCGATCTGGCGCGGCGGGAAGTTGACCACCGCGGCGACCATCCGCCCCTCGAGCTCCTCCGGCGCATAGAGCGCCGCGACCTGCGCCGAGGAGCGCTTCACGCCCACGCCGGGGCCGAAGTCGATGGTGAGCTTGAGCGAGGGCTTCCTCGCCTCGGGGAAAGGCTCGGCGCGGATGATGCGGCCAGCGCGGATATCGACCCTGAGAAAGTCGTCGAAGGCGATCGCCTCGGCGGGCGGAGCGGCGGGATCGTGGACAAGGTGCATGGCGCGGCAGGCTCGCAGGTAGGTTGCGTTTGACAATCCATTACGCCCCCCGCAGTCTGTGCGCCAGAGAGTGGCTCTCGAAGGGGATCAATCGATGCAAGCGCAAATGCTCGCGCCCGCCGCCGTGCTGGTGGTGTGGACGCTCGTCATGTGTTTCTGGATGGCGGGCGTGCGCCTGCCGGCGTTGAAGAAGGCCGGGATCGACCTCGGGACAAGACCGGGCGGGCGCGGGCAGGACCTGGAAGGCGTGCTCGACCCAAAGGCCAACTGGCCCGCGCACAATTATGCGCACCTCGTCGAGCAGCCGACAGTGTTCTACCCGGCAGTGGTGATTCTGGCGGTGATGGGCGCAGGCGGCGTGGATGTGGGTCTCGCCTGGGCCTATGTCGCCTTGCGGATCCTCCATTCGATCTGGCAGGCGACCGTCAACAAGGTGCCGGTGCGGTTCCTGCTGTTCATCACCTCCACCCTGGTGCTGGTGGCGCTGGCACTGCGTGCGGTGATGGTGACGCTGCTCGCCGACCCCTCGGCGCTTCCGGCTTAAGGAGACGATCATGATCGGAATGGACATTCTTCAACCCGTCGTTGCGCTGCTGGCGTGGACCATGGTTATGTGGCTGTGGATGTACGCCACCCGCATCCCGGCAATGAACAAGGCCGGGATCGACGCCAAGAACCTCGTCGGTGGCGAGGCATCAAGCCTGCGCGCCAAGCTGCCCGACACTGTCAGCTGGAAGGCGGACAACTTCAACCACCTGCACGAATCCCCGACGCTATTCTATGCGGTCGCGATCGTGCTGGCGATCATCGGGCAGGGAGACGGGTTCAACACCATGCTCGCCTGGGCCTATGTGGGATTGCGGGTGGCGCACTCCATCGTGCAGGCGACGATCAACCGAGTGATCATCCGGTTTGCACTTTATGCGCTGTCGAGCCTGGTGCTGATGGCGCTGATCCTGCACGCCGGGATTGCGGTGTTCTGAACCTCGTGCCCTCCCCTAGCCACTCCCGCAAGCGGGAGGGGCTAGGGGTTGGGAAAATCCTACTCCGCGGCTTCGGCCTGCTGCACGGCGTGCGCGCGCGACGCCAGCCAGCGCTCTCCGTCGAGCGCCGCCATGCAGCCCATCCCAGCCGCGGTCACCGCCTGACGGTAGACGTGGTCGGTCACGTCGCCGGCGGCAAAGACGCCCGGGATTGCGGTCTTGGGCGTGCCGGGCTCGGTGAGCAGATAGCCGCTTTCGTCCATCGGCAGCTTGCCGACGAACAGCGAAGTCGCGGGCGCATGGCCGATCGCGACAAAGGCGCCGTCGGTCTCGAGCGTCGAGGTCTCGCCGGTCACGGTGTCAGTCAGCGCGAGGTGGTGGAGCATGCCGTTTGCGCCCGCCTCGAAACTGTCGACGCCCTTGTTCCAGAGCACCGTGATCTTGGGATTGGCGAACAACCGCTCCTGCAGGATCTTCTCGGCGCGCAAGCTGTCGCGGCGGTGGATCAGGGTCACGTTGTCGGAGTGGTTGGTAAGGTAGAGCGCCTCTTCCACCGCGGTGTTGCCCCCGCCGATCACCGCGACCTTCTTGCCGCGGTAGAAGAACCCGTCGCAGGTTGCGCAGGCCGAAACGCCCTTGCCGCCCAGTGCCTGCTCGCCCCGGACGCCCAGCCACTTGGCCTGCGCGCCCGTGCAGATCACCACGCAATCGGCGATATATTCATCCCCGCTGTCGCCGATCGCACGGAACGGCGAGCCGTGTTCGAGATCGACCGTGACGATCGTGTCCCAGATCATGCGCGTGCCGACATGTTCGGCCTGGGCGCGCATCTCTTCCATCAGCCACGGGCCCTGCACCACGTCGCGGTAACCGGGATAGTTCTCGACATCGGTGGTGATGGTCAGCTGGCCGCCGGGTTGAAGGCCCTGGACGACGATCGGCTCGAGCATCGCGCGAGCGGCATAGATCGCAGCCGAATAGCCTGCCGGGCCGGAGCCGATGATGAGCATCTTGGTGGTGTGGGTGGCCATGTCTGGGGTCCCTCGGTCGGAATTCTCAAAAACGCGATATGGGGTTTGGCCGCGCGATTGTCACGCCACGAGCTTGGCGCGCAGACGCTCTTTTCTTGGGCCATCCACACCTAAGATTGTCTCAAGGTAGGCATCGAGCGAGCCGTGATCGGCTGTCACCTTCGCGATGTAAGTCTCTATATATTCGGGCAGAACGCCCATCAGGTTGTGCAGGGCGTCAGGCGGAATCGTGCCGTAATGCGCCTCCATCCGGGGGAGCGACTGGCGCTCGAGGATCGCGCGGGTCGGCGCTTCGTTGGTCAGGAGGAATTCGCCGACCACATCGTCATGGTGCACGCCGAGGACGTGGAGCAGCAGGCTTGCCGCGATCCCGGTGCGGTCCTTGCCGGCAAAGCAATGGACGAGGCTGCCCCCCTCATTGGCATCCAAGGCATTGAAATATTCTCGGAAAACCCAGATCATCGCGGGGTTGACCGGCATGCGGGTGTAGACCGCGAGCATCCGCTCGCGCGCCTTTTCGGCGGTCATGACGATCTGGCCACCCCCACCTTCATGCGGCGGCGAGTTCGTGGTTTCCCCATCATAGGCAATCACTTGCGCGGCGAAGTTCGCATGGCGTCTGCATGGAAAACCCTCCCGCTCGCTGGTGCCGCGCAGGTCGATCACGGTGCGGATATCCAGCTTTTCCAACAGCGCCAGATCCCCGTCCGACGCCTCCATGTGCTGGCCCGAGCGCAGCAGCACCCCGGTGCGCACGCGGCCCTCGCCGGGCACCGCATAGCCGCCATAATCGCGAAGATTATGAATGCCTTGCGTGACATAGAACGGGCCGATGCGGGCGCTGTTGGAAACAGCCTGAGGAGAATCGCTGGTCATGGGACGCGACCCTTACAGTGCCCCGGGACAGGGGCAAGACGCAGCTACGGCATGGCCATGACCACGCTACCACCGCGCGACAACCGGCGCATTGCCCGCCTTAGGGATTGCTCCGGAGGGGCCCGGCAGGCCCGCCCCAACACCTGCTTGGTTAATCCGGCATTTGCCAACACCAGCCCGGACGATACCCACCCATGGCCCGCATCCTGATTGCCGATGACGACGAACTGATCGCGGAACTCGCGAGCGAAGTGCTGATCGATGCAGGCTATGCCTGCGGCTGGGTGACCAGCGCTGCGGCGGCGTGGACCTGCGTGCAGAAGAAGCGCCCCGATCTGCTGCTGCTCGATCAGGCGATGCCGGGCGAGTCCGGCATGACCCTGCTGCGCCGGCTGCGGCGCTCGAGCGTGCTCTACGATCTGCCGGTGATGATGTTCACCGCGATGAACGGCGAGCAGGACCAGTTGCAGGCGATCTATGCGGGCGCGCAGGATTTCGTCTCCAAGCCCTTCGAGCCGGCCGATCTGGTCGCGCGGGTGCGGCGCATCTTCACGCTGCGGGGCGACCGTCCGCGCCATGTCGATCTGAAGAGCGCCGTGCTGCCCGATCCGATGCGCGCGGTGCTGCCAGAAGTGCCCTTCCGCCGCGTGCTCTAGGCCGCCGCAGCGGCGCGCGCCTGCCCGGCGAGCAGCCCGCGCCCGATCACCTGCGCCTGGATCTCGGCAGCGCCTTCGAAGATGTTGAGAATGCGCGCATCGCATAGCACCCGGCTGATCGGATATTCCATCGCGTAGCCGTTCCCGCCGTGGATCTGCACCGCATTGTCCGCCGCCCCCCACGCCGCACGCGCGCCGAGCAGCTTGGCCATCCCCGCCTCGATATCGCAGCGCGCGCCCGAATCCTTGGCGCGCGCCGCGGCATAGGTGAGCTCGCGCGCCATCACTGTCTCGGTCGCCATCAGCGCGAGCTTGTCGGCGACGCGCGGGAATGCGGTCAGCGCCTCGCCGAACTGCTTGCGGCCCAGCGCGTAATCGAGCGCCAGGTCGAAGGCGTTCCACGCCACCCCCACCGCGCGCGCGGCGGTCTGGATGCGCGCGCCCTCGAAGGTGCGCATCAGCTGCTTGAAGCCCTGCCCCTCGCGCGCGCCGAGGAGGCCGTCCGCAGCCACCACAAAGCCATCGAGGCCCAGGGCATACTCCTTCATCCCGCGATAGCCGAGCACCGCGATCTCGCTGCCCTCGATCCCGGCGTCGGGGAACGCCGCGCCATCCGTGCCCCGGGTCTTGTGCGCCAGCAGCATCGAGAGGCCCGCATAGCCCGGCACCGCCGGATCGGTGCGCACCAGCATCGTCATGAGGTCGGCGCGCGCCGCATGGGTGATCCAGGTCTTCGCCCCGGTCACCCGCCAGCTGCCGTCTGCGGCCTGCGCGGCGCGGGTGCGCACCGCGGCAAGGTCGCTCCCGGTGTCGGGCTCGGTGAAGACCGCGGTCGGCAGGCACGATCCGTCGGCGATGCGCGGAAGCCATTTGGCCTTCTGTTCAGGCGTGCCGTTCTCGGCGATCAGCTCGCCCGCGATTTCCGAGCGGGTGCCGAGCGAGCCTGCGCAGATCCACCCGCGCGACAATTCCTCCGAGACCACCGCCATCGCCAGCTTGCCGAGGCCGAGCCCGCCGTGGCTTTCCGGGATGCACACGCCGAACACGCCGAGCGCCGCCATCTCGGCGATGACGCTGTCCGGGATCAGCGCGTCGGCAAGGTGCCAGTGATGCGCGTGGGGCGTGATCGCGGTGGCCGTGAAGCTGCGCATCTGGTCGCGGACAAGGTCGAGCGCCTCATCGCCCAGCCCTTCGTCAGGCCGCACGCCCTCCGCCAGCAATGCGGCAAGGAGGCTGCGGGTTTCGGGCGTGCTGCCCTCGGCGAGGAAGCGCGCTACCGCCGGATGCGCGGCCAGCGCGCGCGCGGTCTCCGCGCTGCCGAGTGCTGCGGGACGGACAACTTCTTGCGCGCTCATCGGCAGGCCGTAAGCGATCTGCGCGAGATATTCGCCAAAGCCGATGCGCAAGGTGAGTTCCTCGGCCGGCCCGAACCGCCCTGCCCGTTCGGCGCGCGCCGCCCAGTCGGCGGTCGCCTCGAGCGCGGCGATGCTGGCCGCAACCCAGGCAAAACCGTGGACGCGGTGCTGTTCGCGCGTCAGCAGGGCTGAATCTGGCGTGCCTTGCGGGGCGACCACCGCCGCCACCGCCTGCCGCACCTGTTCCGAATAGTCCCGCGCCGCCCCAAGTGCCGCCTGCGCCGCCGTCGTCCAATCGCTCATGCCCGGGTGCTAGCAGAGCCGCGCGCGCGCGCCAGCCCTGCAAATTGGCGATGGCGCCAGGGCCTGTTGCCATTCCATCACACCTTGCCCGGCGCGCAACAAACTACGTCGAATGGCCACTAACCACGAAATGGCCGGATCGTAATACCGAATACCTGCAGCCAGATCACTGGCGCAACATTCGTCTGGGGGCAGACGATCAGGGGCCGCAAACTCTGACATCTGGCCTCGCGCAGGAAGGACCGCACAGGATGCGCCTCGGGGGCTCTTGCCCGAAAGACGGCGCACCTTGCGACTACGGCACGGCCCGGCACCGCAAAAAACGCGGTTCCAGTCCCTGTCCCGACCATCTTACGCGAGGACATAACATGCGCACACCCAAGCTCTCTCTCCAGTCGTCGTCGCTTCCCGCTCTGGCCGCCGCGCTGCTGATCGCCGGCCTGATGCCCGCGCAGGCGAGCGCCGCCGAGGACGAAATCACCGCCGAGGACCTCGCCGCCGCCGAGGTCGAGCCCGAAGAGCCGGGCGAGGCGATCGTGGTCACCGGTTCGCGCATCGCGATCGACGCCACGACCGAGAGCACCAGCCCGATCACCGTGGTGGGCGCCGAAGATATCGCGCTGAGCGGGCAGGCGGACCTTGCCACGCAGCTGCGCCAGATCCCGGCGCTGCAGGGCTCGCTGCCGGGCATCGACTCGGTCAACCAGGCCGCCGCGGGCGACAGCTCCGACCTCGGCCTCAGCCTCCTGAACCTGCGCCAGCTCGGCTCGGTCCGCACGCTGGTGCTCGAAGACGGGCGCCGCCACGTGCCCGGCACCGGCGGTTCGGCCGCGGTCGATATCGGCGCGATCCCGCAGGGGCGCATCAAGAGCGTCGAAGTGCTCACCGGCGGCGCCTCGTCGATCTACGGCGCGGACGCAGTCTCGGGCGTCGTCAACTTCACGCTGCGCTCGGGCCGCGATTTCGACGGGCTCGAATTCAACGGCCAGGGCGGCATCTCGGGTGAGGGCGATGCCGAGAACTACTCGGTCAGCCTTGCGGGCGGCGGCGAATTCGCCGACGGGCGCGGCAGCGCGGTGTTCTCGGTCGATTACTCCAAGCAGGAGCCGCTGCGCGCCTTCGAGCGCGACTTTGCGGGCACCGGCATCTTCGGCCTCGGCTTTGCCAATCAGGCGATCTTTGACCTGCTCGGCCTCACCGATGCCGATTACGGCCTGCCCGCCGGCCAGCGACCGAGCCAGGCCTTCTATCCCAACGTCACCCTGCCGGTCTCGAGCCGCTTCGGGATCATCGCCATCGACAACGGCTTTGCGAGCGCCTTCGATGCGGTCAACGCATTGAATGCCAACGGCTCGGTGCCGACCTTGCCCGGCACCAACATCCCCATCGCCCAGGTGTTCGACGGCACCAGTCTGCGCGCCTTCAACGCGGGCACCTTCGTCGATGCCTTCAGCGCCTCGGGCGGTGACGGGATCGGCGCCAACGTCAACGAGCTGATCCTGCCCGAGCTCGAGCAGCTGGTGTTCAGCGCCGGTGCCGATTTCGAGGTCACCCCCGGCATCACCGCCTTCTTCGAGGGCAAGTACGCCTTCACGGACGGCGTCGATGCGACCGGCACGCCGTTCAACGACGACATCCCGATCCGGCTCGACAACCCCTTCATCCCGACCGCGCTGCGCAACCAGATCACCACGCTCCAGGGTCTCGGCCAGAGCCCGGTGATCGTGATGTCGCGCGACATCCAGGATATCGATGTCCTGCCGACCGAGAACACCGAGCGCACCACGATCCGCTTCGTGACGGGCCTGCGCGGCGAGTTCGACAAGCTCGGGTGGAAGTGGGAACTGTCCTACAACTACGGCCGCACTGAGGTCGAATCGGTGTTCAAGAACACCCGTCTGGATGACCGCTATTTCTACGCCATCGACGCGATCGCGCTGACCAGTGGCAACCTTGCCGCGTTCCGCGCCAACAACCGCACGGTGAGCGCGATCCGGGGGGGCGAGTCGATCCAGATCAACCCCAACAACGCGCAGGCCGGCGACATCATCTGCCGCTCCGAGCTTGACGGCACCGCGCCGGGCGTCTCGCCCTTCCCGCGTCCGCCGCGCAACCCCGACGGGACCGGCCGCGCGATCAGCTTCACGCCGCGCACCGGCGTGTGCGCGCCGATCAACATCTTCGGTCCCGACTCGATCAACGGCGCGGGCGCGGACTTCGCCTTCGTCGATATCGTCAACTCGACGATCCTCACCCAGCAGCAGCTGCTCGGCTCGCTGGCCGGTGACACGGCGGAGTTCTTCGAGCTGCCGGGCGGCCCGGTCGGCTTTGCGGTGGGCTTCGAATACCGCAAGGACACCTCGCTGTTCACCCCCTCGCCGTTGCAGAATTCGCCCGGCATCACCAGCGGCGTCGTCTCGAGCGGCTCGCCGGTGCGGCCCTCGCCCGATCCGAGCTTCCAGGACCCCTCGATCGAGGTCACCGAAGTCTTCGGCGAACTGCGCACGCCGCTGCTGGCCGACATGAAGTTCGTCGACCTGCTCGAGCTGAACGGCGCGATCCGCTATTCGGATTACAACACGATCGGCAAGACGCTCGCGTGGACCGTGGGCGGCCGCTACAAGCCGCATGAGACGCTGTCGTTCCGTGGCACCTATTCGGTCGCGGTGCGTGCGCCCAACCTTGCCGAATTGTTCGGCCCGGTGCGCGCGGCAACGATCGGCCTGCTCGCCGACCCCTGCGCTGCGGCAAACGTCAATTCGGGCAGCTCCTTCCGTCCTGCCAACTGCCTCGAATTCGTGCCGGCCGGGTTCAACCCTGCCCAGTTCGCCTCGGCCTTCCGTCCGGGCATCACCGGCGGCAACCCCAACCTGCAAGAGGAAGAGGCCAAGACCTTCACGGCCGGTCTGGTGTGGCAGCCCAACGGCTTCCTTGATGGCCTCAGCGTGATCGCGGACTACTACGACATCGAGATCACCAGCGCAGTGGGGTCGCTCACCGGCCTGCAGATCGCGGCGGCCTGCGTCGACCTGCCCAGCACCGACAACCAGTTCTGCGATGCCATCACCCGCAACGCGACCACCGGCGTGATCGACTTCTTCACCGCCGGCAACGTCAACCTCGGCTCGCTGGCGGTGCGCGGCATCGACTTTGCGGTGACCTACACCGTCGACGAGCCCTTCGGCGAAGGCCTGGGTTCGTTCGACCTGTCAGTGACCGGCACCCGCTTCCTCGAAGACACCTCGATCTTCTCGGCGACCCCGGGAACGAGCAGCACCGATCCGCTCCAGGCCGAGCTCGATCTGACCTCGCAGGCGATCGACAACGACAACCTCGGCGAATTCGGCAACCCGGAATGGATCGCCAATTTCGGCGTCACCTGGAAGCTCGAGCGGGGCCGTATCGGCTGGACCGGGCGCTTCGAGAGCAGCCAGCTTGCGCCGGGGATCACCAACATCCAGGTCGTCGACGTCGCGATCGATGGCGGCGAAGTGGTGGTGCGGCCGGACAACACCCTCGTTCCGCTCTCGCAGCGCGACACCGGGGATTCGCTGGTTCACGATGTCTTCGCCAGCTACGATGTGACCGACAACTTCAGCTTCTACGGCGGCGTCAACAACCTCACCGACCGCGAGCCCTACCTCGCCTCGCTGGTGCGGCCGATCGGTGTGCGCGGGCGGTTCTTCTACCTCGGCCTGCGCGGCAAGTTCGGAGGATAGCCCGACGGGCACCGCAGGGGGCGGGGCGGCTTCAAGGCCGCCCCGCCCCTTGGCGTTTCTACTCGTAGGTGCCCAGCAACCCGCGCGCGACCACCCAGTTGTGGATCTCGCTCGGGCCGTCATAGATGCGCATGGTGCGCAGCTTGTTGCTCATGAGGTAAAGCGGCAGCTCGCGGGTCATGCCCATGCCGCCGTAAAGCTGCATCGCGTGGTCGACGATCTCGTAGGCGCTCTCGGTGCAGAAGCTCTTGATCATCGAGATCTCGCTGCGGGTGTCGCGGCCCTCGTCGATCTTCCATGCGCAGTCATAGGTCATCAGCCGCATCGCGTGGATCTTGGTCGCAGCATCGCTGATCCAGTTCTGCACCGTCTGGCGCGCCGAGAGTGGCTTGCCGAAGGTCGTGCGCTGCGGCGCGTAGTCGATCATCATGTCGAGCGCGCGCTGCGCCATGCCGATCGACCACGAGGCCATCTCGATCCGCCGCGTGCCCAGCCGCACCTGCATCGGCGCAAAGCCCTGTCCGCGCTTGCCGAGCAGCTTCCAGCCCGGCACCCGGCAATCCTCGAGCGCGATTTCATAAGTCGCCGTCCCGTCGATCATCGGAATCTTGCGGGTGACGTTGAAGCCGGGCGTGCCCTTGTCGACGAGGAAGGCGGACATGCCGTTGCGGCCATTGGGGTTCTTGTCAGTCACCGCCATGAGGATCGTGAAATCGGCTTCCGCGCCCTTGGTGATCCAGATCTTGCGGCCGTTGATGATCCAGTCGTCGCCGTCCTGAACGGCCGTGGTGCGCATCCCCTGCGGGTCGGCGCCCGCGCCGGGCTCGGAGATGCCGATCGCGCTGATCGTCTCGCCGCGGACATAGGGTTCGAGATAGGCCGCGCGCTGGCGCTCGTCGGCGGCGACCATCAGCATGCGCAAGTTTGGCGAATCCGGCGGGAGGTAATAGGGGACGACGGTCTTGCCGAGCTCCTCGGAGACGCCGACCATCGCCACCATCGGCAGGTTCATGCCCCCCACTTCCTCGGGTGCATCGAGGCCCCACAGGCCGAGCTCGCGGCTGACGGCATCGACCTTGGCGGTCTCTTCGGGGGTGAGATAGGTACCCTGCCCCACATTCTCGCGGGCAATGACGCTCGCCTCGTAAGGCATCAGCTGATCGCGCACGAACTTGCCGACGAGCTCTTTGAGCATCTGGTGTTCGTGATCGAGCTCGAAATTCATGTCTGTGTCGTCCCTGTCCTGTTGCGGGTGGGTGGAAGGCGCCCCTGACACCACACATTACGCAGCCTGTCACCCATCGGATTGCACAAGAAGCTGTAGGGGGAGCCGGGAGGGCGTGGGCCGTGTCCTCTGCACTTGACGTAAGTTTTGAATGTGCATAACTTCTCATTTGCAAGCCTGCGAACTTTTGCAGGTATAGGGAGAGGGACATGCCGAGCCGGCTCATCGTGTCGCGTGAACTCGCCGACCTGTTCCGCCTGCTCGCCCATGCCGACCGGCTGCGCCTGATCGAGGATCTGCGTGGCGGCGAAAAGGACGTGACCGGGATCGCCCAGTCGCTCGACCTGCCCGCCACCCGCGTCTCGCAGCACCTCGCGCTGCTGCGCGCCCAGCGGCTGGTCGAGGAACGCCGCGACGGGCGCAACCACTTCTATCGTCTTTCCCACCCGCATCTCGCCGAATGGGTGCTCGACGCCCTGCCCTTCATCGACATCCGCCAACGGCTGGAAGATGCCGACCATATCGACACCGCGCGCGCCCTGTGGGGCGTGCCGGACCGGAACCCCCACTGAAAGGATCGTTGCAATGCCCCATTTCGCTCAAGGCGTGGTCAAGTTCCAGCGCGAGGTCTTCCCCGAGAAGGCAGAGCTGTTCGAACGGCTCGCCACCGGTCAGAGCCCCGAGGCACTGTTCATCACCTGCTCGGACAGCCGGATCGAGACCGCGATGCTCACCCAGACCGATCCGGGCGAGCTGTTCATCTGCCGCAATGCGGGCAACATCGTCCCCCCGCACACCAACCAGACCGGCGGGATGACCGCTTCGATCGAATTCGCGATCGGCGCGCTCAAGATCCCGCATATCGTTATTTGCGGCCACACCGAGTGCGGTGCGATGAAGGGCGCGATGAACCGCGCGGGGCTCACCACCCTGCCGCATGTGCGCGAATGGTTGGGCTACGCGCAGGGCGCGGTCGACATCACCGAGGCGATGGGCGCCGGGCTCGACCCCGAGGCCAAGATGCGGATGCTGCTCGAGCAGAACGTCATCCTGCAATTGCAGCACCTCAAGACCCACCCCACGGTTGCGGTCGCGCTGGCGCAGCGGGCGGTGACGCTCCACGGCTGGGTCTATGACATCAAGACCGGCGAGGTGTCCGCCTATGACGAGGCGAGCATGACCTGGGTCTCGGTCGAGGAGCGCTATGCCGCCGACATGGCCGAGGCCGTGCTCCACAGTCACGTCTGCTGATCCGGCGCGTCCACCCCCTTAAACCCGCCCTTTTTGCACCGGAGCCTCTCCCCATGCTCGCCGCCTCTTCCGAACGTCCGACGTCAGCCGTGCTCGGCCGCGACTTTCTTGCCTCGATCGTGGTGTTTCTGGTCGCCCTGCCGCTGTGCATGGGGATCGCGATCGCGTCCGGGGCCCCTCCGGCGCTCGGCCTGATCACCGGGATCGTCGGCGGGCTGGTGGTGGGCGCGCTCGCCGGATCGCCGCTGCAGGTCAGCGGCCCGGCGGCCGGCATGGCGGTGCTGGTCTACCAGCTGGTGCAGGAACACGGGCTGATCATGCTCGGCGTGGTCGGTCTGATCGCGGGCGCGCTGCAACTGCTTGCGGGCGTGCTGAAGCTCGGCCAGTGGTTCCGGGCGATTTCGCCCTCGGTGATCCACGGGATGCTGGCGGGGATCGGTGTGCTGATCTTCGCCTCGCAGCTCCACGTGATGCTCGACGATGCGCCGCGCGCCAATGGCCTGCTCAACATCGCCGCGATCCCCGAGGCGGTCATGAAGGTCTTCCCGGTCGACGGCTCGGTGCACCACCTTGCTGCTATGGCCGGGATCGTGACCATCGCCACCATCGTGCTGTGGAACCAGTTCAAGCCCAAGAGGCTCGCTCTGATCCCGGGCCCGCTGCTCGGCGTGATCGTCGGCACCGCCTTTGCCATCGCCTTCGCCTTGCCGATCACGCTGGTGATGCTGCCCGAAACGCTGGCGAGCGGGCTCAACATCCCGACGGCAGAGGCCTTCGCGGGGATCACCAACCCCGATATCCTCACCCTCGGCCTCGTCTTCGCCTTCGTTGCCAGCGCCGAGACGCTGCTCTGCGCGACCGCGGTCGACAAGATGCACGTCGGCACCCGCACCGATTACGACAAGGAACTGCGCGCACAGGGAATCGGCAACATGATCTGCGGCGGCCTCGGCGCGCTGCCGATGACGGGGGTGATCGTGCGCTCTGCCGCCAATGTCGAGGCCGGGGCGACGACGCGCTTCTCGGCGATCATGCACGGCGGGTGGCTGCTGCTGGCGGTGGTTGCCTTCCCCTTCGTGCTCAACGAGATTCCGACCTCGGTGCTCGCCGCGATCCTTGTCTATACCGGCTACAAGCTGGTCAACGTCGCCCAGATCCGCAAGATCGCCGAGTTCGGCCGCCAGGAGCTGGTCATCTATTTTGCGACGCTGATCGGAGTGGTGGCGATCGACCTCCTGACCGGCGTGATCCTCGGCTTCGTGCTGGCGACCGCGAAGCTGGTCTACACCTTCTCGCACCTCGAGATCCGGCGCGAGCATGACGCTGAGACCAACCGCGTCGACCTGTGGATGACCGGCTCTGCCACCTTCTTCTCGATCCCGCAGCTCGGCCAGGCACTCGAGAGTTCACCTTTCGGGTCGGAAGTGCACATCCATGTCGAGAAGCTCGACTATATCGACCACGCCTGCCTGGAAATGCTGTCCTCGTGGGAGAAGCTGCACCAGTCGACGGGCGGGTCGCTGGTGGTCGAATGGAGCGAGCTGGTCGAGCGCTATGGCCGCCGCTCGGAAGAGAAGACCGAGATTCCCGGCCTGATGGTGCGTCCCGCCGCCTGAACCGGCCCTGCGGGCGGGCCGGTCAGATGACCGGCTCGGCCCCTTCGGCCTGCCACAACTGCTTGGCATTCTGGAGATCGAGCGGGGTCGCGCGGCTCAGCCGGTGGCCGATGAAGTCGATCCCTTCGATCAGCCAATGCGCAAGCTCCGGTTGGGCGAGGCTGTAGACGCGTTGCTGGCCGCGGGTCTGGGTCTCGACCAGCGCGACCGCGCGCAGCACGCCCAGATGCTGCGACACGCGGGTCGGCGAAATCTCGAGCAGATCGCCAAGCTCGTTCACGGTCTGCTCGCCCGCCTGCAGCTTCAAGAGCAGGCGGATGCGATCAGGGTGCGAAATCTGCCGCAGCACATGGGCCAGTTCAGTGGCGACAACCTTACGACTTGGCATGATGGTGCCCCTTTAGCCCGTTGTGATGTTTTCATGTGATGAGATAACGCGCAAATGGGAGGTTTGGCTCCCGGCGCTTGCATTTTTGTCATTCTGCAAGGCGCGCCACGGACGCTGCGGTCGCTTGCTGACCGCTTCGCCCCGGCACAGCATTGCGACAAAGGCGCTGTCGGCGACTTCGCTGGCATAGGGCGCGCCGCTCTGGCCGTGCCCGGGCGTGGTCACCCCGCTGTCGCGCAGCAGGGCCCAGGCCTCGTGCAGCCGCGCGGCGGGGCCTCCGGCTCCCGCGGCATTGAGGGTCAGCGCGAGGGTGTGGATCAGCGCAGCCGCATAAAGCGGCAGGCGGCTCGCGCCCTCGCCCGGCGCCTCGCTGGTGACCAGCCGCAGCGCGCGGGGCCCCTCGCCCGCAAACCACAGCATCGGCCAGGCGCGGCGCACGCCGCTGGCATGGCTCAGCAGCGTGAACACCGTGCTGCGCAGATCGGGCATGGCGATCACCGCATCCCACGGCGCGCGCGCCGCCATCAACGGCGGCAGCGCGTCTTCGAGTGTGAGCAGGTCGATTGTAAGCCCCGTGCCCGTCAGCCCTTTCCCCACAGCAAGCAGGCGCGTGGCGACCGCGTTGCGCTGGCGGGCGGTGACGATGATCGCGAGCCGCTCGCGCGGTTGCGCGCGGGCAGCGCGGATCATCGCGGCGAGCACGCCCGCGCGCGGCACGGGCACCTCGCCCGCGTCCTCGGCGATGCACTGCGCGGGATGCGGGCTCATCAGCATGAGGTCGAGCCCGCCGAGCCCGGGCGCCGCACCGCGCGGGTGATCGACCAGGTAGCTGACGACGAACTGCGCCTGCGGCAGGCTCGCAAGCCCGCCGTGCTGGAAAGCGGCCGGGCTCCAGCCGAGCCAGGGCGCAAACAGGGGCGCGGCGCCGGGCATGCTCCAGTCGGCGAAACGCTTGAGGCCGCGCGGCTGCTCGGCGGGGACGATCTCGGCCGCAATCCCGACCCAGCCGAGCAGCGCACCAAGCGCCGTGCGCCATTCCTCCGGTATCTCCCCGGCCGGATGAACCAGCCGGAAGCGCGCCTCGACCAGCGTCAGCTGCGGCCGGACAGGCGCGCTCGGGGCGAGCACAGGGGCGTCCGAAATCGGGCTTGTCTGATCCATGCGCCAGGTCCTTTGCGAAGGCGAAACAGGAGAGGTGCTGTCTGGTAGCGGCGGGAACTCAATCGGAAAAATTCAATCTTTGGTTGCAAACGTTCCATATTATGAATGTAGGAAGATGCCTCCCTGCCCCGCCTGCCCGCCCCCGCTTGAAACCGCGCCCGCACGCGGGCATCACGGGCGCGGGAGAAGAGGGGTAATGCACATATGAACACCGCAAGCTTGCGCGCCGCCGCGGCGCTGGCTCTCGTCGTCGCCGCCAGCACGGGAGCGGCGCAAGGCGTCCCTGCTCCGGCCAGCGAGGCAACCCGCAGCGAACAGCGCGCCGCCGCCCAGACCCTGCCGCCCGAAGGCACCCGAGATGCCGCCGACGCCGCCCGCGGCTTTCTGGCGACGAGGCCGGATCCGGTGATCCTCGCTCCCAACGGCAAGCCGGTCTGGAACCTCGATGCCTATGCCTTCGTCACCGGCCCTGCGCCCGATACGGTCAACCCCTCGCTGTGGCGGCACATGACGCACCTCAAGCGCCACGGATTGTTCGAGGTGACGAAGAACGTGTGGCAGGTGCGCGGGTTCGACGTTGCGAACATGACCGTGATCCGCGGGAGCACCGGCTGGATCATCATCGACCCGCTCACGAGCATCGAGGCGGCGCGCGCGGCGATGGAACTGGTCAACGCGGCGCTCGGCGCGCGGCCGGTCAGCGCGGTGCTCTATTCGCACAGCCATGGCGACCATTTCGGCGGCGCGCGCGGGGTGGTGGACGAGGCCGAGGTCAAGGCCGGCCGCGTCGCCGTGATCGCGCCCGAGGGATTCATGGAGGAGGCCACGTCCGAGAACGTCATCGCCGGGGGCGCGATGGCACGGCGGGCGGCCTACCAGTTCGGCACCGGGCTCACCCCCGGCGCGACCGGACAGATGGGGAGCGGTATCGGCATGGGGCTATCGATCGGCACGCTCTCGCTGATCCCGCCGACCGACACCATCGCCGCCACCGGCGAGACCCGCGTCGTCGACGGCGTGACGCTCGAATTCCAGATCGTCTCAGGGACCGAGGCTCCGGCTGAATTCAACGTCTTCATCCAGCCGGAAAAGACCTTTCTCGCCGCCGAGATCGCCACCTGCACGCTGCACAACATCCTCACCCCGCGCGGGGCCAAGGTGCGCGATGCGCGGGCCTGGGCGCATTATCTCGACGAGGCGGCCATCCGCTATGCGCCGCAAGCCGATACGGTGATCTCGAGCCATTGCTGGCCGGTATTCGGCCGCGCGGCGGGCACCGCGTGGCTCGCCGCCCAGCGCGACAATTACCGTTGGCTGCACGACCAGACCGTGCGCCGCATGAACCGCGGCGAGACCATGGCCGAAATCGCCGAGGCGCTGGAAAGCGCGCCCCCGCCGGGCAACGCGCAGGAGTGGTCGACCCGCGGCTATTACGGGACGATCAGCCACAACGCCAAGGCGATCTACCAGTTCTATCTCGGCTGGTATGATGCCGTCCCGGCCAACCTCCACGCCTACCCGCCGGTCGAGCGGGCCGTGAAGCTGGTCGACGCACTGGGCGGTGCGGAGCGGACGCTGGCGCTGGCGCGCAATGCGATGGCGGCGGGCGATTATCGCTGGGCCTCGGACCTGCTGCAGAACCTCGTCTTCGCCGAGCCCGCCAACGCTGACGCCAAGGCGCTGCTGGCGCAGTCCTACGAACAGCAGGGCTACCAGTCGGAAAGCGCGATCTGGCGCAACCAGTTCCTTGCCGCGGCAAGTGACCTCAGGCGCGGACGCGCGCAAACCGCGGCGGTGCAGCCCACCGACCTCATCGCTGCCCTGTCGACGCAGGAACTGCTCGATTCGGCCGCAACCCGCTTCGCTCCCGAAAGGCCGGGCCCGCGGGGCATCACCATCGGCATCGAGCTGACCGACCGGGGCGAGAGCGCCGCGCTCGAGATCACCGGCCAGGCGCTGATCGGTCGGGTCGGCGCCCTGCCCGCCAGCCCCGCTGTCACCATCAAGGGCCCGCGCCCCATGCTGCTGGCGCTCCTGTTCCTCAAGCAGCCGGTCGCAGCGCTCGAGAAGGCCGGGCTCGAGGTGACCGGCGACAAGGCCGCGCTTCAGGCGCTGGTCGATAACCTCGACCTCATGCCGCAGGGCTTCGAGATCGTGATGCCCTAGAAAAAATGGCGTCATCGCGCGAAGGGCCGGGCATGTTCATGCGTTGACAATGCGAAAGGCGGCACACTCCCGCCTGCCGCCTTGCTGCCATCAGGAACGCTGCCCAATGCCTGTGACCCTGCCCCGCACGAGCGCCGCATGAGCCGGCCGAGCATCGCCCTCAGCCGCTTCGGCTACGGCATTTCCGCCAAGGACAGCCCCCCGGCCGATCCGCGCCGCTATCTGCTCGCGCAGCTTGACGCCTATGATCCGGCACCGGCCGCGATTGCCGGACGGATGCGTTCGCGCGGGGAGACCGGCGCGATGGTCGAACTGGTGCGTTCGCTGCGGCAGGATCGCCGCTTAGCCGGGGCCATGGCCGAGGCTGGCCCGGCGATGGCCGGACAATCCGCCCCGTCCGACGACCCCCGCGCCGCCGCGCTGGAGGGCCTTCCCCCCGAATATCGCAGCAAGCTGGCCGAAGCGCGGCAGGTGCTGGTGGGCGATATTGCCGCGCGCACCCAGCTGGCGGTCTCCAGCCCGGCCCCGATGATCGAGCGGCTGGTGCACTTCTGGTCGAACCATTTCAGCGTATCGGTGGGCAAGGTCGGCACACAGTTCGAAGTTGGCCCGCATGAATTCACCGCGATCCGCCCGCATGTGCTCGGGCGCTTTGCCGACATGCTCAAGGCCGCGGTGCTGCATCCGGCGATGCTGCTTTATCTCGACCAGTTCCAGTCGATCGGCCCCAATGCGCCCTTCGCGCAAGCGCGCGCGCGGCGCGGCGGGGATCAGCCGGAGCGCCCGCGCGGCCTCAACGAGAACCTCGCGCGCGAGGTGCTGGAGCTGCACACGCTCGGCGTCGATGGCGGCTACACGCAGGCGGACGTGACCGAGCTCGCGCGCGCGCTCACCGGGTGGACGGTACCGGGCATCGGCCGGGTGGGCCGCTTCGCCGAGGATCAGCCAAGCGGCGCGGCTTTCGTCGCGCTGGTGCACGAGCCCGGCGCGCGCCGGGTGCTGGGCCGCACCTATCCCGCAGGCGAGGCCGGGCAGGCGCTGGCGATCCTCAATGATCTGGCGGCGCATCCGGCCACGGCACGGCACATCGCGTCCAAGCTGGCGCGGCACTTTGCCGGCGACACTCCGCCGCCCGCGCTGGTGGCGCGGCTCGAGGCCGATTTTCTGAAGACCGGCGGCGATCTCGCCAGCCTTACCGCCACGCTGATCGATGCGCCCGAGGTTTGGACGCCCGCGCCGGTCAAGTTCCGCACGCCCTTCGAATGGTTGATCGGCGCGATGCGCCTGACCAGTGTCGGCAAGCTGCCCCCGCAGCGGATCGTCGGCGCGCTGAACGAACTTGGCCAGGTGCCATGGCGCGCGCCCTCGCCTGCGGGCTATGATGACCTCGCTGCCAGCTGGGCCGGGCCCGATGCGCTGGTGCGCCGGGTCGAGTTGGCGGAACGGATCGCGGGCAATGTCCCTGCCGACGATGTCCTCGCCCGCGCCGAAGCCGCTTTTCCCGGGGCGCTCGGCGAGGCGACCCGCACCCAGCTGAGCCGCGCCGAGAGCGGCAGCCAGGCGCTCGCGCTGCTGCTGGTCTCGCCCGAAATGATGCGGAGATGAGCCCGATGAATAGCGCCCTTGACCGTCGCAGCCTGCTGGCCGGATCGCTGATGCTGGGTGCAGGCAGCCTCGCCCTCCCCCGCCTCGCCTTTGCGCAAGGGGCGGGCAGCCGCAACCTGCTGTTCGTGCTGCTGCGCGGCGCGGCCGACGGGATGGCGATGCTCGCGCCCGTCGGCGACCCGGGGTTCGAGGCCCTTCGCGGCGCGAGCCTCGCCGATTACGAAGGCGCGCCGCGGCTCGGCAGCTTCTTTGCCGTCCACCCCGCGCTCGCCGAGGTCGCCAGCATGGCGCAATCGGGCGAGGCGCTGTTCGTTCACGCCGCCGCTACCGCCTATCGCGAGCGCTCGCATTTCGACGCGCAAAACCTGCTCGAGACGGGCGGAGCGGTGCCCTACAGCATCAAGGACGGCTGGCTCAACCGGCTGGCAGCGCTGCTCAATGAAGGCGCGCCGGCACCCTTGCGCGCGCTCGCCATCGCGCAGGCCGTGCCGCTCGCCCTGCGGGGCGATGCGCCGGTGTCCAACTATGCGCCTTCGGCCCTGCCCGCGGCCTCCGAGGATCTGCTGGCGCGGGTCAGCCAGCTCTATGCCACCGACAGCGAGTTCGGCCCGCTATGGGCGCGTGCGCTCGAGACCAAGGCGATGGCTGAGGACGATGGCCTGAAGAACCTGCGCGATGCGAGCGCCGCAGGCGAACTCGCCGCCTCGCTGATGCGCGATGCGGGGGGCGCGCGGATCGGGATGATCGAGCTGGGCGGATGGGACACCCATGCCAACCAGCGCGGCGCCTTTGCCCGTTCGGCGCGCGGTCTCGATGCGCTGCTGGCGGCCTACAAGTCCGGGATGGGCGCCGCCTGGGCCGATACGCTGGTGGTGGTGGCGACCGAGTTCGGCCGCACCGCGCGGCTCAACGGCACCGGCGGCTCGGACCATGGCACCGCCTCGGCGGCGCTGGTGATGGGCGGCAGGGTGCGCGGGGGACGGGTGATCGCCGACTGGCCGGGCCTTGCCGACCGCCAGCTGTTCGAGGGCCGCGATCTGGCCCCCACCACCTCGCTCGAAAGCCTGCTGGCGGGGGCGGCGGCCGAGCACATGCGGCTCGACCCTGACCTTGCGATGGCGCGGCTGTTCCCCGGGCGGGGAGCCAAGCCGCTCGCCGGGATCGTTCGCAGCTAGAACGAGCACTCCGCGCCCGCAGCGCTGTCGTCGCGGGTGACTTCGCCGATCTGGAAGGCGAAGGGTGCCTCGGAGGCGAAGGTGAGCTTGCCGCCCGCCTCGCCGAGGCACTTTGCGGTGAGCACCATCTCGCGCCAGCCCTTGCCCTCGGCAACCGAGAGCCCCTGCGTGATGTCGAGCGATTTGCCGCCCGCCGTCACCGTGACCGGCCCTGCCGGGCGGCTGGCGACGAGATAGGTGATCCGGAACGCCGCGCCGCTCGCCGGGCCGGTGAGCGAGAACTTCGCGCCCGAGCCGAAGGCGATGCGCCGCGCATCCTCCTGCGCGCGGCGGTCGACGCCGGTGGCGACGATCCCGTTGCCGCTGCCGCGCAGGTCGGGGAGCAGCGCGTTGTCGGCCAGCGCCTGAACCTGCGCCCCGAGCTTGCCGCTGGCGAACCACGCCGCGCCAGTATCCTGCGTCAGCGCGTTGCAGGTCTCGTCGAGCGGGATCTGCGCGATGCGCGGCGCCGCAAAGCCAAGGCCATGGCCGCGCGGGAAGAGCGCGCCCTCTGCGCCATTGAGCGGTGCACCTTCGCAGGAAGCGGGCCAGCTGAACGAAAGGCGCCCGGTCGGCTGCGCCTTGCC
>NZ_JAMNXL010000216.1 GCF_023653175.1 Erythrobacter sp. | reverse complement strand
CGGTGAGCCGGATCGGCTTCAAGCGGCTCGACATCCTCCACCCCGGCCTGCTCCGGGGGCAGCGCGAGGGCAACCTGCGCTTCGCCGAGCGCGCCGCGCTGATCGCCGCGCCGCTGATCGACCCGCTGCTGTCGGGCAAGTGGGAGCAATACCGCTCGATCGATGCCGGGCTCGTCGCCGAGGCCGCGCTCGGCCTTGCGCTGCGCCGCGCCGGCGGGCGCTTCACCCACGACAACGAGGCCATGCGCCGCGCCGCGCGCGAATGGCGCAAGTCGGCGGCACATGAGGAGGAGGCAGGCTGATGGACTGGGCGCTGGTGTTCAACTTCGTGAACCTGCTGGCGATGACCGCCTGGACCGCGCTGATCCTGCTCCCGCGCTGGCCCGCGCTGCTCTCGGCGATCCTCTATCTCGGAGTCGGCCTGCTGTGCCTCGTTTACGCATGCGGGCTGATCGGCGTGGTGAGCGGCCTCATTCCCAATCCTGGCGGGGGCGGGGCTGATTTCACCACTATCCTCGGCATCCGCTCGATCTTTGCCAGCGACGGCGGGGTGACGATTGGCTGGACGCATTACCTCGCCTTCGATCTGTTCGCCGGGCTGTGGATCGCGCGCGATGCCGACGCCAAGGGCGTCTCGCGGTTTCTTCAGGCGCCGATTCTGCTCGCGACCTTCCTCGCCGGGCCGATCGGCCTCGGCATCTGGCTGATCGCCCGCGAGCCCGCGGCGCGGCGGCAGGGGCGTTTTCGCTGAAATTCGCTGCTGGACGGCGCGCGCTGCGAGGCTAATCTCTCGGGCAAAAACATGCCCCCCGGGAGAGAGACACCAGCATGGCACAGATCGCGCAGCACCAGTTCCTGACCCTCGACGAAATCCTCGACCACTGGGCCGCCGAGCAGCCCGATGCGCCCGCGATCGAGGGTGGGGGGCTGGCCTTCACCTATGGCGAGGTCGACCGGCTGTCGCGGCAGATCATCGCCTGGCTGGCCGGGCGCGGCGTAGGTGCGGGCGACCGTGTGGCGTTTCTGGGCAAGAATGCGGCGAGCTATGGCCTGCTCTATTGCGCCTGCGCGCGCGCAGGCATCGTGATCGCACCGATCGGCTGGCGGCTCGCCGCGCGCGAGATCGCCTATATTCTCGGCGATACCGAGGCCAAGCTGCTGGTCGCCGCGCCCGACTTCATGGAGCTTGCGGCGGCGGCAATGGCCGAGCTTGCGAGCCCGCCCGCACTGCTGGGCGATGCGGCGATGCTGGCCGAGGCGCGCGCCTGCGATGCGGCGCCGTTCACGCCCTGCGGCGCGGATGATCCGATGCTCCAGCTCTATACCAGCGGCACCACTGGCCACCCCAAGGGCGTGCTGCTGTCCAACGCCAATCTCACCCGGCTCAGGGTCGAAGGGATTGCCGCCGGGCTGACCTATTACACCGATTACCGTGCGGGCGATTGCATGATGGTGGCGATGCCGATCGCGCATATCGGCGGCACGGGCACCTTCAGCCTCGCCATGCTGGCAGGCATCCGCTGCCGTTTCGAGGCCGAATTCACCCCCGCCGGCGTGCTCGCGGCGATCGAGGCGGGGACGACCCACATGTTCCTCGTGCCAGCCGCGCTGCAGATGGTGATCCAGCACCCGCAGGCGGCCAGCACCGATTTCTCGAACCTGCGCTATCTCATCTATGGCGCCGCGCCGATGCCGCTCGAGCTGCTCAAGCAGGCGGTGCAGACCATGCCGAACACACAGTTTCTGCAGGCTTACGGCATGACCGAGACAACCGGCACGGTCTCGATCCTGCCGCCTGAGGACCACAGCCTCGAAGGCAACCAGCGGATGCGCTCGGCCGGCAAGGCGCTGCCCGGGGTCGCAATCGCGGTGCGTGGGCCCGACAATGTCGAGGTGCCGCGCGGGGACATCGGCGAGGTGTGCATCCGCTCGCCCTCCAACACCGCGGGCTACTGGAAGCTGCCCGAGGCGACCGCCAGCACCATCGATGCCGACGGCTGGCTCCACACCGGCGACGCGGGCGTGATGGACGCGGACGGCTACGTTTACATCCAGGACCGCATCAAGGACATGATCATCTCGGGCGGCGAGAACGTCTATCCGGCAGAAGTGGAGAGCGCGATCTATGGCCACCCCGCGATTGCCGAGGTCGCTGTGATCGGCGTGCCGAGCGCCAAGTGGGGCGAGGAGGTCAAGGCCTGCGTCGTCGCCAAGCCGGTGATGGAGGTCGACGCGGCTGAGGTGATCGCCTGGGCGCGCGAGCGGATCGCCGCCTTCAAGGCGCCCAAGAGCGTTGATGTGATCCCCGTCATGCCGAGAAACGCCAGCGGCAAGATCCTGCGCCGCGAACTGCGCGCGCCCTATTGGGAAGGGCAGGAGCGCCAAATCTCGTGAAGGTGCTCTCGTGAGCGCCAAACGCCACGCGCCAGCGGCCCTCAGGAACCGCGAAGCGATTGCCGAGGTGCTCGCGCGCGAATTGCCGGCGTCCGGCACGGTGCTCGAAATCGCGGCAGGTTCGGGCGAGCACGCGGTGTTCTTCGCTCAGCGTTTCGGTGCGCTCGCATGGCTGCCCACCGATCCCGCACCCGAGGCGCTGGCCTCGATCGCGGAATACCGCGCGGACTATCCGGGCACGAACTTGTCCGCGCCACTGATGCTCGATGCGGCAGCGCCCGATAGGTGGCCGGTTGCCGAGGCTGCCGCAATATTGTGCATCAACATGATCCACATCAGCCCCTGGGCCGCGACCCAAGGGCTTTTCCGGGGGGCTGCCCGTTTGTTGGGCAGCGGGGGCGGGCCGCTGATTGTCTACGGGCCGTTTCTCGAAGACGGGGTGGAGACGGCTGCCTCTAATCTCGCCTTTGACGAGAGCCTGCGGGCGCGGGATAGGGAGTGGGGTATCAGGCGTGCCGAAGATCTGGACAGCCTGGCGGCTGCCCACGGGCTTGCCCGCAGCGCGCGCCACTCCATGCCTGCCAATAACTTGAGCCTTGTTTTCCGCCCGATCTAGGCGTGCGGATCAATCAATCGCGCGCTTGCCCGCGCGGCCTACGGACTTGATGTCCTCGCCCACGCCCTCAACGGTGTTGCACCCGGCGCTGGTCAGCGCGAGGGCGGCGAGTGTGGCGGCGGCAAACAGGGTGCGGATCATCGAGCGGCTCCAATCGGCGGTTTCCCGCTGATCAAAGCCGCCCAATCCTGAAAATTTCCTGACTTTGCGGCAAAATGCCGTCCGCGCGGGGCGGAAAGGGTCAGATTTCCTCCTTCACCTCGCGCGAAGCCGATTGCAGGTCCTCGCCCGCACCCTCGACGGTGTTGCAGGCGGCGGTGGCAAGCGTGATCGCGGCGAGCGCGATGGCGGTGAGACGGGTGCGAGTGGTCATGCGGGTGTTCCTCGAAAGGTGGTCTGTCCGTAGCTTACCGGCCAGAGCCGCCCAAAGGTCCATGCTATTCGCCGGAATGCACCCGGGATCGGGCAAGCTGCCGCTCGCGCCACGCAATCAGCAGGCCCGCGCCGATGATCAGCGGCGCGCCGAGCCACAGACTGGCCGGCGCGGCGCGGTCGAAAACGTAATATCCGTAGAAGCTTGCCCACAGCAGCGCGGTGTAATCCATCAGCAGGATCACCGCCGCCGAGCCGAAGCGCAGCGCGGTCGTCAGCAGGATCTGCGCCGCCGCTCCTACCAGCGCCATGGCGAGGATCAAAAACCACGTCGCCGGATCGTGCGCCTTGATGACGAAGGGAAGCAGCAGGCCCACCACCGGGGCGCTCAGAACGGCGAACCAGAAGACGATGCTCCACGGGCTTTCCGTCTTGTTGAGGTCCTGGATCTGGAAACTGATGAACGTCACCATCAGCGGCGCCATCAGGCCGACCGCGACGCCCAGCATCGTGACCCCGTGGTGATCGCCGCTGCCCGGCTGCATCACCACCAGCACCCCTGCAAAGCCCATCGCGACCGCGCTCCAGCGATAGGGGCCGATCCGCTCGCGAAACAGGATCATTGCGATCAGCACGGCGAAGATCGGCGCGGTAAAGCCCAGCGTGGTCGCCTCGGCGAGCGGTAGCAGCAGCACCGCGCCATAGGTGAAGAACATCCCGAACAGGCCGGTGGCCGAACGAATAGTGTGCGATTTGAGGCGCTCGGTTTTCAGCAGCCGCAGGCTGCCGGTTGCGGCCAGACCCACGCCCACCAGCGTAGCGGTCAGCGCCTGCCGCCAGAAGATCAACTCGACCAGATGTGCGCCGCGTGACCCTGCAAGCTTCACCAGCATCGCCATCGTCGCCAGCGCGAAGGCGGCGCACAGGCGCAGGCCGAGCGCGAGCAGGGGGCGGGGGCGGGCGATCGAGCCATCCATTGCCAGCGGGCTTGGCCGAGCGTCAGGGATTGCGCAAGCCGCACGCGCGCCTAAATGGCGCGGCGTGGACCTCGTGGCGCAATTCGAACTGCTGAGCGATGCCGCGCAGGTCGCGTGGGCAGGCGGCGCGTGCCTGGTGTTCGCGGTGTTCGCGAGCCTGATGGAATGGCGCCGCACCCGGACGCGCAACCTCGCCCGGCTCGAGCAGGTCGGCTGGGTGCCGTGGACCGGGCTGTTCCTGCTGAGCGCGATGCTTGGCGCGGGGCTGCTGGCAATGGCGCTCCCGGCGATGCTGAAGGGGTAGGCTGCCTGCCCCGCACAACAGCGCCGCAGGCGTCGCAAGGCCAACCGGCCGCCGGCCGGCTAGGCCGCAGATCCGGGCCGGAGGGCCCGGATCGCCTGCCTTAAAGACAGGCCTCCAAATACGCCTGGTCAAACCCGAACTGGCGCGCCTTTTCCAGCGTGTAGGGGCGCAGGCCCGAGGGGCGGAATTCGCCGAGAATCTTGCCGTCCTCGCTCTCGTCGAGATACTCGAACTTGAACAATTCCTGCGTCACGATCACGTCGCCTTCCATCCCGATCACCTCGGTGATGTTGGTGGTGCGGCGCGAACCGTCGCGAAGGCGCTTCACCTGCACGATCAGGTCGACGGATTCGGCGATCTGGCGGCTGATGGCCTCCTTGGGGATCTTGATGTCGCCCATCAGGATCATGTTTTCCATACGGCCAAGGCATTCGCGCGGGCTGTTGGCGTGGAGCGTACACATCGAGCCGTCGTGGCCGGTGTTCATCGCCGCGAGGAGGTCGAAACACTCCGCGCCGCGGATTTCCCCGAGAATGATGCGGTCAGGACGCATACGCAGCGCGTTCTTCACAAGGTCACCGATGGTGATCGCGCCCTGACCTTCGAGGTTGGGCGGGCGGGTTTCGAGCGGCAGCCAGTGCGGCTGCTGCAGGCGAAGTTCCGCCGCGTCCTCGATGGTCAGCACGCGCTCGCCCGGGTCGATCATCTTGGAGAGGGCGTTGAGCATGGTCGTCTTACCCGAACCCGTACCGCCCGAGATGACGATGTTCATCCGGCACGCG
>NZ_JAMNXL010000024.1 GCF_023653175.1 Erythrobacter sp. | reverse complement strand
CGTGCCGGCCGCTGGTCCCGGGACCTGCGGCCGGTTGCCGTTTGGGGTGAACGCAGTCTTCTGATCCCCCTCCAGCAAGCGACTTTCCTGCGCGCTGCCGAAACATCAGGCCCGGATCGACCCCGCTCATCCAGCGCCGAACTCGTCCACCACCCGGATTTTCCCGACAATCGCCGCGTTGAACGCGGGCAATTCGCCGGCCGGGATCCAGTATTCCTGATGATCACGCCCGCCTGCGGTCTCGACGGGGTATTGCGACAGGAAGCCCGCATCCACCTCGAGCTCGGTCACGAAGCCCGCGCCTGAGGCCCGCACATTCCAGTAGCGCGCGATCTTGATCGCATAGTCGCGAGTGGTGACGGGGTAGAAGATCGGTTGTTCGGGCAGGCGCGGGGGAAACTCGCGCCAGCCGCTCGCCTCGATCAGCGCAAGCTCCTTGGGGCCGACCGGACGCCACAGGGTGATCTTGTCCATCAGGCGATCCATCGTATGCTATTGGCGGTGACCGCCCAGCCCCCTGCCGAGCGCCGCACTTCGTAGGAGCCGCCCTCGAGGTCGCCGTCGATATCGACAAGACAGCGCGCGGAGGTGGGGCAGCGAACCCCGACAACCGTAAGCGCGCTCGCCACATCGCCATTTTCGTCGCATTGCGCGGACGGCACGGGCCGCAGCCCTGACCCGGCCAGCGCCTGCGCCAGCGCGGCGAAATCGAGCGGCACTTCGCTCGCGACGCACAACGCCACGCGCGGCATTGTGTTGTCCCGCGCGTGGCTCCGGCCTTCGGGATCGGTGAAGAGCCATGCCATCTGCGCCTCGAGCGCTGCGGCGGTCGCCTGCGCGCGCAGATCATCGCCAACGTCGGGAGCCGTGAGCCTCACCGCGCCCGCCACCGCTGCCGTAATCGCAAGCAAGGTGGCAAGCGCGCGGGCCTCCATCACACCCCTTCCAGCAGCCGGTCCGCCTGCGCCCGCGCCTCGGGCGTGACCTCCGCCCCGGAGAGCATCCGCGCGATCTCCTCCTGCCGCCCGGCGAGGTCGAGCAGCACGACGCTGGTCTTCGTCACCGTCCCCGACGAGGCCTTGGCGATAAGGTAGTGCTGCGAGCCCCTTGCCGCGACCTGCGGGCTATGCGTCACCGCCAGCAATTGCCCCTCCTGCGCCGCGAGCCGCGCGAGGCGCTCGCCGATGGCGCTCGCCACCGCACCGCCGACACCGCGGTCGATTTCATCAAAAATGATCGTCGCCGCCCCGCCCTTTTCGGCGAGCGCAACCTTCAGCGCGAGGATGAAGCGCGACAACTCGCCGCCGCTCGCGATCTTGCCAAGGGGCGCGAAGTCCGCGCCGGGGTTGGTCGAGATCAGGAATTCGACCGCATCCATCCCCGATGCCGCCCAGCGCTCCTCGGCCAGCGGGGCGACGCTGGTGCGGAACCGCGCGGCATCGAGCTTGAGCGGGGCCAGCTCAGCCGCCACGGCTTCATCGAGCCGTGCCGCGCCGGCGACCCGCGCGGCATGGGCCTTTTCGGCAGCCACGACATAGCCCGCGCGGGCCTCCTTCGCTGCCGCCTCCAGCGCATCGAGCTGCGCCTCCCCGCCCTCGATCGCCTCGAGCCGCGCGCGCATGGTGCGCATGAGTTCGGGCAGGTCGTCGACCTCGCAGCGATGCTTGCGGGCCGCGGCGCGCAGTTCGAAGAGGCGGGTCTCCGCGCGTTCGAGCGCCATCGGATCATGGACCAGAGCTTCGGCGGCGGCGCGCAGCTTGTCCTCCGCCTCGCTCGCCTCGATCACCGCGCGGTCCAATGCGGCGAGCGCTTCGGCCAGCAGGGGGTGCTGCTCGGCAATCCTGTCCAAGCGCCGCGCTGCCACGCGCAAGGCCGCGAGCGGCGAATCCGAGCCCTCCCACAAATGGCGCAATTCCTCGAGATCCCCCGAGAGCTTCTCGCCCTTCTGCATGTCCGCGCGCGCGCCCGCGAGCCGCGCCTCCTCGCCCGCCACCGGTTCCAGCGCCGAAAGCTCGGCGAGGTGGGCGATGAGCAGATCCTGATCGGCCTTGGCCTGCTCCACCGCCCCGCGCGCCTCGGCCAGCTGCGCCTCGGCCCGCGCCCATTCCGCATAGGCGCGCTCGAGCCCGGCGACATCCGTCCCGGCATAGCGATCGAGCAGCATCCGGTGCCCGCGCGGGTTCACCAGCCCCCGGTCGTCGTGCTGGCCGTGGAGCTCCACCAGCGCCGGGGCAAGTTCGCGCAGCAGCGCGACGCTGGCGGGCTGGTCGTTGATGAAGGCCTTGGAGCCCCCGTCGGCGCGCACCTGGCGGCGGATCATCAGCGGCTCGCCCGGTTCGATGGCGATCTCGGCCTCGTCCAGCGCGGCGGCAACCGGGCGCGGCAGGGCGGAAAAGTCGAAGCTGGCCGTGACGCTCGCCCGCTCCTCCCCGGCGCGCACCAGCGATGTCTCCGCCCGGTCGCCCAGCACTAGCCCGAGCGCGTCGAGCAGGATCGACTTGCCCGCCCCCGTCTCCCCCGTCAGCACGCCCAGCCCGCGCGCGAAATCGAGATCAAGCGCTTCGATGAGGACGATGTTGCGGATCGAGAGACGGGTGAGCATGGGCGCGGACGGGGATAGCGCAGCCGGGCGGGCGCGTCACGCGGCAAGGCGCACCAATCCCCAAGCCCCGAGCCCCGATCCCCCACCAAGAACGCCGCACCCCCCCGCGCGCGCGGGCCGCCTTGACCTTGCCGCAATTTGCGCGCCATTCGCTGTTGCGGCGGCACCCATCCGGGCAGCGCCGCGCGCGGGGCAGCAGATTCAGGTGAGACCCATGGCCGAGGCTGATCCCGTGTCGCAGCGTCCGACCCGCGTACTGCGGTGGATCGAGCGCGTGCAGATTGCCGACTTCCACCCGCTCGCGCGGCTTTCCGGCACCCTCGCGATCTTCGCCGCGGCGTGGGCGGCGCGCGCGCTGCTCGATCCGACGCTGCCGCCGGGCTTTCCCTTCCTGACCTTCTTTCCGGCAGTGATCCTCTCCGCCTTCCTGTTCGGCCTGCGCGCCGGGCTGTTGTCGGCGCTGCTGTGCGGCGGGGTCGCGTGGTATTTCTTCATCCCGCCGCTGCGCTCCTTCGGCATCGCCGGCGCGGAGGTCGCGCTCGGGCTCTATGTCTTCGTGATCGCCACCGATCTGGCGCTGATCCACGGGATGCGCGCCGCCAACCGCCAGCTGCGCGCGCAGCGCCAGACCAGCCTCGATCTGGCTGCCGCCAAGGAGCATCAGGCCGCAGAATTGCGCCGCGCGATCGCCGCGCTGCGCGAAAGCGAGGTCAAGACCCAGCTGGCCACGCGCACCGCCGGGATCGGGATCTGGCAATGGCACATCCCGACCGACACGGTGCAATGGGACGAGACCATGTTCGCGCTCTACGGCATGGCCCCGACACCCGACGGGACGGTGCGCTATGACGACTACATCGCCCATCTCCACCCCAAGGATGCCGAGGCGCAGGACACCAGGCTCAAGCGCACCGTCGCCGAGGTGTCCGAAAGCACCCGTGAATTCCGCATCCGGCGCTCCGACGACAGCCGGTGGCGGCACCTGCGCGCGGTGGAAGTCGCGCGGGCCGGGCCCGATGGCCGCACCGAATGGGTGGTCGGCACCAATCTCGACATCACCGCCGAGAAGGACCGCGAAAGCCACATCCAGCTCCTGCTGGGCGAGGTCAACCACCGCGCCAAGAACCTGCTCGCGGTGGTACTATCGGTCGCGCGGCGCACCACCGGCGCGGATCACGAGAGCTTCATGAAGAACTTCGCTGCGCGCATCCAGTCGCTTGCCGCCGGGCAGGACCTACTGGTCAAGAACGCCTGGCGCGGGGTCGGATTGCAGGCGCTGGTGACAGCGCAGCTGGCGCATTTCAGGGACCTCATCGGCACCCGTATCCTGCTCGAGGGCGAGGACATCGCGCTCGCCCCCCCGGCGGTGCAGGCTCTCGGCATGGCGCTCCACGAACTGGTCACCAATGCCAGCAAGCACGGCGCGCTGTCGCAGGACGGGGGGCAGGTGAGGCTTTCGTGGGAGCGGGTCGGAGACGCGGCAGGCCAAGGCGAAGGCGCGCGCTTCACCATGACCTGGCGCGAGAGCGGCGGCCCCACCGTCACCCCGCCCGCTGCCAGCGGCTTCGGCTGGGTGGTGATCGGCGACATGGTCAGAAACACGCTCGATGCCGAGGTCGAGACCCGCTTCGATCCGCACGGCTTCGCGTGGGAGCTCGAATGCGCGGCCGGGAGCATAATCGAATTGAATGATCCCGAATCCGGCAATGCGCTATAGCCGCATCCATGAGCGCCCGGATTCTCATCGTCGAGGACGAATATTTCATCGCTCAGGAAATGGCCGATGCGCTGGAGGGTGCAGGGATGACGGTGCTCGGCCCCTGCCCCAAGGTCGCGGCCGCGCTCGCGATCCTCGCCGATGGTGACCCCTGCGATGCCGCCGTGCTCGACGCCAGCTTGCGCGGGGTGAGCAGCCTGCCGGTGTGCGAAGCGCTGGCGCTGCGCGGCATTCCCTTCGTGGTGGTAACCGGCTTCAGCGCCGCCCAGCTCCCCGAGCCGATGGCCGCCGCCCCGGTGCTGTCCAAGCCGCTCGATCCGGCGGAACTGGTGCGCGCGCTGCGCGGGCTGATCGCGGGGGGGTGAGCGGGGGGCGCAGGTGCGTTCAGAGATGACCAGCTGAAGCGCTGACGGCGCATCTTCGGCGACGGTTCTTCGACTTCGTCGCGCCGCCTTAAGGCGCGCTCCAGGCTGGCATGTCGTGGCTGGATGGCAGCCCGGCTTGGGTTATCGATCGGCCATGGCTGTGGCCGATCTCCTCGCGTCCTTGCAATCGCTGTTATTGCGCAGGCGCAAGGCTGCGCCCGTTGTGATCGGGGGCCAGCTGGCGCAGGCGCAGGCGGCGGAGGCGCGGCATGCGGCGCTGGGGGCGGCGGGGCCCTCGCCGATGGCGGGGCTCAGCTATCCGCCCTCGGCGGCGCGGCTGTGGCGCTGGGAGGAATAGCCGCTCGACGCCGCGATTGCCGCCTTGGCGTCGGACTACGCGGCGCTCCCCGGGCCCGCGCGCGCACAGATGCGGGCCAGCCTGACGCTGGATGATTTCTACGAGGTGCTGACCTTCACGCGCCGCGCAGGTCTGGCGGCGCCGCGCGGCGGGGATGCGGGCCCGCTTGCCCCGGCCTTCACGGCGCTCGCGATGATCGAGCAGGCGGCGCTGGAGCGTGGGGACGCGGATTGCAGCCAGATCGGCGTGGCCTCGCGCGAGCTGTGCGCGCTCATCATCCAGCGCAGCATTCCGGCGGGCACTGCGCCGCTGGAAAGTCCTGATGATCTGGAGCGACTGCGCCCGCTATTCGAAGGCCAAATGCGCTGAACCGGCTACAAATCAGCCGCAAGCGCGAACGCGCGCCCGCAGCGGGTGCAGCTTTGCTGCACGCATAGCGAGGACGAACCCGCAGAGGCGGGTTCGCAAAACTAGGAAGCCGTAACGCCCTCGGCGCGCTTTTCCACCAGCTTGAAGGCGCGCTCGTACCATTCGCTGCCGGGGTAATTCGCGCCCAGCACCGCGGCGTACTTCACCGCTTCCTCGGGCACGCCGAGGGCAAGGCTGCTCTCGGTCAGGCGGTAGAGCGCCTCGGGGGTGTGGCTGGTGGTCTGGAACTTCTCCACCACATTGCGGAACCGCATGTCGGCGGCGAGCCACAGGCCCGAACGCTGGTAGTGGCGGCCGATCTCCATCTCCTTGCCCGCAAGGTGATCGGCGACAAGGTCGAGCTTCAACCGCGCATCGGCCGCATATTCGCTCTGCGGGAAGCGCCGGTTGACCTCGCGCAGCGCGGTCTGCGCCTGCTCGGTGATCTTCTGGTCGCGGTTCACGTCGCTGATCTGCTCGTAATAGCTGAGCGCGATCAGGTAGTAGGCGTAAGGCGCGTCCTTGTTCCCCGGGTGGATCGACAGGAACCGCTGCGCATTGCCGATCGCCTTGTTGTAGTCGCGCGCGATGTAGTAGCTGAAGGCGCTCATCAGCTGCGCACGGCGGGCCCAGGGCGAATAGGGGTGCTGGCGCTCCACCTCGTCGAACAGCGCCGCGGCCTGCAGCGTGTTGCCCTTGTCGAGCCGCTTCTGCGCCTCGGCATAGAGCGATTCGACGTCGCGCGCCACGTAAGCGACGTCCTTCTCCCCCCCGCCCCCGGCACAGGCCGAAAGGCCCGCAAGAGTGAAAGCGGCGAGCGCAGCCTGCGCCATACGAGTGGGGAGCTTCATCGACATGCCCGCCCCTATAACGAGGCCCGCCCTGAACGCCAAGTGAAGCCGCACGCCCCTCCCCGGTCGCTGCACATTTTCCTACTCGCCGAAAATATGTTTCCCTCCCCCCATGACTCGCCGCAAAGACCCCCGCACCGCCCGCTTTCCCGTCCCCGCGGGCGAGCTGCCCGCCTTCACCCCCGTCCCCCGCCAGTACCAGCGCCACGACGGCTGGACGCCCGAACGCCAGCGCGGCTTCATCGAGGCGCTCGCCGACACCGGCTCGGTCGGGGCCGCCGCCCGCGCGGTCGACATGAGCTCCGAGGGCGCCTACCAGCTGCGCCGCCAGCCCGGTGCCGAAGGCTTCCGCGCCGCCTGGGAGGCCGCCCTCGCGCTCGGCATCCAGCGGATCGAGGACGTCGCCATGGACCGCGCCCTCAACGGCACCGAGGAGCCGGTCTATTCCTACGGCAAGCTCCTCGGCACCCGCACCAAGCACAATGACCGGCTGCTGATGTTCATGCTGAGAAACCGCGCGCCCGAGCGCTTTGCCGCAGGCGGCGGGCCGAAGGGATTGAACGCGGTGAGCCAGATGCAGCTCGACAAGCTCAAGAAGCAATGGATCGCCGAGCACGAGGCCAGCAAGCGCAACGTCTCCGCCGCCGAGGTGCGCGCCAGCATCGACCGCAAGATCATGGACATCCGCCGCCGCATCGAACGCGAACGCCCCGAGCGCCGCGCCGTCCTCTCGGAAGACACCCTCGCCGCCTTCGCCCCCTTCGCAGCCCTGCGCGACCGCGACCTCGACGCATTCAACGCCGACGAGCGCACCCGCAAGCTGGTCGGCGGCACCCTCGGCACCCCGACCACCTTCTACGACCCGCCCGAGGCGCCCGCCCTCCCCGCACCGGAGCGCGAGGCGGAGGAGCCACCCCAGCACCCGCCCGAGGGCTGGTCCTATGGCAAGCCCAAGCCTGCGCCGCCGCCGAAGACGACGTGGAGCCTCAAAGACGGAAACTTCGACCCCTGAGGGGCGAGGCGCAAAAATCCTCCCCTGCAAGGGGAGGGGGACCACCGAAGGTGGTGGAGGGGCGGGCGAGGCTGATCGCTAAGCGGTGAAGGCGTGGAAGTCGCGATGCCAGCGCAAAAACTGCGGATGCGGACGATCCGCTTCGCGCTGCGGCGCAATCAGTCGGCCCGTTGGATTGATGATCGCCTCAACGCCCGCTCGGTCGTTCACCTTGCGGTGGATCATAATTTCGTGATCGTCAGAAACACAAATTAACCCTCGGTCGAACATCCAATGCGCGGTGCCCGATAGCGCCAATCCGTTTCGCGTCGAATCTGGCCCGCCATGTTCGACCGGACGTATATGCGCCGCCTCAGCCTCAAGCCGCCCTCCACCATTGACGAGCCTCCATCCTGTAACCGCGCAGCGCCCGTCATAGGCGTGGAGCACCGCACGACGAAACGCCCGGTCACGGAAGGGGCGGTTGACGAGTGACTGCACCAAGGGGCGCTCGATTTCGTAGGGCGTTCTCTCGTCCCCGACACGATCAAGCGGCTCGGCATCGCCGACGCGCGGGAGTGTGTCGTCCACGGGCAGGCCGAGCGCAATGATGCGTGCAAAGTCCGAATTCGAGAGTGGGCGCACCGCAGCTTGAGCATTGGCGAGGTCGCGTTCGACGGGCAGTCCATCGACGATGTGCGGGACTGTTGGCTCGAACGGCAAATAGCTGCCCGGTTCGATAAGTGCACGATAGCGGTCGGAGATGTCAGGGTCAGGAATGATCCGCTCGACCTTCGCCACCGCAAAGAAGCCCTTCGACTGGGGCAGTTTCACCGGTTCCCGATAGACAATCCAATCCCCGACCATCTTCTGGGCGCGGCTGAGATATGGCTTCGGGAATTGGTAATGCACTTCTGGGATGTCGTCGTAGATCGACCCATCTTTGTGCATGAAAACGCCGAAGCTCATCGAAATCCCCCGTAATTCGAGTGACTTTGTAGCCACTCGGGACGACTGTGGCTATCCTTCAATCTGCTTTCGCCATTGGCTGGCCGTTCGTGACCTTAAGGGGTCTAGGCGAACCAATCTGGAGATCCGCTAAACAGGGATTGTGCAATGACTAAAGGAGTTTCAGATTCTCTAGATTTGTCCTTAAATGAACAGAGCGGTGTTTGGAACTTTGCCCACCGCTATACCTCTCTCATTACATTCTGGAACCATGCCGAAATGTGTGGTCGACAGATTGCGCAACTCCTTCTCGGCGAAAGCACGATGAGCGTGGCGCTTACTAGCGAGCTCGGCAATCGCACCCTCATGGACGCTATCGAAGTAGCTAGCCACGAATTGGACGTTCTTGGCGAACACCTGCTCCATTTCTCCAAGGGATTTAGAGTCATCCTTGGCTACCGCAACTTTTACGTTCACAGCCTCGTAGCAACTGAACATAACGGGCTAGTGCCCGGCGATTGGCAGGGCGTCCTCTTCAGCCTTGACGGTAAGGGCCGCGCCCGCTTCTTCAATCGGAAGCTCACGTCTCAAGAACTTGAGGTGGTCATTAGCGAAATTCATAAGCTCATCGCATATGGTGCTGCAATTCAAAAAGCTCTGGGCGCAAGCGGTGACGGAATAGATCGGCTTGTTCAAATCTACGGATCATCACTTGATATGCCAATTTGGCCGAGGTGCGTAGAAAAAACGGCACTGTATTTACAGGGGCAAGAACCCACTCCGAAGATCAAAAGAAGAGGGCGAACGAGGGGCAAAGCAGAAAAACTGTAAGCAAGTCACGGCTAGGCCGCAGCCGTGATGTCGGACGGGCCGACCTGCGGCCACCCGCCGGCCCCGAGTTACAGCCTCTTGCTTCTAGCTTGATCCCCCTCCGGCTTGCGGGAGGGGTTAGGGGTGGGAGCGAGCGGAGCGAGCACAGAGAACGCGCCTAGCGGTCACAGGCCCACCCCCGGCCCCTCCCGCAAGCGGGAGGGGAGAGGGTTACTCTTCACCCATGCGGAGAGCGGCGATGAAAGCTTCCTGAGGGATCGAGACGTTGCCATACTCCCGCATCCGCGCCTTCCCCTTCTTCTGCTTGTCGAGCAGCTTCTTCTTCCGGGAAATGTCACCGCCATAGCACTTGGCGGTCACGTCCTTGCGCAGGGCGGCGATCGTCTCGCGGGCGATCACCTTGCCGCCGATTGCGGCCTGGATCGGGATCTTGAAGAGGTGGCGGGGGATGAGGTCCTTGAGGCGCTCGCACATGCCGCGGCCGCGTTCTTCGGCGTTGGCGCGGTGGACGATCAGGCTCAGGGCGTCGACCGCCTCGTTGTTGACGAGAATATTCATTTTCACGAGATCGCCCTCGCGGGTGCCGATCTGTTCGTAGTCGAAGGAGGCGTAGCCGCGCGAGATCGACTTCAGGCGGTCGTAGAAGTCGAACACCACTTCGTTGAGCGGCAGTTCGTAGGTCACCTGCGCGCGGCCGCCGACATAGGTGAGTTCGGTCTGGATGCCGCGGCGGTCCTGGCACAGCTTGAGGATCGCGCCGAGATATTCGTCGGGGGTGTAGATCACCGCCTTGATCCACGGCTCCTCGATGGTCTCGATGCGGTTCTCGTCGGGCCAGTCGGCGGGGTTGTGGATGTCGATGACCTTCGCATCCTCGTAGCGCGAATGGCCGAGGTGGATGCGGTAGACCACGGATGGCGCGGTGGTGATGAGGTCGAGGTCGTATTCGCGGCTGAGGCGTTCCTGGATGATTTCCAGATGCAGCAGGCCGAGGAAGCCGCAGCGGAAGCCGAAGCCGAGCGCCGCGGAGGATTCCATCTCGAATGAGAAGGAGGCGTCGTTGAGGCGCAGCTTGCCGATGCTCTCGCGCAGCTTCTCGAAATCGGCGGCGTCGACCGGGAAGAGGCCGCAGAAAACCACCGGCTGGACTTCCTTGTAGCCCGGCAGCGCCTCGGTCGCGCCGCCCTTCACCGTGGTGATGGTGTCGCCGACGCGGGCCTGTTCGACTTCCTTGATCTGCGCGGTGATGAAGCCGATCTCGCCCGGGCCGAGTTCGGCCAGGTCGGTGCGCTTGGGGGTGAAGCAGCCGACGCGGTCGACGAGGTGCTGGGTGCCGCCCTGCATGAAGCGGATGTTCAGCCCCTTGGTGAGCTTGCCGTCGATCACCCGCACGAGGATGACGACGCCGAGATAGGGGTCGTACCAGGAATCGACGAGGCTGGCGGTGAGCGGCGCCTCGATCTTGCCCTTGGGCGGCGGGATGCGGGCGACGACGGCCTCGAGCACGTCCTCGATCCCGATGCCGGACTTGGCGGAGGTGAGGACGGCCTGCGATGCGTCCAATCCGATGATCTCCTCGATCTCGGCCTTGACCTTCTCGGGTTCGGCGGCGGGCAGGTCGATCTTGTTGATGACGGGGACGATCTCGTGATCGTGCTCGATGGACTGGTAGACGTTGGCGAGGGTCTGGGCTTCGACGCCCTGGGCTGCGTCCACGACAAGCAGAGCGCCCTCGCAGGCGGCGAGGCTGCGGGAGACCTCGTAGGCGAAGTCGACGTGGCCGGGGGTGTCCATGAGGTTGAGCTGGTAGGTCTCGCCGTTTCTGGCGGTATAGGCAAGGCGCACGGTCTGGGCCTTGATGGTGATCCCGCGCTCCTTCTCGATGTCCATGTTATCAAGGACTTGCTCGGACATCTCGCGCGCAGTGAGGCCTCCGGTGAACTGGATCAGACGGTCGGCAAGGGTCGACTTGCCATGGTCGATGTGCGCGATAATGGAGAAATTGCGGATATGGGAAAGGTCAGTCATCGCCGCGCGATGTAGCGCCCGGTCACGCCGATGTCATTCGCCAAAAACGCAACTGCTCCAAGGGGGTCAGACAGGCTCGCCGCGCGAGGGAAGCGAATAGCCGAACTTGGGCACGGCCCCGCCCTGATCGATGCCGACAAACTTGCCCGGGGCGAGCGGAGCAAGCGGTGCGCCCGCCGCGGCGAGCGCATAGGGCGAGACGCGGTTGCGGGTGCACAGCCCGCCCGAGCCGTCTTCGATCAGCGACTGCTCGAATTCCAGCCCCTGCACATCGCCACTGGAACGTGTCACCGTCGCCACCGCCAGCTGCCCGCCACCCAGATCAACCACGAACTGCGTGCCCTTGGGCACATCGGCCAGCCCCTCGATAAGTGCGCCCGACTTGGAGAGGTTGCGCAGCGTCACCTCGTAGGCGTAGTCGTCGTGGATCACTTGGATCTTGCGGAATACCGTGCGCCTGCGGGCACGGCGGGTGCGTTCGGCGCCGGGTTCGATCTTCCACGTGCCTCCGGCCATTTCGGCGACCACCGTCTCGGCATCGGCCGGTTCGCTGAAGATCGGGCCCTGGAGATAGCGCACCCCGCATTCCGTGAGCGCCGCCAGCAGAGCCGGGCTCTCGATCCCGCCCGCCATCGTGTCCATCTGCAGCGCGCCCGCCAAAGCGACGATCGCGCGCACCAGTCCCATCTCGCGGGCATCGTGGCGCTCGGCCTCGGCGACCAGCTTCTGGTCGATCTTGATCGCATCGAAGGGCGCGCGGCGCAGGTAGGCGAGCGAGGAATAGCCGCTCCCGAACTCGTCCAGCGTCAGCCGCACCCCGAGCTTGAACAGCGCGGCGAGCGTGCGGTCGACCACGCTTGCATCGCCGAAGAACACCGCCTCGCTGATCTCGAGCTCGAGCCGGCCCGGCGCAAGACCCGCGGTATCGAGCGCCTCGCCGACCAGGCCCACGAAGTCGTCCGCGAGCAGCAGCGGCACCGGCACATTGACCGCCAGCCGCACGCTCTCGGGCCAGTCGGCAGCTCCGGCGCAGGCCGCGCGGACCACCCAGCGGCCGACATCGGCGGTCATTGCCGAGCCCTCGATGATCTGCGCGAACTCCTCCTCGTCGATCACGCCGCGCTGCGCATGGTTCCAGCACACATGCGCCTCGAGCGAGGCGACCGTGCCGCCGGCCGCCTCGACAATCGGCTCGAAGCGCAGGAACAGCTGCTCCTCGCTCAGCGCCAGCCCAAGGTCCTGTTCGAGGCGGCGGCGGAAGATCGTCTCGTTCTCAAGCTCGCCCGAGAAGAAGCGGTACTGCGCCCGCCCGCCGTTCTTGGCGGCATAGAGCGCAAGGTCGGCCGCGCGCACGATGTCTTCGCGGGTCACGCCGTCGTGCGGGGCAATCGCGATCCCGACCGAGGCGCCGATCACGCAGCGCCCCTCCTCGAGGCTGTAGGGCTGGCGCAGCATGGCGATCATCTTGCCAGCGAGGTCGCCCAGCACCCCGCGGTCGTCGATGTCGGGGAGCAACACTTGGAACTCGTCGCCGCCGAGCCTGCCGATCTCGCAGTCGCGGTCGATTGCGCGGCCGAGGCGGGCGGCGACCTGCTTGAGCAGCTCGTCGCCCGCAGCATGGCCGAGCGTGTCGTTGACATGCTTGAAGCGGTCGAGATCGATCATCATCACCGCGCAGTTGCGGCGCGCGGCCTTGAAGGCGGTGAGGGTCGCCTCGATCTGGTGGGCCATGCGGTGGCGGTTGCTGAGGCCGGTGAGCGAATCGTAACGTGCAAGGCGGGCGGTTTCCTCCTCGCGGGCATATTCCTCGGTGATGTCGGCCCCGGTGCCGCGGAAGCCGATGAAGCGGCCTTCCGCATCGGTCACTGGCTGACCGGCAAGGCGCAGCACCGCGCCTTCGGGGCGCCGCGCGGCGCGCACCGCCATCCCGCTGAAGGACTTGTGCGCCGCCAGCATCAGCGGCAGCGACTTGCCCCGCCCCTCGCGGTCGGCGGCGGCGAAGATGGCGGAGAGCGGCTGGCCGATCAGCGCGTCGAGCGGCAGGTCGAGCCGCGCGGCAATAGTGGCGGAGAGATAGGTGAGGTTGCCGGCCGCATCGCTCGCCCAGAACCAGCCCAGCCCCGATTGCTCGAGCTCGTCGAGCATGGCTAGGCGCTCGCCGTCGGTCAGCGCCGATGCGGGGCCAATCGGTCCGTTGCGACCGCTGCGGGATGACAGGAGACCCTTCAGGGACATCTCGCGGGCAAACCTCCAGTCCTCGGGCGCGCAGGGAAACCTGCCGCCGGAGCGTGTTCTCCAAGTCTAAAGCCCGATGGTTACTTTTGGCCTAACATGACTGCCTGAGGGACGTGGCTAAGGCGCCGTCAAGCATCCGCCCACCTACCAGCCCGCGGTCTGACCCGGCGCGCCCTTGAGGACGGCAAAGGAGCCATCGGCGCGGCGGCGCAGGGGTTGGTGGAATTCGATACCCACGCGGTTCTCGCGCGACCAGCGCACCTGGGCAGTGACCGATTTGTCGGCGGAAAATTCGATCCGGACCGCGCTCCCGGCGGGCATGTTCCACAGCCCTTCGATCATCGCCCCGCTTTCGGAGATGTTGCGCAGCGTCGCGTTGAGGCGGTTGCCGTTGTGAACCACCACCACGCGGCGCAGCAGGTTCTGGCGCGGCGCGCGGGCGGACTGCGGCCCGTCGGCCTCGGCGACGAGATCGCCCGAGACCAGCGCGGTCGCGTCCGAGGCGTTCATCGGCTTGAAATAGATATAGCCCTGGATGTGGGAGCAGCCGAGCAGGCGCACCAGTTCGAGCTCGTCGAGCGTCTCCACGCCCTCTGCCGTCGTGTCCATGTGCAGCGCTTCGGCGAGGCTGGTGATCGAGGCGATGATCGCGCCGTTGCGGCTGCCTTCCTCGGTGGCGCCCTGCACGAAACTGCGGTCGATCTTGATCTTGTCGAAGGGCGCCTTCTTCAGATAGCCGAGCGACGAATAGCCCGTGCCGAAATCGTCGAGCGCCAGACGCACACCGACGCGCTTCAAGGCCTTGAACATCGCGTCCGTGCCCGAGCTGTCGTTGAGAAACACGCTTTCGGTGATTTCCAGCTCGAGCCGCGAGGGCGCAACGCCGGCATGGGCGAGCGCGTTGGCGACGATGGTGGGCAGGTCCGGGTTGGCAAATTGCAGCGCCGAGACGTTGACCGCGCAGCGGATCGAGCGCGGCCAGCGGGCAAGGTCCGCGCAGGCCGTGCGCAGCGCCCATTGGCCGATGCGGTCGATGAGGCCTGCATCTTCGGCGATGGGGACGAACTTGGCCGGGCTGATCCACCCGCGCTTGGGGTGCTGCCAGCGCATAAGCGCTTCGAAGCCGACGATCTTCTCGTTCGCGGCATAGACCACAGGCTGGTAGTAAAGCTGCAGCTCGCCCTTTGCGATCGCCTCGCGCAGGTCCTGTTCCAGCTCGGCGCGCTCTTCGGCCGCGGCGTGGAGGTCTTCGGCGTAGAAGCGGTAGACCCCGCGCCCGGCGTCCTTGGCGGCGTAGAGAGCAAGGTCGACATTGCGGATCAGCTCGTCGCTGGTCGAGCCATGCTCGGGCGCGAGCGCGATGCCGACCGAGGCGCCGATCACCACGCTCTGGCCCTGAATCGAATAGGGCTGCGAGAGCGAGTTGATGATTTCCTGCGCCATGTGGCCGAGCGTGTGGCGGTCCTGGTGGCCGGGGACGATCACCTGGAACTCGTCGCCGCCCAGACGCCCGCAGCGGCCATGGCCGTCGATCGCGCGCTCGAGGCGCTGGGCAACCTGCTTGAGCAGCGCGTCGCCCGCCGGGTGGCCGAGCGTATCGTTGACATGCTTGAAGCGGTCGAGATCGAGCATCAGCACCGTGCAGGCGCGCTCCCGGCCGCTGGGCGCGGCGAGGATCTGCTCGAGCGCCTGGCTCATCTGCACGCGATTGGCGAGGCCGGTGAGCGAATCATAGTGGGCGAGGCGCGAGACCTGCTGCTCGGAGCGGCGCTTCTCGGTGAGGTCGGTGCCATGGCCGCGGAAGCCGCAGAAGTTCTTGTAGCTGTCGTAAACCGGACGGCCCGCAAGCGCCCACCAGCGCTCATCGCCGGTGGTCGCGGCGCGCACCTCGACATCGTGGAAGGCCGAGCGTGCGGAAAGGTGGAAGGCGAGCGTGCGCTCGGCATCGGCGGCGCCCTGCGAGGCATCGACAAGCTCCGAGAGCGGGCAGCCGACCACCTCGTCGGTGGTCTTGCCCAGCACGGTCGCGGCCTTGGGCGAGATATAGGTGATGAGCCCGCGGCGGTCGGTTTCCCAGAACCAGCCCTGCCCGGTCTCCTCGAAGCTGCGCAGGATGTCCTCGGCGCGGGCCGCGACCCGCTCGCGCGCCTCGCGGGCAAGGCGACGCCTCTGCGCGGCCTTCCATTCGAGCCGGGCAATCAGCGACAAGGTGAGCGCGGCAGCGAAGACTGCGGCAAAGGTGACGTTGTCGGGCACAAGCACGGCAAAGCCGGCCCAGCTCGCGATCTTGGCGCAGAACAGCGAGATGATTCGCATGTCGAACAGCGCGGCGGCAGCAGCGTTGATGCAGACCAGCGTCGCGATAGCCCATTGCCACGGCAGGCCCTCGCCGACCCACAGTGCCAGCGCGAGACCAGCGCAAGCCATCGGCACCACGATCGCGAGAAACACGACCGCGAACCTGAGCCCGCTCAGCGTGTCGGCGCGGCGCTCGATCGCGGCGAACAGCGAACCGCAGGCGAACAGCGTCGCCGAGGCGAGCGCGAAGGTCATGGTGTTGGTCGACGGCAGGCCCTGATACACCCCCGCTGCCAAGACATAGGCAGCGATCAGGAACATCGTCATGCCGCCAGCCTGTCGGGGCAGGAAGAAGCTCTGCTCGCTGGCCGGCTCGTCGATCGCCTGCTGCAGGCCGCCCGATCGTTCCGCGAGCAGCCGCTCTGTGCCGCGCCGCTCGCCGCGCGCGCGGCTTTCGCCCGCGGCAGCCTGTGCGTTGGCGGCCCGTGCATTGGCGACCGCGCGCAGATCGCGCCCCGCTCCGAGCGGGCGTGGATTGTCGGTTGCGAATTTGCGGATAGGATCCCCGGCCATTGCGTTCCCTTGCCTCAGGATGGCCTAGAAAATCGTTAATCGGGATCCTTAAATCCTCAATCAATCCGCTGCGGCCGCAGCGCAGAGCCCCTCGCTCATGCTTGCAACTTGGGTAGCAAGGCTGCATTCTCGCGATCAGCGACCGCGTTAACCGGAAGCCGTTCCAAGCGGCACGCGCAAGGTCGAACCAGAGGGGATTTCATGGCACGCAGCGAAGTCAAGCTCGAGAACGAGGCAGCCCAGTCCACCAATGCCCTGGGGCCGCTGATCGGGGTGGCGCGCGAGGATTTCGTCAGCGCGGTCGCCCTGCTGCTGCGCGAGACCGCGTCCGACCCTTCGCGTTTCCTGCGGCATTCCACCGCGATGGCGCAGGACATGGTAAAGATCATGACCGGCAAGAGCGAGCTCGCCCCCGATCCCAAGGACAAGCGGTTCATGGACCCGGCGTGGCAATACAACCCCTTCTTCCGCGCCGGCGCCCAATATTACCTCGCCGTGCAGAAGGGCATGAAGAACTGGCTCGAGGAGCTCGAGCTTGACGAGCTGGAGCGCAATCGCGCGAATTTCATCGCCAACATCATCCTCGATGGCCTCGCGCCGACCAACACGCTGGCAGGTAACCCCACCGCGCAGAAGCAGATCATCAATTCGGGCGGCCTCAGCCTCATCAAGGGGCTCCAGAACGCCTATAACGACATCGTCCACAACAAGGGGATGGTCAGCCAGGTCGACAAGCGCCCCTTCAAGCTGGGCAAGAACATCGCCACCTCCAAGGGCAACGTGGTCTATCGCGACGAGATCATGGAACTGCTGCAATATGCACCGACCACACAGGAGGTCTATGAGATTCCGCAACTGACGATCCCGCCGCAGATCAACAAGATGTACATCAACGACCTCTCGCCGGACAAGTCGGTGATCAAGTGGCAGGTCGACAACGGGATCCAGACCTTCGTCATCTCGTGGCGCAACCCCTCCAAGGAGCAGGGTCACTGGGGCATGGCCGATTACATCGCGGCCTGCGAGAAGGCATTGGAGGTGGTGTCTTCGATCACTGGCTCGAAGAAGGTCAATGTCTCGGCCGGGTGCTCGGGCGGGCAGACCGCCTCGGTGCTGGCATCGAAGCTCGCTGCGACCGGCAACCCGATCCTCGGCACGCTGACGCTGATGGTCTGCGTGCTCCACCCCAAGCCGACCGACATCGAAGCCGGATCGCTGGTCAGCGAGAACGGCATGCAGCTCGCCCGGCAGCGGGCGATGAAGGCGGGCATCATCAAGGCCGACGATCTGGCGCGCGGCTTTGCGTGGCTGCGCCCGAACGACCTGATCTGGAACTATGTCATCAACAACTACCTGTTGGGGCAGGACCCGCCGGCCTTCGACGTCCTGTTCTGGAATGCCGACGCCACCAACCTCTCCTCCAGCCTGATGGGCGATTTCCTCACCCTGTTCGAAACCCTCGCCTTCACCAAGCAGGGCGAGGTCGAGATGGCCGGGCACAAGGTCGACCTTTCCAAGGTGACCGCCGACCTGTTCATCCTCGGCGGGGTGACCGATCACATCACTCCGTGGAAGGCGACCTATCGTTCGACCCAGCTGTTCGGCTCGAAGGACGTGACCTACGTGCTCTCGCAAAGCGGCCACATGCAGGCGATCCTCAACCCACCGGGCAACCCCAAGGCAAAGTATTTCGTCCAGGCCAAGAAGGGCAAGCTTCCCGCGACCGCCGACGAATGGCTGCAGGGCACGCAGGAGGTCGCGGGCAGCTGGTGGCCGCTGTGGATGGAATGGGTGCAGAAGCGCTCGGGCAAGATGAAAGCGGCACCTGCGAGCCTCGGCAATGACACCCACCCTGCGATGGAAGCCGCACCGGGACTCTACGTCGTCGAAGAAGTCTGATACACGGAACGCGCGCCAGGGGCGTTCCGGAAGCGGAACGAAAGGCGCTTTGCTTGTGGGCGCGCGCGCTATGGGATCGGTGTGCGCGCCCAACCCGCCTCCCTTGTGGGGGCGCAGAAAGGACGTGACTACGTGACCAATCCCATGGACGACGCGGTCGTCTCGATGGAGCAAGCGGGCGGCCGGACGCTACGGACTGCGGCCTGGCGGCTCGATATGCCCAGCGACCATCTGCCGGTTCTGTTCTTCAACGGCATCGGCGCAAACATCGAGGCAGTGGCCCCGCTTGCAGCAGCCATGCCCGAGCGCGGCTTCATCATGTTCGACATGCCGGGGACGGGCGAATCGCCTGATCCGCTGGTGCCCTACAACCCCTTCACCATGAGCTGGACGGCCGCGCAGCTGCTCGACCGGTTCGGCTTGGACGAGGTCGACGTGATGGGCGTCTCGTGGGGCGGCGCGATGGCGCAGCACTTCGCGCTCCAGCACCCGGGGCGCACCCGGCGGCTGACGCTGATCGCGACCACGCCGGGGATGCTGATGGTGCCGGGCAATCCGGCCGCCTTCACCAAGATGGCCGATCCGCGCCGCTACATCGATCCCGAGTTCATGAACGAGCACTTCGCCACGCTCTATGGCGGGGTCGACAAGGACGGGGCGAGACACCAGAAGGACAGCCATATCGGCCGCCTCAAGCCCCCTTCCCCGCGCGGCTACATGTACCAGCTGATGTGCATGCTGGGCTGGACGAGCCTGCCGGCGCTGCCTTTCATGAAGAAGGAAACGCTGATCATGATGGGCGAGGACGACCAGATCGTCCCGGTCATCAACGGCCGGATCCTGAAGGCGATGATTCCCAACTCGCGGCTGGTAACCTTTGAAGGCGGCGGGCACCTGTTCCTGCTGACCCACACCGACGAAAGTCTTGTCGCCATCCGCGAGTTCCTCGACGCGCCGGACACGGCAAAGGAAGCGGCCAAGAGCGCAGGGCGATTGGCGGCGGCCTGACGTGATGCGCCGCCGCTATCTCGCCTGCGCGCTGGCATCCATGCTGGCGGCAAGCGCGAGCCACGGCGGCGCTCACGAGCAGGAACCCTGCCCTTTTACCGAAGACGACGTGATCGGCGCATGGATATTGCCGGCTCCCGGTAGCGATGTGGTCGAGAACGACGCGCGTGAATTCGCCATAGAACGCGATGGCGATGACCGGTATTTCAGAGAGTATCTCCATCACAGGCTGATGAGCGACGGGATTTGGCGGTTCGACGGGGCAGACTGCATTCTGACGCTCGACTACGGAGATTATGTCGACACTTTCCGTGTCGAAGCCGCAGGCGATGCGCAACTCGTCGACGAAGGCGGTAACATCTACCGCCGCTTCGCCGAGAGCGCGCCCTAGTCGGCCGCGCTGGACAGCCCGCCCGGATTGCGACATCCTTTGCCGCAAAACGGGAGAGAGACATGGCGCAATACGACCTCATCATCCGCGGCGGCACGATCGTCGACGGCACCGGCAGCCCCGCGTTCACCGGCGATGTCGCGGTCAAGGACGGGCTGATCGCCGCGGTCGGCCGGGTCACGGGCAGCGCGCGCGAGGAGATCGACGCCGCCGGCAAGATCGTCGCCCCCGGCTTTGTCGACATTCACACCCATTATGACGGGCAGGCCACCTGGGATCAGGAGATGGCCCCCTCGAGCTGGCACGGCGTGACCACGGTGGTGATGGGCAATTGCGGCGTCGGCTTCGCGCCGGCCCGCCCCGACCGCCACGAATGGCTGATCAGTCTGATGGAGGGGGTCGAGGACATCCCCGGCACCGCGCTCGCCGAGGGGATCACCTGGGACTGGGAGACCTTCCCCGAATATCTCGACGCGCTCGAAAAACTCCCCCGCACCGTCGATATCGGCACCCACGTCCCCCACGGCGCGGTGCGTGCCTATGTGCTGGGCGACCGCGAGCAACCGGGCGCGGTGCCTACGCCCGACGACATTGCCGAAATGAGCCAGATCGTCGAGGAAGGCGTGCGGGCGGGTGCGCTGGGCTTCTCGACCTCGCGCACCGTGCTCCACAAGTCGGTGGACGGCGAGCTTGTCCCCGGCACCACCGCCACGCCGGAGGAACTGATCGCGATCGGCCGCGCGATGGGCCGCGCCATGGCAGCGGGCGGCCATGCGGTGTTCGAGATCGCCAGCGACCTCAAGCGCGAATGGGACGAGTTCGGCTGGATGGGGCAACTGAGCCGCGAGGCAGGCATTCCCGTCACCTTCGCCGCGCTGCAATCCATCGCCAAGGAACTCCCGCTCGACGAGCAGATCGCCGAAATGCGCGCCCAGAACGACAATGGTGCGAACATCGTCGCCCAGATAGCACTTCGTGGCAATGGCATTGTCATGGCGTGGCAGGGTAGTGTGCACCCCTTTCGCTTCCGCCCGAGCTGGATGTCCATCGCAGACCTTGCGTGGGAGGAGCAGAAGGCCAAGCTGCTCGACCCCGCGTTCCGGGCGGCCATGCTCGCCGAGCCCAACGACTACACCGATGCCCCAAAGGACATCGGCGGGGTGGTAATGGCGATCAGCATGGGCTGGACGCTGCAATTCGAAATGGACCCCGATTTCGACTACGAGCCCGCCGCCGACGCCAGCATCAACGCCCGCGCCGCGGCCGCCGGGGTGAGCCCGCAGGAATATGCCTATGACCTGCTGTGTGAGGGCGATGGCACGGGGTTCATCTACCTGCCGATCCTCAACTATGCCGACGGCAACCTCGATTTCCTCCACCCCCTCCAGCATGCCGAGGACACGGTGAACTCGCTGTCGGACGGCGGCGCACATTGCGGGACGATCTGCGACGCGGCCTCGCCGACTTTCATGCTTGAGCACTGGGTTAAGAGCCGCAAGCGCGGGGCGCGGATCAGCCTGGAGCAGGCGATCAAGCGCCAGTGCCGCGATACCGCGCGACTCTACGGATTGGAGGATCGCGGGGTGATCGCGCCGGGCTATCTCGCCGACCTCAACGTGATCGACATGGACGAGCTGAAGCTCGGCAAGCCGTGGCTGGCCTTCGATCTGCCCGCGGGTGGCAAGCGGTTGTTGCAGAAGGCCGACGGCTATGTCGCCACGATCAAGAGTGGCACTGTGACCTTCCGCGATGGCGTCTGGACAGGCGAAACCCCGGGCGGGCTGATCCGCGGCCCCCAGCGGGTGGAGCTGGCCGAAGCGGCGGAGTAATCCGCCGCCCGTGCCCCGATCCGGCCTAAGGCTCGATCACGATCCCCTTGGCCGGTTCGATCTGCCCGCCAACCATCGTGGTGAAGACGTCGCGCGCGGCTTCGAGGCCGGCGTGGCGTTCGATTGCGATGGTGCCCTCGGCCGCCTTCAGGAACTCGCGCCATGCCGCAGCGACCAGCTTGCCGCCCTCCTCAGGCCCATGCGCCTTGAAGAAGGCGACCGCGTGGTCGGGGGCGAAGAACAGCTGCGGCTTGGGGCCGGGGAGCGGCTCCCCGCCGCCGAAGGTCGAGCGGGCCTCGATATGGGTCATGCCCACCAGCGCCGAATGGGCCAGCGCATCCTCGAAATGGCGGTGGATCTGCGCCAGCACGTCGGCGTTCCCGGCGAAGTCGACGCTGACACTTCGCACCACGGAGAGGCGATCAAGCTCGTCATATGCGCGCACTTCGTCATACAGCCCGCTCGCCTCGACAAAGGCGATATTGCCCTTTGAGGTCAACCCGATGCGCTTGATGCCCGGCGAATGCTGCCGCGCGACGCTCGCCAGCCCCATCGCAGTCTTGGAGGAGGCGCTGGTGACGACCAGCTGCTCCGCCCCGAACCAATCCTGCCCGCGCAGGAAGTACTCGATCAAAAAGCCGGTGCGGAACAGCGGGCCGAAGATCATCCGCTCCGCCTCGCGGGCCGGATCATGCTCGGGGTCGGCGCTAAGGCGCGTGTAGCTGTTGTAGACCGGGCTCATCGGCAGGCGGTGCGCGGCCATGTCCATGAAGCCGCCTGCACTCACCCGCCCGGGGAGCACATCCAAGTGGCTCGCCATCGGCAGATAGCCATAGACCCGTTCGCCCACTGCAATTTCGGGATGGCGGCTCTCGGTCACCCGCGCATGGCCCCACATCGGCACGATACCCATGCCTTCCGGAGCGGGGAAGAAGTCCCAATATTTGAACCCGTCGCCCACCACCGCATAGGTGACGTTGTTGGCAGTGACCGAGAAGCTCTCGATCTGGAGCCGCACCTCGCCATCGCCCAGCGGATCGAGCGGAATATCGGCCAGCGCGGTGTCGGTGAGCGCCCCCTTGCGGACGTGAACCTGAGTGATTGTCATGCAGCCTCTCCCTCTCTCGCGCCCGCCTATGGCTTGGGCTTCGCCGAACCCTTGTAATATCCCCCGCACACGCGGTTGGTGCCGAACAGGTCGCTGCCCGTCCCGAACCGGCCGGTGCCGAATTGGACCGCCGTCACCGGCGAAGTGGTGCGCGGCATGCGGGCTGTCGCGAAGGCCTGCACCTTCTCGATCTCCCCTGCCGCGATCGGCTTGAACTGGGGGGGCGCGACATCGAAAAAGTGCACCAGCGCGCCGCCGACCGAGAAGAAGCGCATGGTTCGGCCGACCTCGGTCTCGAGCGCGCGCAGGCTGCCGATACTGTCGAACTCGCCGAGATAGAGCGCCTCGCCTGCCTTGACGGTGAACACCCGGCTCGCCTCGTTGTAGCACAGCGCCCAGCGGTCCTGCCGGGTGAACTCCTGGACGATATAGGTCCCGGGCTTGATGTCGGAGACAAGGTAGCCGTCGTAGAACAACTTGGGCTTGGCGAGCAGCCGGTAGCTGCCGCCGAAGAACCCACTGGCGAGCGCTTCCTGCTGCGGGTCATAGGCAGCAAAGGTCAGGTGAAAGCCGCTCGCCATGGTGGGCGGCGGCGGGATCGACTCCGTCTTGATGATGATGACGGCGCGCTTGCTGTCGGGCGTGATCGCGATGCTCTCGGCCTTCTGGCCGGCGATGGCGACGCTCGGCGCGGCGAAGGCGAGCGCGCATAGGGCAAGAGCGAGCAAGCGCGACACGTCGTTATCCCTTCCGCCCGGCCTTCTGCCGGCGCTTACACCCGCATCGGCATCAGCACATAGAGCGCGCGGGCCTGCTCGTTCTCGCGGATCAGCGTCGGCGCGCCGGCGTCGGCCAAGTGGAGCTCCACCATGTCGCTGTCGATCTGGCCGAGGATATCCTTGAGATAGTTCGCGTTGAACCCGATCTCGAGCCCTTCGGCCTTGTAGTCGGCCGCCAGCTCTTCAGCCGCCGTCCCGTTGTCGGGCGAGGTGACCGAGAGCGTCACGCGGTCATGGTCCAGCCCGATCTTGACCGCGCGGGTCTTCTCGGTGGCGATGGTCGCAACGCGGTCGACACCCGAATAGAACAGCTTGGGATCGACCTTGAGCAGCTTGCCGTTGGCGGTCGGGATGACGCGGCTGTAATCGGGGAAGGTGCCGTCGATCAGCTTGGATGTCAGCACCACCCCGCCCTCGCCGCCGAGCGTGAAGCGGACCTTGCTCGCCGACAGGTCGATCAGGACATTGCCGTCGAGCGCCTCCTCGAGGAGCTTGCGCAGCTCGCCCACGGCCTTCCTCGGCACGATCACGTCGGGCATCCCGGCGGCACCCTCGGGGCGCGGCAGGGTGAAGCGGGCGAGGCGGTGGCCATCGGTCGCGGCGGCCTTCAGGAGCGGCTCGTCCTCGTCGGTGACGTGCAGGAAGATACCGTTGAGATAGTAGCGCGTCTCTTCGGTCGAGATCGCGAAGCGGGTGCGGTCGATCAGCTCGGCGAGCATCCGCGCCGGCAGCTCGAAACTGGTCGGCAGGTCGCCCTCGACGATCACCGGGAAATCGTCACGCGGCAGGGTCGGCAGCTTGAAGTTCGAGCGGCCCGCCTTGACCTCCAGGCGGTTGTCGCTGGTGGTGAGGCCGACCTGGCTCCCCTCGGGCAGCTTCCTCGCGATGTCGAACAGCAGGTGCGCCGACACGGTGATCGCGCCGGGCTGGTCCACTGATGACGCGCTCATGGTCTCCACTACCTGCAGATCGAGGTCGGTCGCCATCACCCGCACGCTGCCGCCGTCGCTCGCGTCGATCAGCACGTTGGAAAGAATGGGGATGGTGTTGCGGCGCTCCACCACGGATTGAACATGGGAAAGGCACCGCAGCAGCGTCGCGCGTTCGATCGTGGCCTTCATCGCTTGTCCCTATCGGTCTACGTGTCTTGCGCGGGGGCCGAAGGAATCGCCCCCAAGCGCCGGAAAGTTCCCGAAACCTTAGCGCAGGCTTCGCTGCGGGCAAGTTGGCTGCATTGCGAGGGGCGACTCCGTTGGGGATAAGGGCCCAGCGGGATCACGGCCTGAGCTGCGCCCCGATTCGCTCGGCGCTGAGCGCGCCGGCGGCATAGGCGTAAACCAGTTCAGCGGTCGTGCGCGACCGGGTGTCCGGCCCTGTCGCGTCGATCCCGAGACCGGCGGGCCGATCCTGCTTCATCCGCGCAAGAATCTTCTTGGCAACCTGCCTGAATTCGGCCCCTGTCTCGCCCTGCTTGCCCGCCAGGGCGCCATCGAGCCAGTCCGCTGAGATCCCCTGCATCGCCAGACGGCGGCCCGCTTCGATGCGGGTTGCCCTGGCGATAAGATAGCCCCCGATGGTCCGCGGATTGCCATCGGGAAGCCCGTGGGCTTGGATACATTGTTCGAGGATCGCCACCATGACCGGCTCGATCGCGTCCCTTGTCGCGACGGACCCGTCACCGCCGAGCCCGGCTCTGGCGAGCGCCAGACCAATCGCCACCGGGCCGAGCTCGACATCGGCACGCGCCTGCATGCAGAGCGCCGCCGCACCGTTCAAAACAGGCTTCTCGCCCAGCGCCGGAACGGCGGTGACGGCAAGAAGCGCCGGAACAAGCAGCCGGATCCCAACCCTCACAGCATCGCCATCCCGCCGTTCACATGCAGCGTCTCACCGGTCACGTAAGCGGCCTCGCGGCTGGCGAGGAAGGCGACCGCCGCGCCGATCTCGGCGCCTTCACCCATGCGGCCCATCGGGATGCGGCCATTGATCGCGGCCTGCTGCTTCTCGTCCAATGCAGAGGTCATCGCGGTGCGGATGAAACCGGGCGCGACACAGTTGGCCGTGATCCCGCGGCTGGCCACTTCCTGCGCGAAGGCCTTGGTCATGCCGGTGAGGCCCGCCTTGGCGGCGCAGTAGTTCATCTGCCCCGGATTGCCGGTCGCGCCGACCACGCTGGTGATGTTGATGATCCGCCCGAAGCGCGCCTTCATCATCGGCTTGGCCGCAGCCCGCATCAGGCGGAAGGCGGCTTCGAGGTTGATGCGGATCACCTGATCCCACTCATCATCCTTCATCCGCATCCCCAGATTGTCGCGGGTGATGCCGGCATTGTTGACGAGGATGTCGACGCTCCCGAGCGTGTCGAGCATTGCCGGAATCAGCTCCTCGACCTGCGTCTGGTTGCCGAGATCGCAGGTGATCTCGACATGGCCGTCATGCTCGTGGGCATAGGTTTCATTGAGTTCGTCGCGGAAGGCGCGCAGCTTGGCCGCGTTCGAGCCCGAGAGCGCCAGACGCGCGCCTTGCGAGGCCAGCGCGTGAGCGATTGCCGAGCCGATCCCGCCGCTTGCACCGGTGACCAGCGCGTTCATGCCGTTCAGTGAAAACATCGTCAGTTCCTTGCCCCGCAATTCAAGCCGCCCCTCTGCGCTGCCCGCGCGCGAGGGTCAACGCCGGATCATCCGGTTCACGGGGCAAAACTCGCCCGCCGCCGCTCGGAAATCGCACTGCCGGTAAGCTGGCCTTCGACCAGCTCGTAACCCATCAGCGCGAAGATCCGGCCGCCGGTGAAGATAGGCCGGGCATTGCCGTACCAGTCGACGCAGGACGCCTTGCAATTGTCCGAGCGCGAAATGCCCGGTGCGGCGGCGAGTTCGCCGAGCGGGGCGAGCTTGCGCATATCGCGCCGCAGGAAGGCAATCGCCGAGCCCGAGCCTAGGAACTCCCCGCCATCGCGCCGCTGCCCGCGGGTGATCGGCAGGCCGAGCACGCCCGAGGTGCCGTCAGCGCTGCCGGGATCGGGGCGGAAGAAGAAGGCCTGGCTGCGGGTCTCGCCCTCGCCTGCGGCGGCGAGGATGTGGAAGTGCTCAAGCCGCGGCGTGCTCCCCAGGGATAGGGCCGAAAAGCCGAGCCTGTCGCCCCGCGCCGGACCGATCGCGATCGCGTCGTAGCCCATGCGGTCGAAGCGGGTGATGCCGTGGGGGATCGCGATCTCCTGCACCGCGCCGCCGGCAAGCGGCACGGCATAGACCTTCCCCGTCTCCTCTTCCTCGCCATAATCACCCGCGGCATAGAGCACATAGTCGCCCACGAAGCGGTTCTGGAAGCGCCAACCCTTGGGCTCGGGCAGCCTGCGGTAATCGGCCTGCGCGAGACTCCCCTTGCCATTGCCGAAGCGCGCAAGCGGCACGCTGGCAAGCGCGACGCTGCCGCCGCTGACCTCGCCCTCCCACATGCCGTCGCCCGAACCGTCCCCGCGCAGCAAGACGCGCAGCACGCCTGCCCGGGCGTCCTCGGCGAAGGAGAACTGGTCGATGGGCGATCCGCTGACCTGCACCGCGCCTGACCTGCCGCCCGCTAGCGGAATGCGATAGAGCTGCCCCGGAACGCCGCGCCCGTCTTCGCTGGAAGGGTCCCCGGCCTCCCCGGTCCAGACATAGACCGCCTCTGCCGAAACGTAGAATGAGTGGCTCCACGTGCCCGCGATCGCGCTGGCGCGGCAATCGAAGGTGTCGGCAAGCTTGCAGCGGGTGACGGTGTGAAGCGTGTCGAGCGGGTAGCGGCCCGACCGATAGGGCTCGGCAACGTGAAAGTCCTGCGGCTTCACCAGCGGCACCGGCTTGGCATAGGGGCTGCGCTTGCGGATCGCAGGCAGGCTGTCCTCGAGCTTGGCCCAGTTGGCGTAGACCGGCGTGTACAAGACCAGCTCGTCCCCGATCAGCCGCGAGGCATAGTTGGAGGACGAATAGTAATCGCCCGAGCGCATGTAATGCGTGTCGCGGTAGGCAAGCT
>NZ_JAMNXL010000215.1 GCF_023653175.1 Erythrobacter sp. | reverse complement strand
CGTCGACAATCGTGATGCCGAGCGGGATGGCGGTGTTGTAATAGGTCCCGGCCGGGATGGTGACGGTGAAGCTCGCCCCCCCGCCCGGCGTGGTGTAGTCGGTGCCGCGCACCGCCGTCCCGCCGGTGATGGTGATCGTCACAGGGATCGGATTGCGCGCGGCGCCGGTCACCAGCAGCGTGGGCATCGAGGTTGCCGCAATCGACTCCGGCCCGCTGCCCGAAGCGGCCGAGAACTGCACGAAGGGACGCAGCGAAAGCTGGATCGCATCGAGCAGGTTGCCGACCGAACCCGGATCGGTGGTGGTGAACTGCACCCGCTGGAGCCCCGAGGCGCCGATGTAGGTCGTGTTTCCGGTGTTGACGTTCCAGATCTGGTTGCTGGTCGTCGAGGCCTGGGTGGTGAGTGTCTGGATCACCGTCCCGGTGCTGGTGGCGACCTGGAGGCGTACCGTCTGGGTAGCAGCGCCGCCGGCGCGCGCGCGGTGCGCGAAGGTCCACCCGAAGGGCTCGCCATTGATCAGGCAGATGTTCTGGAAGAAGGTGCCGTTCACATTGGCATTCATTTCGGCGTGCACCGCGCCGTCGAAGGACGGAACGCCGTTGAAGGTGGTGTCCCAGAGCTCGATCTCGTTGGTGGTGGTCGACCAGCCGGGCACGGTGTTGCCGACGAAGATCTGCCAGTTCGGCGTGCCCGGTCCCTGGGGGTCGTTGGCCTCGAAGGAGGGGTTCTGGAGCGCGCGCAGCTGGGCCAGCGCGGGTGCGGGCGCGGCCAGCGCCGCAAGCACGGCGAGGGCGGCAGCGACGTGGCACCCCTTCCCGAACTTTACGCGCGGCCCCCCGAACTGCGTGCCCCGTTGCAATGACCACTCCGGCTGGAGCGCGGCCTGATTGTGCCGCACTCTTTGCCGCGCAGGCTTAGGGCGAAGGTGCTAAATCGTGGTTAACCAAGGCAACCTGAGTCAGGTCGGCCCGCCGGTGTCGTCGGTGGCGAGAGTGAGGTTCATGGCACGCCCGTCTCGATCGTGCCGTCGTTCCAGATGTTGAAGAACATCACCGGAAAGTCCTCGACCCCTTCCAGAACGTAGCGAAAGCCAATATCGCCGTTGTCGAAGGCGGAGACCTCGACCAGCCGCAGCCGCTTGGCGAAGTCGGCTCGGGTGAGCACAGGCCCGCCGGGGCGCCGGTATTCCTCGCGCCACAGATCGTGGAAGCGCTGCAATTCCTTGCGCGCGCGCCGGTCGTGCCGCTGCCGCGCGTCCCACGCCTTGCCGAGCGTCGCCAGCGTGCGCTCGCGCGTGTCGGCGAGGCGCAGGTCGAGAAACAGCAGCACCTCGACCGGCTGGCCGAGCCATTCGCGATCCTGCGAGAAGACGGAATGGGGCCGGATTGCGGGGAGGAAGGTGCCGAGCTCAGGGTCGATGATGGGCGCAGGCTTCAGCACCGCGGCGGAGGCCGCCACAAGCGCGGCGTCCTCGGCGGCGGGCAGGACTTGAAGCAGCGTCGCCTCGGGGCGGTTCATGTCGAAGGTGACATCGCCCGCGATGGTAAAGCGCACCACCTGCCGCTCGGGAAGCTGTGCGAGCACCGCTGTGACCGCTTCCTCGGCCGGCGCGGTGAAGGTCACCGACATCTGCGTGGTCTGGACCGGGCCATCTCCCTTGCGCCATGCGACCAGCTTGAAATACCGGTGCCAGTCTTCGGACAGGACATCGGGCGGGTAGCCGGTCTCATGTTCGAGCACCACGCCGGTAATCGTCACCGGCGCGGGCGCGGGTTCCTCGGCGCGCAGGGCAGCAGGCAGGGCCAGCAGCAGCAGCGCGAGGAGCGCGCGCAGCATTCCGGGTTACCCCAACCGCGCCAGCGCCGCCGTCAGCCGCTCGACCTCGCCCGAGTGATGGGCGAGATCGGCGCGGGCCTTTTCGACCGCTTCGGGCTTGGCCTTCTCGGCGAAGGCGGGGTTGGACAGGCGGCCTTCGAGGCTCTTGGCTTCCTTGGTGCTGGTCGCCAGCGCCTTTTCGAGCCGCGCCTTTTCCGCCGCGATGTCGACGATCCCTTCGAGCGGGATGATGAACACATCCTCGCCCGCGGTCACCTGCATCGCGGGGCCGGCGGGAGCCTCGCCGATGGTCACCGGGGTCAGGCGCGCGAGGCGTTCGATCGCGGCGCTGGAGCGTTCAATGGTGCGGCTCGCCACGTCCGACGGTGCCACGAGGTACGCCGCCAGCTTCGCGCCCGGCGCGATGCCGAGCTCGTTCTTCGCGCTGCGGGTGTTCGTCGTAAGATCGATCACCCAGTCGATGACGTCAGTCGCGTCCTTGCTCACCTCGGCTTCCGGCTTGGGCCACTGCGCCACGATCAGCTCGTATTCGCGTGCGCCCAGCTTGTGCCACAGCTCTTCGGTGATGAAGGGCATGAAGGGGTGGAGCATTACGAGGATCTGGTCGAGCGCCCAGCCGGCGACTGCGCGGGTCTCGACGGCGGGCGGGCTGTCGGCGTCGCCGGCGAAGACCGGCTTGATCAGTTCGAGATACCAGTCGCAGAATTTGCTCCACGTGAACTGGTAGATCGCGTTGGCTGCCGCGTCGAAGCGCAGATCGGCCATCGCCTTTTCGATCTCGGTCAGGCAGGCCGCGACTTCGCCGATGATCCACTGGTTGGCGGCGAGGCGCGCTGCCGGGGCCTTCACGCTGGCCGAGGCACCGATCCCGTTCGACTGGCAGAAGCGCGCCGCGTTCCACAGCTTGGTGGCGAAGTTGCGATATCCCTCGACCCGCTTCTCGTCCATCTTGATGTCGCGGCCCTGGCTTTCCATCGCCGCCATGAAAAACCTGAGGGCATCCGCGCCGTACTGGTCGATCAGGCCCAGCGGATCGACCACATTGCCCTTGGACTTCGACATCTTCGCCCCGTCCGCCGCGCGCACGAGGCCGTGGAGATAGAGCGTATCCCAGGGCTTCTGGCCCATGTTGTAGAAGCCCATCATCATCATCCGCGCATCCCAGAAGAAAAGGATGTCGAAGCCCGAGATGAGCAGGCTGTTGGGGAAGTGCTTTTGCAGGAGCGGCGCGCCATCCTCGGGCCAGCCGAGCGTGGCGAAGGGCCAAAGGGCGGACGAGAACCACGTGTCGAGGACGTCTTGGTCCTGCCAAACCGGGTAGGCTTCCTTATCCTGCAACAGGATCTGGCGTGCCTCTTCCTCGTTCGCGCACTCGACGAATGTTCCCGGCCAACGATTGCCATCGGTCACATCGTCGAGGTCGCTCGCGTGCCACACCAACTCTTTTAGTTCTTCGACTGACGAAGCGACGAACACTGCTTTCTCAGGCAATTCACGCCATGTCGGAGCCTTGCGCAGCGTTCCCGATTCTTCGAGTTCGTACTTGAAACCATACCAAGCCGGGATCCGGTGCCCCCACCACAGCTGGCGCGAGACACACCAGGGCTGGATGTTCTCCATCCAGTTGAAGAAGGTCTTCTCCCACGTCTTGGGCACGATGCCGATATCGCCCGAGCTCACCGCCTCGATCGGCTTCTTGGCGAGTTCAGCAGCGTTCACATACCACTGGTCGGTCAGCCACGGCTCGATCACCACGCCGCCGCGGTCGCCGAAGGGGGTGGCGATCTGGCGGGGCTCGGCGTCGTGCTCGATGTCCTCGCCGTCCTTGTTCTTGGTGACGTGCGGGATGAGGAAACCCTGCTCCTTCATCCGCGCGACCACCAGCTCCCGCGCGCCGTCGACGCCATCGCGCTTGAAGCGGTGGAGGCCGAGGAATTCCTCCGGCACCAACCCATCCGCCGTCTGACAAACGTTCGCCTCGGCATCGAGCATGTTGAGCATCTCGGCCGCCGCGAACCCTGCGCGCTTGCCGACTTCGAAGTCGTTGAAGTCGTGCCCCGGAGTGATCTTGACGCAGCCCGAGCCCAGTTCGGGATCGGCATGCTCGTCGGCGATCACGGGGATGCGACGGCCGGTCAGCGGCAGTACCACAAACTTGCCGACGACGCTCGCATAGCGTTCGTCCGCCGGGTTCACCGCCACCGCCATATCGGCCAGCATTGTCTCGGGCCGGGTGGTGGCGACTTCGAGATAGTCGCGGCCATCGGGCAGGGTCACCCCGTCGGCCAGCGGGTAGCGCAGGTGCCAGAAGCTCCCCGCAATCGTCTGCGTCTCGACCTCGAGGTCGGAAATCGCGGTCTTCAGCTTCGGGTCCCAGTTCACCAGCCGCTTGTCGCGGTAGATGAGGCCGTCATTGTAGAGGTCGACGAAGGTCTTGATCACCGCCTTGGTGAAGTGCGGGTCCATCGTGAACTGCTCGCGGCTCCAGTCCATCGAGCAGCCGAGGCGGCGCAGCTGGTGGGTGATGGTGCCGCCGCTTTCGGCCTTCCATTCCCACACCTTCTCGACAAACGCCTCGCGCGAATAGTTGGTGCGCTTGTCCTGGCGCGCCTCCATCTGGCGTTCGACCACCATCTGCGTCGCGATCCCGGCGTGATCGGTGCCGACCACCCACAGCGCGTCCTTGCCGCGCAGGCGTTCATAGCGGACCACCACGTCCTGCAAGGTGTTGTCGAGCGCGTGGCCGATATGCAGGCTCCCCGTCACGTTCGGCGGCGGGTTGACGATGGTATAGGCCTCGGCTTGCGGACGCTCGGGCCGGAACAGGCCGTTGGCTTCCCAGTGCTGATACCAGCGCGCCTCGATGGCGGCGGGGTCGAAAGTGGTCGGCAGAGTGGGGTTCGCAGTGTCAGACATGGTGGAGCGCGCCATGCCAGCACCCATGTTGCGATGCAATGATGCAAAGGCCGAGGGGAACCGCAAGATGCGCTGCCGCCTGCACCTTGCGGCCCTGCCAAAATCCCCCCATACCCCCGCAAGATGCAGAGTGCGGCGCAACATTTGATGGAAGATGCGGGCGAAGGCGGTTCCCGGCTGGTGCTGTCGGGGCAGCTGACGCTCGCCGCCATCGCCCCGCTCGAACGCGAGCTGCGCACCCTCGAAGGCCCCGTCGCCGCTGTCGATCTGGCCGCGGTCGAGGAGATCGACACCGTCGGCGCCTTCGTCGTGTGCCGCTTCGCGCGCGAGCATGACAGCGAGATCACCGGCGCCAGCACCGAGGCCGCACGCCTGCTCGCCGCGATGCAGGATATCGACGCGAGCGGCGACACCCACCCGCACCGCCTGCCGGTATGGGAACGCGTGCCTCTGGCCGTGGGCGAGAAGGTGTTCGGCGCGCGCGGCGGGATCTACGGCGTGGTCGGCTTCTTCGGCCAGATCCTGCTCGGCGCGGCGAGCCTGATGCGCCATCCCAAGCGCTTCCCGTTCAAGGCGCTGGTCCACCAGATGGAGCTGGTCGGCGTCACCGCGCTGCCGATCATCGGGTTGATGAGCTTCCTGATCGGCGTCGTCATCGCCCAGCAGGGTTCGGTGCAGTTGCAGCAGTTCGGAGCGGAGTCGCTGACGGT
>NZ_JAMNXL010000214.1 GCF_023653175.1 Erythrobacter sp. | reverse complement strand
TGTGGATCTGGTCGAGCATGCGCTGGTCGTTGGTGTAGGAGTGGATCGTGGTCATGAAGCCGCGCTCGATGCCGATGACATCGTTCAGCACCTTGGCGACCGGCGCGAGGCAGTTGGTGGTGCAGCTCGCATTGGAGATGATCACGTCATCGGCGGTCAGCGTCTCATGGTTGACGCCGTAGACGATGGTCTTGGTGACGCCCGTCGCAGGCGCGGAGATGATCACGCGCTTGGCTCCGGCGGCAAGGTGCGGGCGCGAGGCCTCGTCCGACTGGAAGAAGCCGGTGCATTCGAGCACGATGTCGATGCCCATCGCCGCGTGCGGCAGCTTGCCCGGGTCCTTTTCAGCGGTCACCGCGATGCGCTTGCCGTTCACCACGATCGCGTCGCCCTCGGCCTTCACTTCGCCATTGAAACGGCCATGAACCGAATCATAGGCAAACAGCAGCGCGTTCGAGGCGGCATCGGCGAGATCGTTGATCGCGACCAGTTCGAGATCGTGGTCGGTGCGCTCGAGAATGGCGCGAGCGACGAGACGGCCGATGCGGCCGAAGCCGTTGATGGCGACTTTGGTAGCCATGAGAGGTACTCCTGCTTAGTTCCTGAGCTTGTTCACGATTTTCGGGACGATGGCGTCGACGGTGAAGCCGAAATGGGCAAACAGATCCTCGGCCGGAGCCGAGGCGCCGAAGCTGTCGATCCCGATGTTGATACCCGAGCGGCCGGTGTAGCGTTCCCACCCGAGCGTGGAGCCCGCCTCGATCGAGACGATCAGCGCGTCAGCCGGCAGCAGGTCAGCCTTGTAGGATTCGCCTTGGGCATCGAACAATTCCATGCACGGCACCGACACGACATCCGCGCCAATCCCCTGAGCTTCGAGCTCATCGGCGCATTCCACCGCCAGCGCGACTTCCGAACCGGTGGCGACCAGCACGACCTTGCGCGCGGCCGACGCGGCGCGCAGGCGGTAGCCGCCCAGCGCGCAGCGGTTGGTCTCCTGCGTCCAGTTCTCCTCACCCTCGCCGCGCAGCTGCGGAAGGTTCTGCCGGGTCAGAGCCAGCACCGAAGGAGTCTCGGGGGTCGAGAGTGCCATCGCCCAGCACTCCGCCGTCTCGATCACATCGGCCGGGCGGTAAACGTTGAGGTTGGGGATCAAGCGCAGGCTCATCACCTGTTCGATCGGCTGGTGGGTCGGCCCGTCCTCGCCCAGCCCGATGCTGTCATGCGTCAGCACATAGACCACCGCGGTCTGTTGCAGCGCCGAGAGGCGGATCGCGTTGCGGCAATAGTCGGAGAAGATCAGGAAGGTGCCGCCATAGGGCACGATCCCGCCATGCAGCGCCATGCCGTTCATCGCCGCCGCCATGCCGAATTCGCGGATGCCGTAATAGACGTAGCGACCCGAATAGTCCGCGGCCGTCAGCGGCAGGGTCGACGGGGTCTTGGTGTTGTTCGAGCCGGTGAGGTCGGCCGAGCCGCCCACCAGCTGCGGGATCGCCGCGGTCAGCGGGCCCAATGCCATTTCCGAAGCCTTGCGGGTCGCAACCTTCTGCGGGTTGGCGGCAAGACCACGGATATGGGCCTCGATCGCCGCGGACACGTGTCCGGTGATCGGTGCCATCTGGGCGAGGAAATCATCCTTCTTCTCCGCCGCCTCGAGCCGCCCGGCCCAGGCGCCATGAGCCGCGCGGCCCGGCTCGCCGGCCATGTGCCAGTCGGCGAGGATCTCGGAAGGCACCACGAAGGGCTCGTGTGACCAGCCAAGCGTCTCGCGCGCCGCCGCCACTTCCGCCCCGCCCAGCGCAGCGCCGTGGACCGCATGGCTGCCCTGCTTGTTGGGCGCGCCCTTGCCGATCACCGTGCGGCAGGCGATCAGCGAGGGACGCGGGTCGGCCTTGGCCTCCTGCAAGGCGCGGTCGATGTCGGCGAAGTCATGCCCGTCGCATTCCGTCACGTGCCAACCGGTCGCGATGTAGCGCGCCTTGATGTCCTCGGAGGAGGACAGATCGGTCGCCCCGTCGATGGTGATGCGGTTGTCGTCCCAAAGCACGTTCAGCCGCCCGAGCTTGAGGTGCCCGGCAAGGCCGATCGCCTCGTGGTTGATGCCCTCCATCAGGCACCCGTCGCCCGCAACCACCCAAGTGCGGTGATCGACAAGGTCGTCGCCATAGACCGCGTTGAGGTGCCGCTCGGCCATCGCCATGCCGACTGCCATCGCGAGACCCTGCCCCAGCGGGCCGGTCGTGCATTCGACACCGTCGAGCAGGAAGTTCTCGGGGTGCCCCGCACACGGGCTGCCCAGCTTCCGGAAATCGCGGATGTCGTCGATCGTCGGCGCTGCGTAGCCGGTGAGGTGCAGCAGGCTGTAGATCAGCATCGAGCCGTGACCGGCGCTCAGCACGAAGCGGTCACGGTCGGCCCAGTCGGGCGCGGTCGGATCGAACTTCAGATGGCGCGTGAACAGCACCGACGCCGCATCGGCCATGCCCATCGGCATTCCCGGGTGCCCCGAGTTGGCTGCCTCGACTGCGTCCATCGAAAGGGCGCGGATGGCATTGGCCATCGGCTGAAGGCGGGCGGCATCGAGGCTCATCGGCACGCTGTTCTCCTGCGGTGGTCACCCGCGCACCCTCACGCGATTCGACCCCGGTTCCGGTCGGCCTGTGCCATTGCCGAGCCCAAGGGGGAGGTCAACCTTTGCCGCTGCCAATCACCGCCCGGCGCCCGTCAGCCACTTATCAACAGCCCGCCCCAAGGCTTTGCGCGGGCAGTCTTCTGTTGGTATCGGTAACGCCCATGAGTGCCGACCGCATCGCATCCGCGCTGACCCGCATCGAGGCCGCGATGGCGCGCATCGAGACCGCGCGCGACAAGCTCGGCGATGGCGAGGCCAAGGCCGGCGGCAGTTCGGCGCGGGTCGTGGAGCTGGTCAATGTCCATGAGAAACTGCGCGAGCAAGTCGCGGAAAGTCTTCGGGAACTTGACGATCTTCTGGCGGCGCTCGAGGAGTAGGCTGGCCCCATGAGCACCGTCACTCTCAGCATCGGCCCCAAGAGTTATCCGGTCGCCTGCGCCGACGGGCAGGAGGCGCACATCACCGCGCTCGGCGCGATGATCGCCGAGAAATATGCGCAGCTCGGGAGCGCGCGCGCGCCGCTGGAGGCGCAGAACCTCGTCTTTGCGGCGCTGTTTCTCGCCGACGAGCTGGCCGAGGCAAGGAAGCGCATCGCCGAGATCCCCGAGCCTGCGCCCCCGCCGGAACCCGATACGGCCGAACTCGACGCGGCGCGCGAGACCATCGCCCGGCTGGAAGCCGAGCTTGCCGATGCGCGCGAGGCGGCGGCCCGCCCCGCTCCCGCGCCAGAGCTACCCGTGCCCGCGCCCGTCCCGCAATTCGACCTGTTCGGAGCGCCGCTTGCCGCCTCGGCCACCGACGCAGACCTCGCCGCACGCCTCGAAGCGCTCGCCGCCGCTGCCGAGGCCAGCGCCGCCGCGCTTGAAGCTGCCGCCGCGAGCGCCTAGATAGAGGACGGCGGGACTGCCCGGCACGAGCCGATTGAATATCCCTGAGGCTATAAGTAATCCAAATGGGAGCTGTCCCTGCCCTTGCCTGCCGGTTCGTCCGGAAGTCTTGGGCATACGGCGCCCACCTGACGTACCACGCGTCAGAGGATTTCTAGCGCAAACGACCCATGGTGGTTCCGTCACTCTTTTGATGTTCGCGCGCCATCCGGCGCGCGAAATCCTCGCTCACACGGCCTGAAGGCCGCGTCGCTGCGGGCGGTCGTTCGGCCTTGCGGGCCTGCGGCCCGTTGCAGTCCTCCCGTTGTCGCTGCGCGACAACTGCGCTTCCAGGGGAAGGCGACCACCGTAAGTGGTGGAGGGGCGAGCAGGTGGTTGAGCTTGCCGCCATCAGGTCGGGGGTCTACCGCCTGTAAAGATGACCGACCTTACCAAATCCGAACTCCGCAAGACCCTCCGCGCCGCGCGCAAGGCCCATGTCGAGGCCCTGCCGGATTCGATCCGCGGCCTGCTGTTCCACCGGCCCCCTGCCCCGCTGCTTGCGCGCATTCCGGCCGAGGCGGTGATCGGCGTCTATCATGCCGGCCCATGGGAGGCCCCCGCTGCGGCCTATGCCCGCTTCTTCCGCGATGCCGGGCACACCATCGCCCTGCCCCATTTCGCGCAACCGAAAGCCCCGATGAGCTTCCGCCACCACACCGACCCTTACGCGCAGGACGATCTGGAAGTCGGCCCCTTCGGCATCCTCCAGCCTGCCGCCGATGCCGAGTCCCTCGTACCCGACGTCCTGTTCGTGCCGCTGGTGGGCTTCACTCCCGCGCTCGATCGGCTAGGACAAGGCGGCGGGCATTATGACCGCTGGCTTGCGGAACATCCCCCGCAACTGGCCGTTGGCCTCGCATGGGACGCGCAAGTTTGCGATACCCTGCCGACCGAAGCCCACGACAAGCCGCTCGATGCGGTCGTCACCCCCACCCGGATCTACGGAAACCTCTAGACATGCGCGAGACCCCGACCTGGCGAATCCCCTTCGGCATCGTCAGCCTGTTTGTCGTCCTGATGGTCTATGGCGTGGTCATCGCCCGTTATGCGCCGGGCATCATCGGCGGCTGGTCCGGGGCTGCGCAGACGGTGGTCTACCTGATCCTTGGCCTGGTCTGGCTGCTGCCCTTGCGGCGCTTCCTGATCTGGATGGAGACGGGAAGCTGGAGCCCGCCCGCACCGGAAACGAAAAAGGCGGACTGAACGCCCGCCTTTCGATGGCCCTTGCGGCCTTCCTCAAGAACAAGTGGCGCGAGTGACGGGGCTCGAACCCGCGACCTCCGGCGTGACAGGCCGGCGCTCTAACCGACTGAGCTACACCCGCGCATCTTGTCCTTTCGAGCGTTCCGGCAACGCCGTCCCGCTCGTGGAGCAGCGCCATTAGGGCCGGCTTGGCGGGCTGTCAACGCCCTCGCGCAGCCCCTTGACGCAATTATTTCACCTAGTCGACCAGCAGCAGCGCCGGGGTCTCGATCAGCCGCTTCACGCCCTGGATGAAGCTTGCAGCATCATGCCCGTCGACCACGCGGTGGTCGCAGGAGATCGAGATGTTCATCAGCTTGCGCTTGGCGATGCGCTCGCCCCCCATCCCGTCGGGGACGAACATCGGCCGCTCGACGATGCGGTTGGGGCCGATGATCGCCACTTCCGGACGGTTGATGACCGGGGTGGTCGCGACACCGCCGAGGGGGCCCAAGGAGGTGACGGTGAGCGTCGAGCCCGAGAGCTCTTCCGAACTCGCCTTGCCGCTGCGCGCCGCCTCGGCGAGCCGTCCGATCTCGCGGGCGAGCTGCCACAGGTTGCGGCTCTGCGCGTCGCGAATCACTGGCACCATCAGGCCCGCATCGGTCTGCGCCGCCATGCCGAGATGCACCGCGCCGTAGCGGGTGACGACATTGGCCTCGTCATCATAACGC
>NZ_JAMNXL010000213.1 GCF_023653175.1 Erythrobacter sp. | reverse complement strand
TTCACGTCGTAATCGTGCGTGTCGATGTTCGGACGCATCTTCACTTCCTTGATGTCCTGCGTCTTCTGCGTCTTGCGCGCGAGGTTCGCCTTTTTCTGCGCCTCGTAGCGATACTTGCCGACATCGAGGAACTTGCACACCGGCGGGTCCGCGTTGGGGGACACTTCGACGAGGTTCAGGCCCTTCTCGTTGGCCTGCTCGATTGCTTCGCGGGTGTACATGACACCGAGGTTCTCGCCTTCGTCGTCGATGACGCGAACCTTGGGTACGTTGATCATGCTATCAAAACGAGGGCCGCTTTTGATTGGCGGGGCCATCGAGCGCCGGGGTGGACGTGATATGGGGTGTTCTCCTGTCGTGGCTTACGTGTCGGCGGCTATGTAGTGCGAAACGTGGGCGAGCGCTAGGTGGAGTCTTTACGCCGCCGCCTGCCACAGCGGGAAGCGGGCGATGCGGCCCGCGGCGGGCATCAGCGCCTCGATGCGCGCGGCCGGTTGCAGCGCGCCAAGGATCTCGGGATGGCCTGCGTCGAGCCCGCCGGTCAGCGAGCCGAAGGCGGGGAGGATCATCCGCTCGGCGCCTCCTGCGCTTCGGGCGCCACAGCTGCGCCCCATGACCGCGCAGGGCCGCGCGATGTGGCGATTGCGGACGTTCACCCGCAGCTTGGGGTGGAAGTGCCCGGAGAGCTCGGGCGCGGCTTCACCGCGCTTCGCCTCGTGGCGCAGGATCACGCCGCCCAGTTCGAGCTCCGCCAGGATAGTCCCGCCGAAGCCCCTGGGCAGCGCCTCGTCATGGTTGCCGGTGATCCACACCCAGTCGAGCGACCGGGTCAGCGCCTCGAGCATCCCGGTGCAATGCGCATCGAGTCGCAGCGCACCCGCATCATCGTGGAAATTGTCGCCCAGCGTGATGACCCGCCGCGCGCCCGTCACCCGCACCGCGTCGGCCAGCCGTTCCAGCGTGTCGCGGCTGTCATAGGGCGGGAGCATCTGGCCGCGTGCGGCAAACCAGCTCGCCTTCTCGAGGTGCAGGTCGGCGACCAGCAGCGCGCGCTCGGCCGGCCAGTAGAGCGCACGGCATGTCCCGAGCGCGAGCTCGTGTCCGGCGAAGGAGAAAGGGGCGAACATAGCGCGAACCATCCCCTCCCTCTGCCGCCAAATTCGGCGCTTGGCAACAGCGCCGCGCAGCCCCGCCGGGGCTTGTGTGCGCTGCGCCTTCGCTTATGGTGGGCGAAGATTACGGACGGGAATGTATGACGGACTGGACACCTTACACGGACCGCGCGCGCGTGTGGTTCGAAGACCTTCGCGACCAGATTTGCGCCGAATTCGAGGCGATCGAACGCGAGGCGGGCTCGGACGCCGCCTTTCAATACACCCCCTGGAACCGCGAGGAGGAGGGCAACCCCGATCCCGGCGGCGGCACGCAGGGGCTGATGAAGGGCAAGGTGTTCGAGAAGGTCGGCGTCAATGTCTCGACCGTGCGCGGCAGCTTTGCTAAAGAATTCGCGGGCAGCATCAACGGAGCGAGCGCCGAGGCGCCCGGCTTTGTCGCCACCGGCATCTCTCTGGTCGCGCACATGGCCAATCCGCATGTGCCCGCAGTGCACATGAACACCCGCTTCCTGACCACCACCAAGGCATGGTTCGGCGGCGGCGCGGACCTCAATCCGCCGCTCCCCTATGCGGAGGACACGGCGGAGTTCCACGACGCGATGCGCGCCGCCTGCGATCCGCACAACGAGACCTATTACGAGCGCTATTCCAAGTGGGCGGAGGAGTATTTCTACATCCCCCACCGCAAGGTTGGGCGCGGGGTGGGCGGGCTGTTCTGCGACCACCTCGAATGCCCCGATGACGCCGCCTGGGAGCGCAACTTCGCCTTCATCCAGGACATCGGCAAGCAGTTCCTCGCCGCCTTTCCCGCAATCGTGCGCAAGCGGATGAACCAGCCCTTCGACGCGGCCGACGAGGCGCAGATGTTCGAATACCGGGGCCGCTATGCCGAGTTCAACCTCGTCTACGACCGCGGCACGATCTTCGGCCTGAAGACCGGCGGCAATATCGACGCGATCCTGATGAGCCTGCCGCCCAGAGCCACCTGGTCGTAAGCTGCGACGGGGAGTACGAACCGTCAGGCGCGGGACAGCAGGTTGCGCCGCGGCGCACGGTTAGGGCGGCGTGACCCTGACCCAATCGACCAGCATTTCCGCTTCACCAGCCTTGATCGCATCGACGGTCGATTGCGGCAGGCCGCGATAGGGTATGTTCACACCGTTCACGCCGAAGGGATAATCCCCGCCCAAGGCGAAATTCAGGATGATGTGCTTTGGCGTATCAAAGGCCCAGGGGCCCGATCGCTCGACTTCGCTGCGCGTGATGCGGAAGTATTCATTGCCATCGACCGCAAAGGTTATCGCGGTGCTGCTCCACTCGGCCGAGTAGATGTGCCAATCGCTGACCCGCACTCCGCTGGGGAAGTTGTAGCGCCGCGAAAAGGCGTTCGCCCCGGAATAGCCCGAACCATGCAAGGCCGAGGAGATCCAGCCCGGTTCGCCGACAAATTCCATGATGTCGATTTCGCCCGTGGCCGGCCAGTTGCCATTGCCAAGCAGCCAGAAGGCAGGCCAGACGCCCGTCAATTCCGACATCTTGATCCGCGCTTGTGCCCGGCCGTAGGTGAAATCATAGGCACCGCGTGTGTGGATGCGTCCGGACTGGAAATCGGCACGCCGGTCACTGCGCGTATCCTGACCCGGCGCCCATTTGGGCTTGAGCACCAGAACACCGCCGTCGGCCCCCGCAACATTGCTGCGCAGTGCAATCGTGTCGGCGCTGTCCACATAGGCCTGAAGCTCGTTGTTGACCCAGAAATTCGGCCCTTCCGGCTTCCAGATGGCATTGTTGATCTGGCCGGAGTTGAATTCTTCGGCAAAGGCAACGGTGGTGGGTGTCGGCGATGGCGAAGGGGATGGCGTTGGCGTCGGGCCCGAGACGATCGGGGTAGAGGGCGACGGTGACGTGTCTTCTCCCCCGCAGCTTGCAAGCAGACCAATTGCTGAGCCAGCCAGCAGCCAACGTCGGATGCGCATAGCTATCGCTTTCTTCGTCCTCTTCCCCGATCTGAGAACGTTATCAAACCGACACAGGCATTGTCCATGGCCCGCTTGGCCGAAGCCGTGACATTTGCCCCGCCTCGGGCACAGTAGTGCATTGCAATACGGTCTGAGGAACCGCACATAGTTGGTGATGCTCCGCCAGTACGAACTCGTCGAAAAGGTCCTCGAATACGACCCGCAAGCCGACGAGGCGATGCTCAACCGTGCCTATGTCTACACGGTGCAGAAGCACGGCAGCCAGAAGCGCGCGAGCGGCGATCCCTATTTCAGCCACCCGGTCGAAGTCGCGGGGCTGATGACCGATCTCAAGCTCGATCAGGCGACGATCATCACCGCGCTGCTCCACGACACGGTCGAGGACACGCTTGCCACGATCGAGGATATCGAGACCCATTTCGGCCCCGAAGTCGCGCGGCTGGTCGACGGCGTGACCAAGCTCTCCAAGATCGAGGCCATGCCCGAGAACGAGCGCGCGGCGGAAAACCTGCGCAAGTTCCTGCTCGCCATGTCGGAAGACATCCGCGTGCTGCTGGTCAAGCTCGCCGACCGCTTGCACAACATGCGCACGCTGCACTTCATCAAGAACCCCGACAAGCGCAAGCGCATCGCCCGCGAGACGATGGATATCTACGCCCCTCTCGCCGAGCGGGTGGGCATGTACGAATATATGCGCGAGATGCAGGCGCTGGCCTTCCGCGAGCTGGAGCCCGAGGCCTGGGCCACCATCACCGGGCGGCTCGAACAGCTGCGCTCGCAAGGCGGCGGGCAGGTCGACGACATTGCCTTGAAGATCAAGCAGCGCCTCGCCGAGGCGGGCCTCAAGGTCGAAATCTGGGGGCGCGAAAAGCACCCCTTCTCGATCTGGCACAAGATGGCCGAACGCCATGTCAGTTTCGAGCAGGTCACCGACATCATGGCCTTCCGCGTCCTGACCGAGACCGAAGAGGACTGCTACCGGGCGCTTGGCACGCTGCACACCACCTGGCAGTTCCTGCCCGGCAAGTTCAAGGACTATATCTCGACGCCGAAGTCCAATGGCTACCGCAGCCTGCACACCTCGCTGATGTACGAAAATTCGATGCGGGTCGAAGTGCAGATCCGCACGCGCGAGATGCACCGCACCAACGAATTCGGCCTCGCCGCGCACTGGGCCTACAAGCAGGGCGACAGGCCCGACGGGGCGGTGGGCTGGCTGCGCGACCTGATCGAGATCGTCGATGCCAGCCACGATGCCGAGGAACTGCTCGAGCATACCCGCATGGCGATCTACCAGGACCGCATCTTCGCCTTCACCCCCAAGGGCGCGCTGTTCCAGCTGCCCAAGGGCGCGACCGCGGTCGACTTCGCCTTTGCGGTTCACACCAATCTCGGACTTCAGACCGCCGGCGTGAAGATCAACGGGCGGCACATGCCCTTGCGCACCCCGCTGGCGAACGGCGATGTGTGCGAGATCATCAAGAACCCCCACGCGAGCCCGCAGTTGTCGTGGCTCGCCTTCGTCGTCACCGGCAAGGCCCGCGCCGCGATCCGCCGCGCGGTGCGGATGAAGGAGCGCGCCGAGGTCGCCGCGATCGGCTCGAAACTGTTCGACGAGATCTCCGCGCGCGTGCCTGCCCGTATCGGCAAGAAGGCGATCCGGGCGGCCGTGGAGCGGCTCGGGCTCGAGGAGCCCGATGACCTCATGTACGCGATCGGTGCTGCCAAGATCGCCGACCGCGAGGTGATGGAGGCGCTCGTCCCCGGCTGCACCTCGGGAATCGCCGAGGACGAGCACTGGGAGCGCCGCGAACGCGCGATCTCGATCCGCGGCCTAACGCCCGGCGTCGCCTTCGATCTCGCCCCCTGCTGCCACCCCGTCCCCGGCGACCGCATTGTCGGCATCCGTCGCAAGGGCGAGCCTGTGCTGGTCCACGCGATCGACTGCATGGAACTGGCGAGCGGCGTGGACAGCGATTGGATTGACCTTGCCTGGGGCAACCAGTCCTCTGGTGCGACCGGGCAATTGTCGGTGACGATCTACGACCGGCTCGGCACGCTCGCCGAAATGGCGGGCATCTTTGCGCAGAACAAGGCCAACATCATCACGCTGATGCAGGCGCATATCGACCATCCTTTCGTGACCTACGACGTCGAGGTCGAGGTCGAGGACGTCGGGCACCTCAATCGCATCGTCTCGGCCCTGCGCGCCAGCGACGCCGTGGCTCAGGCGGAGCGGCAGTAAGTATCCAAACCTCATCATTGCCAGCCGCAGGCGAAGCAATCCATGGGTCCCGCACAGCGCAATATCAGGCCATGGTTTGCTGCGTGGCTGCGCCGCACGCGATGACGACTAGGGCGCCACCCGCCGCACCGGCACGCGGATGTTGCAGATGTCCGCGCCGCCA
>NZ_JAMNXL010000023.1 GCF_023653175.1 Erythrobacter sp. | reverse complement strand
GCGGGCGAGGGCCGCCTCGACATCGGCCATCGCATCGGCATCGGAGGCGTAGAGGCGCGCTTCGGGATGGGGCGCGGCGGCCGCCTGCGGCACGCTCGCGCATGCGGCCAGCGCGAGCGCCAGCATAGCCGCCACGAAAGCGCGGATCACTCTGCGGCTTCGGCGGGCTGCGCGTGGGGATCGAAGGCGGTCGCCTCGCCCGCTTCGATGGCTGCGGCCTTTTCCTCGACCAGCCGCACGATGTGATCGAGCATCGCCTCGTCATCGATTGCATGGGCCTTCATGCCCGAGAGGTAGACCATGTGCTTGCCATTGCCCCCGCCGGTCAGGCCGATATCGGTCTCGCGCGCTTCGCCGGGGCCGTTGACCACGCAGCCGAGCACCGACAGGCTCATCGGGGTCTTGATGTGTTCGAGCCGCTTTTCGAGCGTTTCGACCGTGCGGATCACATCGAACCCCTGCCGCGAGCAGGACGGGCAGGACACCACCCGCACGCCGCGGGTGCGCAGGCCGAGGGCCTTGAGCATGTGGTAGCCGACCTTGATCTCTTCTTCCGGCTCGGCGGAAAGGCTGACGCGGATGGTGTCGCCGATCCCGGCCCACAGCAGGCTGCCCATGCCGATGCTCGATTTGACGGTGCCGCCGATCAACCCGCCGGCCTCGGTGATCCCGAGGTGCAGCGGGCAATCGACCGTTTCGGCAAGGCCATGATAGGCTGCGACCGCGAGGAACACGTCGGAGGCCTTCACCGCCACCTTGTATTCGTGGAAATCGTGGTCCTGCAGCAGCTTGATGTGATCCAATGCGCTTTCGATCAGCGCTTCGGGGCAGGGCTCTCCATATTTCTCGAGCAGGTCTTTTTCGAGCGACCCCGCGTTGACCCCGATGCGGATTGCGCAGCCATTGGCCTTGGCGGCGCGCACCACCTCGGCAACGCGCTGCGAGGAGCCGATATTGCCGGGGTTGATCCGCAGGCACGCCGCGCCAGCGTCGGCCGCTTCGAGCGCGCGCTTGTAGTGGAAGTGGATGTCGGCAACGATCGGGATGCGGGATTCGCGGGTAATTGTCTTGAAATCGCGCGTCGATTCCTCTGTCGGGCAGGAGACGCGGATGATGTCCGCGCCCACTTCCTCGCAGCGCCGGATCTGGTCGAGCGTCGCGCGCACGTCCTCGGTCGGGGTGTTGGTCATGGTCTGCACGGTGATGGGAGCATCACCGCCAACGGGGACATTCCCCACCATGATCTGGCGCGATTTGCGCCGCTCGATCGTGCGCCACGGACGGATGGAAGACATGGGCTGCCATATAGGCGGCAAAGCGTGGGCAGGCAATGACAAGCGCGCGCGGCTTGACTTGGCGCAGGCGTGCGGCAGTCTGGCTCGCAAACAGGGAGAGACCATGCTGACCCATTCCTCGATCGAGCTGCGCTCGCCCACGCCCAGCCTGCTGATGCGCGCCGTCAAGTGGATGGTGAGCCGCCAGACGCCGGTCTTCCCGCTCGACGAGGCGGGGTTTCATGCGGCGATGGCGGGGCGCAAGCTGCCCCTCGATGCGCCGATGCCCGCGGGGCTGCGCCGGAAGTTCATGGTCGAGGAGCGCGAACTCAACGGCCACAAGGTGGTGACGCTGCATCCCAAGGGCGGGCCCGCGGAATGGCACATGCTCTATTTCCACGGCGGCGGGTTCGTGAAGCCGATGTTCAAGGTCCACTGGCCGCTGGTCGCCGCAATGGTGAAGCGGTGCGGGATGAGCGTCACCGTGCCGCTCTATCCGGTGGTGCCCGAGGCGCCCTACACCGCGCAGGACGATCTGGCGGACGCGGCGTGGGCCGATCTTGCCGCGCGGCACAATCCTTCGCGGATCATCCTCAACGGGGACAGCGCAGGTGGGCACATGGCGCTCGCGCTCGCGCTGCGGCTGATTGCGGCAGGCGGCGCGCAGCCGGGCAAGCTGGCGCTTTTCGCCCCTTGGCTTGATCTAGGCCTCGCCGACCCCGCGATTGCCGCAATCGAGCCGCATGACGTGATGCTCAAGATCGGCACTCTGCGCGCCTGCGGGGCGATGGTCGCTGCGGGGCGGGCGATGGACGATCCCGCGGTGAGCCCGCTTTACGCCTCTGCCGAGGCGCTCACGGCCCTTCCGCCGACGCGCATCTGGACCGGGCGGCACGACCTGTTCATCATCGATTCGCGCAGCTTCCTCACCCGGCTGATCGAGGCCGGCGTGGACGCGAAGCTCTACGAATACGAGGCCGCGCCCCACGTCTTCATGGCGATCCTCCCCACCCGTGAGGCGAAGGATGCGCTCGGTCTGCTGGCGGAGTTCGTCGCCGCCTAGCTCGGGTAGCGCACCCCGGTTGCCTCCTCGCTCATCGCCCACAGGCGGTCGGCATAGCTGGAGTTGACCGCATAGGAACGCACGCCGCCGGTGGAGGATTCATCGTCCACCTCGCCGACGTGGCAGTCCTCGCAATAGACCCCGCCCTTGCCTTCGAGCTCTTCGGCGGTCGCCGCCCAGCACGAGGTCGCCGCGCCCTGGGGGATGCTCTTCCACTGGAAGCCGGAATCGCGCGAGGTGACGCGCGCCATCAGCGCCTCACGCATCTCCTCGGTCATGTGGCGGCCGAGGTTGGTCTCGATCCCGCCGGGATGCACCGCATAGGCGTGGATCCCGAGCACCGAATAGCGCGCGTCGAGCCCGACCGAGAACAGCACGTTGGCGGTCTTGGAATGGCCGTAGCTGATCCACGGGTCATAGGCGCGCTGCGTGAAATGCGGGTCGTCGAAATCCACCGGTGCGAAGTGGTGCCCGCGGCTCGAGAGGTTGACGATGCGCTTGAGGTGCCCGCGCTCGATCAGCGGGAAGAGCTCGCCGGTCAGCGCGAAGTGGCCAAAATGGTTGGTGCCGATCTGCATCTCGAAACCGTCATGCGTGTGCTGGAACGGCGTCGCCATCACCCCGGCATTGTTGATGAGGATGTCGATCTTCTGGAACCGTTGCCGCGCGCGCGAAGTGGCGGCGCGGATGTTCTCGAGGCTGGTCAGGTCGACCGTCAATGTCTCTAGCTGCGCCTTGGGATGCTCGGTCCGGATCGCGGCGACCGCTTCATCCAGCTTGGCCTGATCTCGCCCGGCCATGATCACCTCGGCCCCGCGCGCCGCCATCGCCCGCGCGGTCTCCTGCCCGAGGCCCGAATTCGCCCCCGTGATGAAGACCGTGCGCCCCGACAGGTCCTTGCCCGCCAGCACCTCGTCGGTGGTGCTCCCCCAGCCGAATTCGCTCATGTCGCTCTCCCTCGCTTATAGCTTCAGTTCATATAGGAATTCGGGGTCGAGATGTTCCCCGACCTTGAAGGTGATGTCGGCGATCTTGGCAAAACCGTAGCGCTGGTAGAAGCGATGTGCGCCGAAGTTCTCGGCATAGACGCTGAGCAGAATGGCATCGTGGCCATTCTCGCGCGCGTGGGCGAGCGCCCAGTCCATCAGAGCAGCGCCGATCCCGTGGCCGGTATGGGTGGGCAAGGCATAGAGCTGGCCGAGCTCGATGGGGTATCTCGCCTCGGAATAGCCGCCGAACTTGGTGGGGTAGCGCAGCTTGCAGAAGGCGATCAGCGCGCCGTCATCCTCGGCGAGGCGGTGGATGCAGTCCTCGGCGGCGATCTCCTGCGCGACCGCCTCGGGGCTGTACACCTCGGCGAGGAAGGCGGCGAGGTTTTCGGGCGTGTAGAGGTGCCCGAAGGAGGCGACGAAGGTGTCGGCACCGAGCTTGCCGAGGGCGGGCGCGTCTTCGATTGTGGCGGGGCGGTAGATCATGCCTCGCCCTAGCGCGCGAGGGGCGCGCTGTTAAGCTGGCGAAACCAACGGGGCCGCGTTACACCCTGCGGCCATGAAGAAACTCCTTGCACTGGTTGCTCTCACCCTCATATCCCAACCTGCACTTGCCGAAGAGGCCCCGAAGTGGTCGCTGGCGATCCACGGCGGCGCAGGCACGCTCGACCCCAAGGCGATGACCCCTGAAAAGCGCGCGGCTTACGAGGCGGATTTGCAGCGGGCGCTGGATGCGGGATCGAAGATCCTCGCCGAGGGCGGCGCTGCTATGGACGCGATCAAGGCCGCGATCGTGATCATGGAGGATTCGCCCCTCTTCAACGCCGGCAAGGGCGCGGTGTTCACGTGGGACGGGACGAATGAACTCGACGCCTCGATCATGGACGGGCGAGACCGGTCTGCGGGCGCGGTCGCGGGGGTGAAGACGGTCAGGAACCCGATCCTGCTTGCCGACACGGTGCGCACGCAGAGCGAGCACGTGTTCCTCGTCGGCAAGGGCGCGGAAGATTTTGCGGTCTCGAAGGGCTTTGCCGTGACCCCGCCCGAATATTTCGCCACCGAAGCGCGGCGCGAGGCCTTGGAGCGGCTGAAGGCGGAGAAGCTGTCGGCGCTCGATGTCGACCACAAGTTCGGCACGGTGGGCGCGGTGGCGCTCGACCAGAGCGGCAACATGGCCGCGGGCACCTCGACCGGCGGGATGACCGGCAAGCGCTGGGGCCGGGTGGGCGATGCGCCGATGATCGGCGCGGGGACCTATGCGGATAACCGCGCCTGTGCGGTGTCGGCGACGGGTTGGGGGGAGTTTTTCATCCGCGTCGGCGTGGCGCATGAGATTTGTGCGGCTCTGCGTGCCGCCAGATTTCAGGCAGCGACAATCGCGGGGCCTGATGCGGAACTCCATGACCAGTGGCTTCCCGGCGAAAACTACGCGCAAGAGGTCGCCGATACCGTGATGGAAGATGTCGCAAAGCTCGGCGGCGATGGCGGGGTGATCCTTGTTACGCCCGAGGGCGAGGCGATCTTCAGCTTCAACACCACCGGCATGTATCGCGGCCGTGCGACCAGCGCGGGTGTGCGCGAGGTGGCGATCTTCGGCGGCGAGGAGAAGGCGTCGGCGACGCCGGATCATTGAGCAACCTACTCCCCTCCCGCAAGCGGGAGGGGCTGGGGGTGGGGCGAGGCCGCAGGCCTCGCTCTGACGTGGCTGCTTACGAACGGGCCCACCCCCCGACCCCCTCCCGCAAGCGGGAGAGGGAGAAGTTCAGTAAAGCTTCCCCACCAGCGGCAATCCGCGCTCAGGCTCGGCTAATTCCTTGATGATGCGGCCCACCCGGGCGAGGGTCTCGGCGCCGATGGGCTGCATTCCGGCTTCGGTCTGGCGCGCGCGGAAATAGCAGGCGAAGGTCAGCGGAGCCTCGCCCTTCGGCCCCTCGGCAAAGCCGATGTCGATGTAGTTGTATTCCGTCCCGCCGATCAGCCCGCTGCTGCCCGTTTTGTCGCCCGCGACCCAGCCTTCGGGAAGGCCGGCGCGCACCCGGCTGAGGCCGGTTTCGGTGGCGACCATCCAGCGCTTCAACTCCGCCCGCTCAGCCTCCGGCAGCACGTCGCCATAGACGATTCTAGCCACCGTGCGCGCCATCGCGGCAGGCGTGGTGGTGTCGCGGAATTCGGCCGCGGGGACGAGGTTCATCTCGGGCTCGTAGCGGTCGAGGCGGCTGACCTCGTCGCCGAGGCTCCGCCAGAAGGCGGTCAGCCCCGCCGGACCGCCCAGATTGCGGAGCAGGATATTGGCCGCGGGATTGTCCGAGGTGATCTGCGTCGCCCGCGCCAATTCGCGCAAGGTGGCGCCGGTCGCGATTCGTTCGCGGGTGAAGGGTGCGTGGGGGATCATGTCCGCCTCGGTCCACATCACGCGCTTGTCGGAGTCGATCGTGCCCGCCGCATGGCGCTGGAGCAGCAGCGCGGCGAGGCTCAGCTTGAAGGAGGAGGCATGCCCGAAGCGGCGGTCCTGATTGATCCCGACGCTGGCCCCGGTGACGGTGTTATAAATCTCGACGCCCAGCGTCCCGTTGCCGGCCGCCTCGATGATCCGCAGTTCCGCCGCGAGCCGCCCGAGCGGCGACTGGTCGGGCGGAATGCACGCGCCCGCGCCCAGCGCCAGCGTGCCGCCCAAAAAGAACCGTCGATCCATCCTCATGCAAACTTGTCCGCCTTGCGCTTGCCGAACCTCAAGTCGGCTTCGAGCTTCGCGCGCAATTGCGCATAAAAGGCCTCGAGGAAAGCCCGCTCGTCCCCCGCGCCGGGGTCCCAGCCAATCTTGCGGCAGATCGTGGCGTGGACGGCTTGGAGCGCCTCGTGCGGGCTGTCGCGCAGCATGCGTTCGAGGGTCTGGAGCTCCTTCTCGCCATAGATCGAAAGCTCCGCCTCGCCGAAGGCATAGCGCACGCCGGTGACCCCGCTCGCGCCTTCCGCGGCCGCCGCGCCCTCGGTCGAGAGCACCTTGGCGAGCTTGGCGCGCGGGCGCTCGATCACCCAGGTGCCGGCGATGATGTCGCCTGCGCGCAGGGCATCGCGGTTGAAGAACGGGAACAGCAGGAACAGCGCGAACCAGCCGGTCACCACCCAGCCGAGCACGCCGATGGGCTCGCCCCGCTCGGCCAGCATGGCGAGGACGAGCAGGGTGATGAGCGGATAGAATATCTCGATGTCGCGCAGCAGGTTGCGCGCGATCACCGCTTCCGGGGTGAGCCGCGCGGCCCCGCGCGCGGCGATGCGGATGCCGACGATGCGCTTGCCCAGCGTCGCCCCGCGCGGGCCGAGTTCCTGCACAAGGAAATAGCCGTACCACGCGCAGAACACGAGGATCGCCATGGCGATGCCGAGGAATTCGAGCGCCGCGCTCGACATCTCGTCAGGGTCGAAGCCGGTCGCATTGAGCAGCCCGCGGGCGATGTAGTAGATCGTGATCTGGACGATGATGAGGCCGAACAGCAGGATCATGAAGTCGATGATCAGCGCGCCCGCGCGGGCGGCGCGCGGGGCGATGGCGATGGGGAGCGCAAGACCCTCGGGCGTCACCAGCGTGCGCGCGCGCTTTTCGTCGCGATAGGCGGGGGCGATGCCGCGTCCGCTCATGCGACGCTCTCCGGCGTGGCGGCGGCGGCGGAATTATCGTCGGGGCGCGGGGCGGGGCGATAGAGGACAAAGTAGCTGAGCCAGAACACCAGCATCGTCCCCCCGATCACGAAGCGGCTGGCGGTGTCCTCGACCAGCTGGCGCGGATAGGCCTCGAGCAGGGCGGCAACCACCATCATGATCGTCACGCCGACCATCACCACCGCAGAGCGGCGCCCGGCGGCGGCGGCGGCCTCGAGCACCGGCAGCTTGCCCGGGAAGGCCATCGCCCGCCCGATATGCAGCCCCGCCGCGCCCGAGAGCATGATGCCGAACAATTCGGTCGTGCCATGCACGGAGAGCCACGCGGCCAGCTCCACTACCAGGTTCTGCCCGTTGTAGAGCCACAAGAGCACGCCCATCAGTGCCATGTTGTGCACTAGCAGCAGCAGCGAGGGGATGCCGAAGGCGAAGCCCAGCGCGAAGGCGAGGATGCACACGGCCGAATTGTTGCTGAACAGTTGCGCGGCAAAACCGGCGAGCCCGGCGGCGCCTTCGTCATGCTTCAGTACCTGAAGCAGCTCCTCGCGGCTCGCCCCCGGCTGGCGCGGATCCATGCGGCCTCCGGGGAAGAGGCGGAAGAACCACGCCTCGTCCTGCGCGACCAGCAGCCAGCCGACGATGGTGCCCGCGACCATCACGAACAGCGCGATGCAGATGTCGAGCCACAATTCGCGCACCGCGCGGCTCCAGCCGCCGAAGATGAAGCCGCGCAGCCAGCGCACGAATCCCATGCGCGGCCCGTATACCTGGAACCACGCGCGTTGCACCAGCGCCTCGAGATAGGCGAGGGTCGCGGCGTCCAGCGACGTCTCGCGCGCCACCGACAGCGAGGAGGCGGCGGTGCGGTAGAGCGCGGGCAGCGCGATCAGATCATCATCGGCGATACGCCTGAGCCCGCCTTTCTCCATGCGGACAAGGATCGCCTCCAGCCGCTTCCACTCGCCCTCGCGCTCCAGCCGGAAGCGGTCGGAACGCAGCGTGGCGCTGGCAATGTCGGGCGGCGCCTCCACCGCGCCGCGGCCAAACCATGAGGAGATGACGGGGGCCTTCATCAGCCAATCGCCTCGCTGTTGCGGATCGCCAGATAGCGGTCGATCAGGCGCGGGCCGATGCTCTCCCACGGGGCTTCGAGCACGTCGATCCCGAGCCGCCGCAGCCGCGTCAGCACCAGCTTGCGCTGCTGGGCGAGGCTGTCGGCGGTGACGCTGCGGGCGAGGGTGGCGATGTCGCCGGGATGCGCGGTGATCAGCTCCTCGACCTCGCTGTCGGTCATGGTGACGAACAGCACGAGATGCTTGTTCACCAGCCGCCCGAGGCTTTCGACCATCAGTTCGGCGGCGGTGGGATCGGTGAAATCGGAGAACACCACAACCAGCGAACGGCGCTGGAGCTTGGCGGTGAGCGTCGCCAGCGCGAGGGTGAAGTTGGGCTCCACCGGCTCGTAATCGAGCCCCGCTGCCGCGCTCTGCAAGCGGTGGAAGGCGCGCGCGTCGGCGATGAAGGGGGTCATCAGCTGCGGCCGCCGGGCAAATCCGAACAGCGCGACCTTGTCCCCGCCCTTCAGCGCGACATAGCCGCAGGTCAGCGCCGCCGAGACCGCGCGGTCGATGCGCGGCAGGCCGTCGACCGGTTCGCACATCGCCTGCCCGCAATCGAAGGCGAAGACGATCTGGTTGTTGCGCTCGCTCTCGTTCTCGCGCGCGAAGAGGCGGGTGTGGCGCGCGCTCGCCTTCCAGTCGATGCGGCGGCGGTCCATGCCGGGCTGGTATTCGGAGAGCGCCTCGAACTGCGTGCCCTCACCCCGGATGCGGCGGTTGATGAGGCCGATCTGGGCGTTGCGCAGAAAGGTCTGCAAGTCGGGCGAGCGCACCGGCGAGAGGTCGGGCCAGATGCGCACGGTCTTGCCGAGCGCGTAATCGAACTGCCGCCCGCCGAGGCCCAAGGGCCCCACCCAGCGGATCCATGCGCGCTCCACCAGCGCGGTGCCGCGGCGGGTGGGGGTGAGGGTGGCCTCGCCGCGCCAGCCTTCGCCATAGGGCTCGGGGGTGAGGGTGAGGGTCACGCGGCCCTCCGCCGCCAGCCGCGGATCGCAGGCAAGCGCGACATCGGCGTGGGCAGGCTGGCGGCCGGCAAAGCGCGCGGTGATCGCGAGGTTGCTCGGCTGGCCGACCTCGATGTCTTCGGCGGTGCGGATCTCCCAGCCTTCGAACTTGCCGATCAGCAGCGCATCCACCGCAATCAGCAGCAGCAGCGCGCCCCCCAGCAAGGGCGCGGCGATCCATGCCCCCGGCGCGGTCGCGGCGATCACCACCGCAACGGGCGCGAGCGCGGCGGCTGCCCATGCGGCACGCTCGGACGGCGCGATCACCATCAGCGGCCGCAGCGGCAGCAGCAGGATGCCCAGGACAAGGCGGAGGACGCGGATCACGTCAGCGCGGCGCTTCGGTCGCTTCGACCAGCTCTGCCACCAGCGACTCCATGTCGCGCCCCTCGATCTCGGCGGCGGGCGAGAGCGTCAAGCGGTGGCGCAGCACCGGCACGGCGAGCGCCTTGACGTCATCGGGGATCACATAGGCCCGCCCGTCGAGCGCGGCGCGGGCGCGCGCGGCGCCTGCCAGCAGCACGGCGGCACGCGGGGATGCGCCTACGGTGAGCTCCGAATGCTCGCGGGTCGCGCGGATCAGGCCCACGACGTAGCGGGTGATGTCCTCGGCCACGGTGACCTCGCCGACGGCGGCGGTGGCTTCGGCAATCCCTGCGGCGCTGGTCACAGCGGTCACGCCCAGATCGGCGGGACGCTGCGGGCCCGAACGCTTGCCATAGGTGGCAACGATCCGCGCTTCCTCCTCCTCGGCGGGGTAGGGCACCAGCAGCTTGAACAGGAAGCGGTCGAGCTGGGCCTCGGGCAACGGATAGACGCCCTGGTTCTCGATCGGGTTTTGCGTGGCGAGCACCATGAAGCGGTCCGTCAGCCGGTGGGTCTCGCCATCCAGCGTCACGCGCCGCTCCTGCATCGCCTCGAGCAGTGCGGCCTGGGTCTTGGGCGGGGTGCGGTTGATCTCGTCGGCGAGCAGCAGGTCGCAGAAGATCGGCCCGCGGGTCAGCGTGAACTGGCTGGTCTGGAAGTTGAACAGGTTCGAACCCAGAATGTCGCCCGGCAGCAGGTCGGGCGTGAACTGGATGCGCCCGAAATCGAGGCCGAGCGTGGTGGCAAAGCTCTGCGCGAGGAAAGTCTTGGCGGTGCCCGGCGGGCCTTCGAGCAGCACGTGGCCCTCGCTCAGCAGCGCCACCAGCAGCATGTCGACCATCGGCTCCTGCCCGACGATCGCCTTGGCGATCTCGGCACGGATGGCGCCCGTGAGGCTCCGGACGTCTTCGAGTGTCATGGTCATTTCGGTCCCTGTTGCAATTTGGTGGCGAGATCATCGAGGCCTTGCGCGGCGGCGAGGATGTCGGCGGGCTTGGCCGCCGCCTCGAGGCGCGCGGCGCGGCGGGTGAAGGGTTCTTCTTGCGGAAGGCGGCGGGCGAGGGCTGCGTCGATTGCGTCCGGATCGGGCCGCGCAAGGCCGAGCCGCTCGGCCAGCCGCCGCGCGGCGAGCGCGGCATAGGGCGCGCCCAGCAGCCGGAAGCGCCGCGCGCGCACGATCAGCCCTGCGCCGTTGGCGATCAGCTGGCGCTTGCCGAAAGCAATGTCGGGCCCGCCGCTCGCGGCTGCCGGGCCGAAGCGCTGGAACGCGCGCCAGCCGACGATGAGGAGCGCGATGAGCAGGCTCAGCGTCGCGGCAAGGAAGGGCGGGCGGAAGGCGAGGGTGAGCAGGTTCTCGGACGCACCGAACCCGTTCAGCGTCATGTCGAAGACGACGTGGTCGATGTCCTCGGGCTCCGCCAGTCGGTCAACCAGCGCGATCGCGGCCGCTGCGCGCTGGCTATCGGCAAGGCCATAATTGTTGGCAAGATCGGGGTCGGCGAGGAAAATCACCGGATAGGCGCGCTGGGTGAAAATGTCGGCATCTTCCTCCTCGGCGCTGTCCGGTTCGCTGCGCGCGCCCAAGTCGATGCCGAAGGCGAGCACCCGGCCTGCCGGGTCGATGATCAGCCCCTGCTGCCCGCCTTCGAGCTCGGCGTGGAGCACTTCCTCGCGCGGCAGCTTGCCCGACAGCCCCATCCCGCCCCAGCGCGCCGGAGGGCCTGGCTTGGGCGGCGCAGCCTCCGCCTTGGGGGCAGCGGATGGGGCCGTCTGCGGGGGCCCAATGTCGAAGGCCATGGCGTTGGCCTTGCGGGGGTGGATGGCGTGCTGGAAACGATAGGGCTCCGGCAGCTCGTCCGGCCATTCGCTCGGGGATGCGCCGTTGATCGTCACCCAGCCGCGCCTGAACTTCGCCTGCACCTTGGGCGGCAGATTGGGGCCGGGCGCGTTCGCCCACCACTTGCCCATGATCACCAGCGTCGGCCCGAGCAGGCGGCGCTCCTCGAGGATCTCGCCGATCTCCTCGGCATCGCTGTAGATCGCCGGGGTGAGCACCAGCAGGTCGCGGGTTTCGAGATCCTGCGCATTGCGCGACCGCTCGACGCTGTAGCCCTGCGCCTCGACCAGCTGGACAAGCCCCGCATAGCCGTTGAGCCCGTTGCTCGCCGCATGCGCCTGCCCGCGCCCGCGTTCCCCCCCGAAATCCGCGTCCGCGCTCATCAGCCACAGCATCGCGAGAAACAGCGCAAAGCCGCCCGCAATCAGCGCGAAGGCCCCGAGGCGCGAGAAGGCAGCAGGGCGGGCGGCAGCAGCGCTCATGCGGCGAGCGCCTTGCGGTCGAATCGGGCCCCATCAATTCGGGCCAGCGCGAATTCCGCATAGGCGGCGCGGGCGGCCTCCCAGTCGGCGCGTTCAAGGCGGCGCAGCGCGAACAGCGAAGCCTCCACCCGCGCCGCGATCACCCGGAAGGCGTCGCGCGCCGGAGCGGGCAGGGCGGGCAGCATCGCAAGCTCGCGCGCGGTGCTCGAAGGCTCCACCCAGTCGGGCCGCGCCGCGCTGATCTGCGCGACGCTGCGCTGGAGCAGCAGATGGGTCGCCTCGTCGAAGCGCCCTTCCGCCGCGAGCCGGTCGGCATCCTCAAGCAGCGCGAGGCTGGCGGCAGCATCGGGGCGCCAGGTGTCTTCTTGCGCGGGGCCGCCCGCGGATTTGGTCTTGCGCCCGAAGCGCAGCAGCGCAGGGTCGATCAGGCGGATCACCAGCACCAGCGCGAACAGGCCGACCAGCACCACCGGCACCCAGCGCAGCCACCACCACGAATCCGCCATCGCCTCGCCGAGCGGGGCGAGCACCTCGGCCAGCCACTTGAAGAAGGCGTCGAGCTGTTCGGAGAGCCAGCTGGGCTTGGGCGGGGGCGTTTCCGGAATGGTGACCGGAGCGAACTGGATGTCGCCATCGGCGCGCAGCTCCCCCCATCCGGCGGGAGGCGATCCGCCTGAATTGGCTGGCGATTCAGAAAGGCTTTGTGCGGCCGCTGCGGTCATCCCGGACGCGGTGGTGGCACGCCCTCGGCGGCGGCGCAACGGGAAACCGCGTTACCCGCGCCTCAGGGTCTGGCGCGGCCCTGTTCGTAGCTGCCGAGGATGCGCAATTCCTTGGAATGGAAGGCGCATTCCTCGAGCGCGCGGTCCACCGCCGGATCGCCCGGCGCGCCGATGATGTCGGCGTAGAAGGTGGTCGCGGCAAAGCTGGTGCCCTGCTGGTAGCTTTCGAGCTTGGTCATGTTGACGCCGTTTGTCGCAAACCCGCCGAGCGCCTTGTAGAGCGCGGCGGGGATGTTCTTCACCTCGAAGATGAAGGTGGTCATCAGCTGGCGTCCCGCGAGCGTTTCTCGCGCGAGCGGCTCGCGTGCCAGAACCACGAAGCGAGTCATGTTGTCGGCGCTGTCCTCGACATTGTTCTCGATGATGGTGAGCCCGTAGAGCTCGGCGGCGAGCGCCGGGGCAATGGCCGCGACGTTGGGATCGCCGCGCTCGGCCACGTAAGCCGCCGCGCCCGCGGTGTCGGCGTGGCTGAGCGGCACGATCCCGCGCGCGCGCAGGTAATGGCGCGACTGGCCGAGCGCCTGCGGGTGCGAATAGGCCGCCTCGAAGGGTCCGCTTCCCAGCGCCATCAGCGCGTGGTGGATCGGCATGAAATACTCGGCCACGATATGCAGGCCGCTTTCGGGCAGCAGGAAGTGGATATCGGCGACGCGGCCGTGCTGCGAATTCTCGATCGGGATGATCGCCGCGCCCGCGCGCCCGTCCTTGACCGCCTCCAATGCGTCCTCGAAGCTGAAGCAGGGCAGCGGGGCGAGATCAGGGCGGGCTTCGGTCGCGGCGCGGTGCGAATTGGCGCCGGGGGAGCCCTGAAAGGCGATAGCGCGCGCCGGATCGGCGGCCGCGGCGCGCTGCATCCGGTCAACGATGTCGAGGGCGGGGCCGGGGAAGGATCGCATGGGCCCAAGCGCCTAGAGCCGTGCGCGCGGGCGCACAAGTCTTCGCATGGGCTCCGGGCGTGCTGACTTGCAAAAGGTGCAAGAATATGTGCCACGATCAGTCTTGCGCGCGCCGCGGGGCGTCACTATGGAGCGCGCGGGATGACACAGGACAACTCTTCGCAGGATAAAGCCGCAGGCCAGAACGGTGGCGGTGATCTGTTCAACACGGCCGCCGGCTGGGTGCTGTTCGCAGCAGGGCTCGGGCTGGGTCTCTCGATCCTCTCGGGCAAGTATTTCCACGGCGACAAGCCGGAGCGCCCCGAGAAGCTCGGCTACGTGATCGAGGGCGCGGTCGAGGAAGGCGGCGGCGGCGCGGCCGAGATGTCCATGGCCGAAGCGCTCAACGCAGTGCCGGCGGCCGAACTGGTCGCCGCGGGCCAGAAGGCCTTCGCCAAGTGCCAGAGCTGCCACACCGTCGATGCGGGCGGCGCCAACGGAATCGGCCCCAACCTTGCGGGTGTGATGGGTGGCCCGGTCGCAGCCAAGGGCGGCTTTGCCTACAGCGGCGAGCTGAAGGCACTGGGCGGCACCTGGGACTGGGACAAGATGAACGACTGGCTCAAGAACCCCAAGGGCTACGTCCCGGGGACCAAGATGAGCTTCGCAGGCCTTTCCAAGATCGAGGATCGCGCCGCGATCGCGATGTATCTCAATTCGATCGGCACCAACCTGCCCGTGCCGACCTTTGTCGCCGATGCGGCGGCGGGCGATGCGGTCGATCCTGCCGCAGCGGCCGCTCCGGTCGAGGGCGAGGAAGCGAGCGCAGCCGAGGCTGCGGGCGGTGCCAGCACCGAGCAGCCGGTTCCCTCGAACCCCGGCGCAGGTCGCTGAGAAACGCGGGGCCGCCAACTGTGCGGCCCTACCCCTTGAATCCCTGAGCAATCACATACCACTCCGACGAGCCCTTGCGGCTCGCCGGGGGCTTGGCGTGCTTGACGGTGGTGAAGTGCTTTTTCAGCAGCGCCAGCAGGTCGGTATCCGTCCCGCCCGCCAGCACCTTGGCAACGAAGCCGCCGCCCGGCGCCAGGTTCTCCACCGCAAACCACGCCGCCGCCTCGACCAGCCCCATGGTGCGCAGGTGATCGGTCTGCTTGTGGCCGACAGTGTTCGCGGCCATGTCGGAGATGACCAGATCGGGCGGGCCGCCCAGGGCCTCGGTTAGTGCGGCGGGGGCCTTGTCGTCCATGAAGTCCATCTGGAAGATGGTCACGCCGTCGAGCGGCTCCACGGCCAGAAGGTCGATCCCCACCACCTCTGCCTTGGGCGATTTCAAGCGCACCACCTGGGCCCAGCCGCCCGGCGCAATGCCGAGATCGACCACGCGGGCGGCGCCCTTCAGCAATCCGAACTTCTCGTCGAGCTCGATCAGCTTGTAGGCCGCGCGGCTGCGATAGCCATCGGCCTTGGCCTGGCGGACGTAGGGGTCGTTGAGCTGGCGCTCGAGCCAGCGCACCTGGCTGGCGGTGCGGCCCTTGGCGGTCTTCACCCGCTTACCGGTGTCCTTTACGCCGCGCGTCATCGTCCGCCGCGCCCGTTGCCGCGTTGGCTCTTCAAGGCCTTGAGCGAGCGTTCCGACTGACGCTCGGCAGCCATGATGCTCCGCAGGATCCCCTCGCGGATGCCGCGATCGGCGACGCCGAGGCGGCGCGCAGGCCAAAGGTCGAGGATCGCCTCCAGGATCGCGCAGCCCGCCACCACCAGATCGGCGCGGTCCTGCCCGATGCAGGGCAGGGTCGCGCGCTCGAACGGGGTCATCACGCTAAGGCGCGCGCTGATTTCGCGCATCTCGCCCGCGGGCACGATCAACCCGTCCACCGCCTTGCGGTCATAGCTCGGCAGTTCGAGATAGAGGCTGGCGAGCGTCGTCACCGTGCCGCTGGTGCCGAGCAGGCGGATGTCGGGATGGCGCGCGGCCTCGGTGACCCGCGCCGCGAAAGGGGCGAAGCTTTGCGTGACCATCGCGCGCATCGCCGCGAACCGGGCGATGCGCGCAGCCTCGCTGTCCTCGCCGCGCCCGACCGTGTCGGTGAGGCTGACCACGCCCCAGGGCACGCTCTGCCAATCGAGGATGCGCGGCACGCGGCTGGAGCCCTCGTTGCCGGCTTCGACCAGCACGAGTTCGGTCGAACCCCCGCCGATGTCGAAGATCACGGCCGGCCCGTCACCGGATTCGAGCAGGATGTGGCAGCCCAGCACCGCGAGGCGCGCCTCTTCCTCGGCGCTGATGATGTCCAATGCAATGCCGGTCTCGCGCCGGACGCGCTCGATGAATTCGGGGCCGTTGGCGGCGCGGCGGCAGGCCTCGGTCGCAACCGAGCGGGCGAGGCGCACGTTGCGGCGCTGGAGCTTGTCGGCGCAGATGGTGAGCGCACCCAGCGTGCGGTCCATCGCCGCATCCGACAGGCGCCCCGTGGTCGCCAGCCCCTCGCCGAGCTTCACCACCCGGCTGAATGCGTCGATGACGGTGAAATCCCGGCCCGAGGGGCGCGCGATCAGGAGGCGGCAATTGTTGGTGCCGAGGTCGAGCGCGGCATAGGCCTCGCCGTGCGTGGCACTGCGGATCGCGCCGATATCGGCAAGATCGGGCCGGGTGCGCGCGGGCTTGCCACTCGCATTCTTGCCGGCCCCATTCTTGTCGACGGGGCGCATCGGCCGGCGCGCATCGCTGCCTGCCGCCTTGGCGCGGGGCTCCCGCCCGCCGCCAGGGCTGCGAGAATCGGGCTGAGGGGGGCGCTTGTAGCGGAAATCGGCTACCTTGCCGGACTTGCCGCCCCGGTTTTTCCCAGCACTTCTATTCCTGTCCGGCGGGAGTGTTTCCGCCATTTTCGCAATGCTTTCATATCACCGCGCGCACAAGCCTCCACGCACGCGGCACTTGGGAGGCAAGTTATCGCAAGGGCGTGACACAAGCAAGCAGCCAGCACCAAGTGGGTGCTTGACCTTCGGCCAGCGCGAAACTAGGGAGCGCGCTCGCCGAGGCCGCCGAAGGGCCGCGCGGCGCATGGCCGATGCCCCGTCCTCTAATGGTAAGAGAGCGGACTCTGACTCCGTCAATCAAGGTTCGAATCCTTGCGGGGCATCCAGCCCATTCAAAATAAAGAAATTTTAACAGTTGGATAGGATGCGAGGTGTCAATCTATCCCCACATCGTACCCCACAATGAGCCGTGGCTTTGGGCGGCTGGCAGCGAACGATTGCGGCAGACCGCTCCACTAAGCACTGTTTGGCCCAGAGGCCGTAACTCCATTTCAAGCAGAGATGCCGGTCCAAGCGATTCTGCTATGGACCCACACCCTACGCGACGGATCGCAGCATCTATTGTCGGGATGGCCTCATCAAAACAGTGAGGTAACGTGCGCGCTTTGCAAATGGCAGCTTCTAAATCAGATTTGGATACGCCGAAATCCGGCAATCGAATTTGATTGAAGGTCGTGCAGAGCTCTGGAAAGGCTAGGAATTGCGGTGCGCAGCTGAAAGGTCAGATAGGAGTGAATGTTGAGGGTCAAATGATGGCGCGAGCGACGTGGCCCGTCCGATCAACTTATGGCCGAGATTGGGACGTGCCGTGTAAAAACACGTTGGCAGAAGAGGGGCGATAATTTCGAAGTGGCGCAGAAGGTGGCCGTTGACCCTCAGTTCTGGACTGCGGCGATCATCGCCGGGACACCGAGGATGGCGACCAGCCTTTTAAAGTTATAGGCCAGGATGTGGAGACTGGCTCCTGCGCCACACCTGCATCAAGCAATTTGCGCCGCCAAGTGTAGATCAACCTCGACGGGACGTCATGACGGCGGCAGACATCGGCGGCAACCCTGGCTCCCGGTGCAAAGGCCTCAGCCACGATCCGCAGCGGTTCCTCATCACTCCACCGACGGCGCCGCTCCGGTCCCGAAAATACTGGCACCTGCCCCACCGACCGCTCCAAAGCACACTCTTAAGAGCACGCTTAAGAGCGCTCGCTACCTACCCGCTCAAGGCGGCCCCCACCGGATGGGTACGGATCAAGTGCCATCACAGCATTAATGTTGGCTTGCTCGGTCGAGGTCACAAATCCGCGCCTCCATCCGCGTGCCTTTGCCATCGCCATCAATACGGCGACGCCTGAACGCAGCGCTGGCTTGATTGATGCAAATTCAGCACAGGCACGCTTGGTTTTGCGGGTGTGGATTTGCGCAATCAGCGCATTGGAGAGGGTCTGGCCAGTTGCAGCGCCCTGCATTGCCATGACGTCTAATAGGAGCATCGGTGCTATTTTGAGCTGCCAAAGCAGCATCAGAAGCAGCGGTAGCTGTATACAAGATCACTAGGTTTAGGGCAGTCGCTAGCCTGCCCGCGGAAACCTCCTGAAGCACCCTTTGCTTCAATTCAATGTATTGCCGATCACAGGGAAGCCCCAGCTGGCGGAGAGACAACTGGACGACACTCAGCAAATCCATCGCAGAAAGCACGTCGGGTGGTTTACGCGAAGATAATGAGGCCTCATAATTGCGATAATCCAAGTTTGACAGCACAGGCCTACAATAAGCGCTGCTCGCACGGGGGACTGACGGCTGAGACACAATCACAGCTCCTTTCGAGCGAGACGCCATTATCCCTTTGATTGAAAATGCCAACCTATCCTTAAGGGTATTGCCGTACCGAAAATTTCAACCTCAAATGGACACCATCGAAACCGAATATCATAATAAATTTAGGTTCTTCGATAGCAACAGTGCCTGTGACATGACCCCTGATTTTCCTCCACGAGCGATTAGAGTCTGGCCTGAAGGAAGGACAGACGATGAAGCGTGCAAGGTTTTCGGGAGAGCAGATCATTGGTGTGCTGAAGGAGGCAGAGGCGGGCGCAAAGACCGTTGATCTGGCCCGACGGCATGGGGTGTCTGAAGCGACGATCTACAATTGGAAGGCCAAGTATGGCAGGCTGGAGGTATCCGAGGCTCGGCTGCTGAGGGAGCTCGAGAGCGAGAACGCCAAGCTCAAACGGCTTCTGGCCGATGCGATGCTGGACCAGGCTGCGTTGAAGGATCTTCTGGCAAAAATGTATGGCCCGCCCTGTCCATGCAAGGGTCGATGGGTGTTAACGGTGCCAGTCTGCACAAATGTATCCGGCCTCTCGCGAGGGGGCCGCTGTTGCGGCTATTCCCGATCGCACTGTGCGGTCGCTCGTCGTTGTAGCGACTACGCCACGCCTCCAGCTTTTCGCAAGCATCTTGCAGCGACAGGAACCAGTGTGCGTTCAGGCACTTCTCCGAGGTCTTACCCGAGCGGGTGCTGGCGGCGGTTCGGAAGGAACTCGTTCGGGAGCTGCCTGCCGGATCTTTCCGATGAAACGCCCAATCGCACCTAGCTTGAAATGCATGCTCGATCGCTTCCAACACTGTGAACGACAGGTGTTGGGATGATTTAGAAGTCCGTTGAATGTCTGACTATAGGGCGCCTTGCGGACCTTCCGGTCCAGCGCGTCTGAACGCCGGCTTTTGTCTGAAGCGGACCTTGAAGGTGGCTGGAGCGAACGGCCGAAGGTGGTCGAGAGCTGCCGATGACTGCCACGCTAATCGGATGGCATTTTTCAAGCCTTGGACGATCAAGTTAAACGGCGCCGACGCTGCCACCTAGAGCCGCAACTTGCTGCTTCGCCTGTTTTGAGCGAGACTATCGCTATGACACCCAAACAGGAAAAGTTCTGTCAGCTCTACATTGAGCTAGGCAACGCCAGTGAAGCGTATCGGCGCTCCTACAACGCGACGGGAATGTCTACTGCCAGCGTGAACCGCAAAGCCAAGGATCTTCTCGATAACGGCAAGATCGCGGCAAGGCTTGATCAACTGAGGGCTACTCATGCGGAACGTCACGCCGTCACGGTCGATGACATCGCCAGGATGTTGCGTGAGGATCGTGAGCTTGCGCGGGAGCACGCCAAGCCCTCCGCTTGCGTTGCCGCCACTATGGGCCTTGCCAAGCTCTACGGGCATCTCACCGACAAGACCGAGATTACCGGCAAGGGTGGTGCTGACCTCATCCCCACCCGCACCGAGGAAGAGGAGCGCAACATGCTCGCCGATCGGCTGCAGGAAGCCTTTGCCCGTTTCACAGCCGCCAACCCCACGCAACCGTCGATCCAGCGGGAAACGCTGCAGCAGCTTCCCCCCAAGGTCCAGCTACCCTCATCCGCGAATGAGCTCGGCCTCGGCCCCGCGGACCTTACGCTTTTCAAGCTCTCATCCGTGACGATGTGCACCTAGCCGCACGTACGTCTCTACGTTCTGCCCACGTGTGCCGACACGTCACCTACGTCCGCCAGCAGTGAGGCGGGGTTCACGCTCAAGGCCGTGGCGAGGCGTTCCATAACGTCCAAAGAGGCCGCATACTTACACCGTTCCAAAGCGCTCACGTAGGTCCTATCGACGCCGGCGGCGTCGGCCAATTCTTCCTGCGACAAGCCGGCCGCGACACGGGCGCGACGAAGATTATCGGCCAAGATCTGACGCAGTGCCATCGCCAAGATGGCTGGCACGTGTTGTGTATTTCACAACGGAGTATACTCTGCAAACTTAGCTGCGCTTGCGCTTTGGTATGCATGGAGGGGGTGTCGAGTGGATGAAGATTTCGATTCCTGAGCGGGTCCGCGAGGACCATTACTTGCATTGGCTCACCATGATCACGCTCAGCGTGTGGGCAGGATCGATCTATGGTTGGATAGCGGGAGTGGGGGCGTTCATTGGATTGCTCGCAGCAATCACGCTCACCAACACGATCATCCTCGCAAAGACTGGAAGCCTTCGGGCCGTCCGGGCTAATCGCTGGGCGTGGGTGATCTTTGCGATCCTGACGATCGTTGTTTCATCGACCGAGGTACATACAATCCAGCCATAATGCCACGGATGTGGGAGCTGCATTAACCGCACCACACCACCACCTCACCCCCAATAAAGGGGGTGGTGGTGTGGGCAGGTTGATCAGGGGGCCGCGCCCGCACCTTCCGCACTTTCCGCACCACACATTGCAAGGTGCGGACGGGAGCCTATTTCGCTAGCGTTCACCAGCTTGCCGACGATCACGAAAGGCACGTCCCGGCCGTTTATCCGGCGATGCTCGACGGACAGCGCGTCGTTGCGCTTCCATGTCCGAATGATGGCCTTGATGCGCCCCTTGTCAGTTTCGGCGGACAGGCCAGTTACGTTAGCGACAAGGTGACCAACCCAATCGTCAGACTGCACGCTGTCACGCCAGGTGCCAGCCGCAAGCCCTTGCTGCACCATGTAAAGGTGCCACGTTGTAAGGCCATCAAACACGTCCGGCTTTTCCCAAAGGCAGGCGACGCCGACATGGTCGGCAGGTTCACTGCCACCGCCGTTATCAAGGCACTGGCTTTCCAGCTTGATCCACGTTGCCGCCCCAAGGGGAGCACGGTTCGCCTTGCCGGTATCGACGCGTACCAAAGTGCGGCGAACCGCTGCCTCGGAAATCCCTAGTTCCTCCGCCTCGGCCTGGCTCATAGCATTTAGCGTCAGCACGATGCGGGCGGCATCGCGCAAGGCTACTGCTCCGCGCCCATCTTCTGCGGTCACCTCACGGCCGCCCATCTTCTTGGTATGGTGGAGAAGCACCACTGCGCAGCCGGCTTCCTGAGCCAATCGCTTCCACCTTTTGGCAACGGCGTCGATTGCCCCGTTGTTGTTTTCCTGCACGGCATGGCTGGACACGAAGGGGTCAACAATAACCGCGGCTATCTGCTCATTGATGATTGTGGCGGTAAGCTGAGCAAAGGCTTCCTCGTTCAGCTTGAAACCCTGCCGATCTTCGGTGGCCGTGCACAGCGGCTGGACCATTCCACTATCGAGGTACAGGCGATTGCCGCAATCTTTTGGCGCGATGCCATGGAATGCGCAGGCAGCGGCCATTTGCCGTTCCAGCTCCTCCATGCTGTCCTCAAGATTGAAGATCCAGACTGCTTGAGGTCCACGTGGTAGAGGCCTTCCCAAGAGGGACTTTCCGCTGGCAAGGCAGAGTGCGATTGTATTGGTGATCGTGCTTTTGCCGGTGCCGCCAGGCGCGATGATCGCAGTTACTTCGCCGCGAAGGAGCCAATGGCCGAAAAGCCATCGCCGCGTGGGGAGCGAAGCCGGGTCAGGCCATCGGTAAGGTGACGCGCATAGGGTTTGGGGAGAACTCATCAGTCCTCTCCAATCAACTCTAACGCATCAACGAACTGGGCAGCCTTGGCCAAAGCTCTGCACGCTTCCACCGCCATTTCGAGGACGTGGATCGGGACGTTGCGGAAAACGTAATGCCCGGCCAGATCGTGTGCGTCAGCAGCGTAACCGTAGGCCCGCGGACGGTCATACCTGCCGCGCATGGCAGCAGCGTAGTCCATCGCTCTGAGCAGGTTCGTTCGCAGCTCGAGATCTTTCCCGTGCGAGTCCGGACGGAACTGATGCACGTGGAATATCAGGTCGCGCATGTGCATCCTCCCTGCCTTGCGGTGAGCAACTCACGACCGAGGTGCAATTCGATCAGCTCAGGGATGGCTTGTTCGTGCGATCCTTCCGGGATATTGAGCTCATGCAAACAGCGGCCAAGTTGATTGCATGAGACCCCGGCGAGCGACCCCGCCGGGGTTTCGTTTGAAAGAGGCATGGCTCAAGCCTCCCCAAAGTTGGGCAGGCTCGCGACGTACTCGTCGACGCTGGCAAATTCGATCAGCGTCTTCGCGCCCAGCTTTTTCGCCCTGATCTTCTTGTCCCGCAAAAGTTCGTACGTTTTCGTCTTCTTCCAGCCATACCGGGCGCTAACGGCATGGATGTCTCCATAGATGGTCTGCATTGCGCTTGTCTCCGCCATGGCCCGTGCGGAAGCGCGCGGACGGTGGCGGGACGATCAGGTGACGCGGCTCATTTTTCAGAGCAAAGTGGAAACTCAAAAAAACGACGTCATGATTGATGCAGCAGTTCATCAATGCGGCGCTGAACGATTGCGTAGCGATGCTCATTTGGCAGAACGGCGATAACTGCCCTAATCTCGTCGAGGCACTCCTGAATGGCGATTTTTGCGGCAGCATGTCTGCTTTCGGGAGCGCGGAACAAGCGCTTGTGCCACCCATTGATGGTGCTGACTGCCCGCCCAGTCCTCTCTCGAATTGCCTTCGCTGCCGCGTCGTGAGTAGGCTTTTCAAGGATGAACAAGTGAAGTTCGAGCGCTGCGATTATGGGCACCCACTCCGCTTCCAATTCAAGTCTCTTCGGGTGCCGCTTGGTTGCTGGGTTGACCAGCCAGGTTGGAGGGGCGCCACGGTCTATGTCTGCAATGCCTGCCAGTATGAACTGTAACGCTTCCATTGTATGCGGTTGTCGTTGGAACAACGGCATGGCCTGGAGCATGAGAAAAATCTCGGCGAGGTATTGTTGAACCCCTGACCGGACCCGTGCCAAAGCCTCCTCATCGGTCGTGTCGATAATCTCTTTGGAAGGATCAATGTAATGCGTCCGTGCGGCCTTAAGCTCTGATGAGGCAGCCGAGAGTTTTGCGCTAAGCTCCGCGGCCCACTCGCACGGATCCATCAGGCCAAAGCAAAACACGACGTCGTCGTCATATTCTCGATCCTCGGTATCGGACGGTTCTGCCACTGCGACTGCCCCTTGTTTTCCACGCCTTCGCCTTGGCTCGCAAGCGTATGCTATTCTCCATAAATCACGAGGTCTCTCAATGCTCCCCGGTATGCAAAAGGACTGCCTTGATGCTACTGGCGAAAGAAGCCCGACGGCAGCTGCTCTGCCACCTGAAAACTGGATCATTCGCGGCAAGAGTTTTCCGCTGTAGACATCCTTGGCTGGGCGAGGAGTTGTGGCGTGAAGGCATCGAAGTTCACGGACGCGCAGAAGGCGTTCGTCATCAAGCAGGGCGAGGAAGGAACGCCCGTCGCTGAGGTCTGCCGCAAGGCAGGGATCAGCCAGGCGACCTACTTCAACTGGAAGAAGAAGTATGCGGGGCTGCTGCCATCGGAGATGCGGCGGCTGCGTGAGTTGGAGGACGAGAACAGTCGGCTGAAGAAGATCGTCGCCGATCTGACGCTGGACCGCGAGATGCTGCAGGATGTCATCAAGCGAAAGCTCTGAGGCCGGATCGGAAGCGCGAGCTGGTCGACGGGATGCTGTTGGACTGGGGCGTGTCGATCCGGAGGGCCTGCCGGGTTCTGCCGTTCGACACTTCCAGTTACCACTATCAGTCCCGCCGCACCGATCCGGCCTTTCTTAAGAAGCGCATCAAGGAGATCTGCGAGACGCACGTCCGCTACGGCTATCGCCGTGTCTATCACATCCTGCGCCGGGAAGGCTGGGTCGTGAACGCTAAGAAGGTGTATCGGCTTTACAAGGAGTTGGGCTTGCAGCTGCGGAACAAGACCCCCAAGCGGCGGGTCAAGGCGAAGCTGCGTGAGGACCGGACCCCTGCGATCCGGCCGAACGATGTCTGGGCGATGGACTTCGTTCATGATCAGCTGGCAACGGGTCGCAAGCTGCGCATCCTGACGGTGGTCGATACCTACTCACGACTATCGCCGGTGGTCGATCCCCGGTTCAGCTATCGGGGCGAGGATGTGGTCGCCGCGCTGGAACAGGCATGCCGGGAGATCGGCTACCCCAAGACGATCAGGGTGGACAATGGCAGCGAGCTTATCTCTCGGGAGATGGATCTGTGGGCTTACCAGCGCGGTGTGACCTTGGACTTCTCCCGCCCTGGTAAGCCCACCGACAATGCGTTCATCGAGGCGTTCAACAGCAAGCTGCGCAGCGAATGCCTGAACGCGCACTGGTTCCTGTCGCTGCAAGATGCTTGCGAAAAGCTGGAGGCGTGGCGTAGACACTACAACGAAGAGCGACCGCACAGCGCGATCGGGAATATCCCTCCGATCATGCTGGCAAACTCAGCCGGTGAGTCCAGCCCACCGGACCTGAGCAAGGCGGAAAACTCCAGACCCGAGCGGTCCAAGGTTGGGTAGCAGTGCAGCTTGGGGCAGACTCTACATCAAATCGAGGGAGCCAGCGGGGGGCAGGTCATGAGCAATCCAAGAGCCTGCCTCATCCCGCCGAAAACGAACGGAGACGCCGCCCCAAGTCACGGATAACGCGTCGTCATCGTGTTGCCATACACTTGGGTCCCCCCATAGCGCCAAAGACTTTGCGACGAGCGTATGATTGCCAATATGCAGGCATTGATGCCCTTCGGCAGTCTGACCGTAGAGTGGTTGAGAGCCCATCAATTCGGTGATCAATGCGCGGCCGACTTCATTTGACTCTCCCATAGGGTCTCCTGTCGTTTCAATTCGTTGACGCGGTTCGTATCGACGTTACATTTTCAGCCACGCCCGATAACGACGGCGCGGCAAATCGGCCCCATGCTTCCATAAGGGCGCGGCGCATGTCGCGCATGTCGCTGCGCAGATAAGCCTGTTCGGTTGCCGTGCCGACTTTGTGCGCCAGCGCCATTTCAGCTACCATCGCGGGGATGGTCGGCATTTTCTCTGCTGCCCAATCGCGAAATGCCGAGCGAAAGCCATGAACCGTCTCCGACCGCCCAGCCGTTCGCAGTACTTTGGTCAACGACATATCGGACAGCGCTCCGCCGCGCAGGCCCGCAAAAATGAGCCCTTTGCGCTCTCCCTTCGACGCATAGGAATCGAGCAGCGCGATGGTTGCATCCGAAAGGGTGACAACGTGTCCGTCCCTCATCTTCATAATCGATGCCGGGCGAGTCCATGTCTGGGCTTCGAAGTCGATCTGCTCCCATGTCGCTTGACGCACTTCGCCTGACCGTGCGGCGGTTAGAATGGCGAACAGCAAGGCTTGGCGGCTGGCACTTGCTCCCTTTCCAAGCTCACCTGCAAAAAACTCGGGAACTTCGGCAAAGGGCATCGCAGCGAAATTGCCACCACGAGCCTGCTTCGGTAGTCCGGTGCGCAACTCGCGCGCATCGGGAAGTGCGTCGGCGCGCCAACCTCGAGCCTTAGCGAAAGCGAGCACTTGCCCGATCCGGCTACGCACCTTGCGAGCCATGACGGGTTTCGCCGTCCAGATCGAGGCAAGCGCCGTAATGACCTCGGCACTGCCAATCGCGTTGACCCTCAATGCGCCCAACCTCGGGTTGGCATGTTCCTCCAGTGATGCTTTGAACGCCTTCGCTGTGCGGTCACTCCACCCCGATTTCAGCGCCTCGTGCGCTTCAATAACTGCCTCTGCAAAGGTGGGCACCTTCACCCTTTGCCTATCTCGCTCGACTTTTGGGTCACTCCCCGCCTTAGCGAGCTTGCGCAATGCCGCGGCTTTCTCCCTCGCTTCAGCCAAAGACAAATCTCGGCGCAGCATCAGAGGGACATTGGAATAGCGTGTGTCGTCGGCGCCGAACGCTTCGTGACCCAAGCCGTCAACGTCCGCAGCCCCAAGGCCGATGTCACGGCGCTTGCCGTCGACCTGCACGCGAAGCATCCATGATTTTGTGCCACCGGGCGAGACCAGCAGGAAAAGTCCGTCGCCATCCTGATAGGCGCGCTTCACTGTATTCCCGGACGCACTCAGGCCAGGTTTGGCGCTGCGGACCTTTGTGACGGTGAGTTTGCCCACGATCTATTACCCCACATTGATCCCCACACAATATGGCGGCTGGTAAAGAACGTCAACGGTAGGGTGCGGAATTTGCGCGTCACTTATCAGACAGTTATTGCGGGTTGGCCGGAAGGTGGCGAAAGGCTGCGGAATGTAGACTGATCCTTGCGGGGCATCCAGCGATTTGATGGATTTCGTGATCGAGCAGCTTGATGGCAAGATCGAGAGCGTGAAAGTCGCCGGGAGCAGAGCATAAGCTGCCAATCCGCATACCACCCATCAACTGCCATGCGCCGGGCCGGTGCGCGATCCCGAAAGCTGTACGGCGGATTTCAGCGGGAGCAAACGTACTTTGCTCTGAACGGGGCCGACTGGGACTGGTCGGCAGCTGCCGGAAGGTCTTGGGACTTTGCAGTCGTTCCTCGGGCATGTGTCTAGCGGCCTGTTTCGCTCGAAGCGGACAGCCAGATTTCATTCGACCAACTCGGCATCGCGAAAGGATATGGGCCGTCACAGTGATTGGGGCGTGAAGGCGCTAGAGCATCGCTTGGATCGGCAGGTCCTGCCCAGCTTCAAGCGTCTCGCCGCGCCAAAGCCGGTGCAGGCGGCTCCCGAGGATGTCTCCGGGACCTGACGTGAATTGAGGGTGGCCGAAGCGCGTCATCACTGCATGCTGGCGGGCGAGTGCCTTGCGGTCCTGCGCCACGACGGGGGCGAGGAACAGCCGGATCGCCGCCTGCTTCAGCCAGCCGGGCGCGATGCCCTTGGGGGTCGAGAAGCGCGCGAAAGGCGTGAAGGTGCCCTCCGTCGCGGGTGTGAAGATCGCCGTGACGCACAGGGTCAGACGTGTCTGGCCCTCCCAGCGCGCCTGCACCGTGGTCGGCGGGTAATAGCGCGACACGCTGCGCTGCCGGTCGCGCTCCAGGAAGCGCGACATCAGGCCGAGATCGGGCTGCGTCTGCTCGATCGCCATGTCGATCCCGTCGCCGTGGCTGGTAACGACGAGATCGACCGGCAGGCGCCGGTCGCGGCGGCGGATGAAGCCGTGGTGGAGGTGATTGGTGTGGAAGGGGTCCATCACGTTCTCGATCGCATCGAAGGCGCGGCCTTCCCATGTGCCCTGCTGCCACCAGAAGTGATCGAGATCGGGATTGCCGAAGTCGGGCGGCAGGGGCGGCTCGGCGGGCGCCGCGCCGGAGAGCGTGACGAAGATCGCGCCGTGCCGCTCGGCCACCTGCAATGCTGCGGCATTGAGGCGGGGGTCGGCGGCAGCGGACAGCGGGCAGCCGGGCACCTCGGTGCAGGTCCCGTCGGGCGCGAACCGCCAGCCATGGTAGGGGCACTCGAGCGCGCCCTGGTGCACGCGGCCCTCGGAGAGCGGGTAATTGCGGTGCGGACAGCGGTCGACCAGCGCGCCGAGCCCGCGCTCGCTGCGGAACAGCGCGATCGGCGTGCCGCACAGCGTGACCTTGCGCACCGCGCCGGGGCGCAAGTCGCGCGAGAGGGCGACCATGTGCCAAGCCTCTTGCACCGCTTGGGGAAAGCTCATCAGTCCAGCTCCTCGCCGTTCCAGGCAATGTCGCGGGTGGTTGCCGCGGTGGTGGTGACAAAGTGGCGTCGCCCCTCTTGCATGAAGCTCGCCGCATCGGCCAGCGCGCCCGCCATCGGCAGGCGGTCGCCCGGGCGCGAGATGGCATCGTGGCCGCGCGCGAGAAGCCGTGCCCATTGTCGCAGCCGCCGCTCGCGGATCGCCTGCGGCAATCCATAGACCAGCATCGCCGGTCCGAGATAGGCGGGCGACTGCGGCTGAGCACCGAGCCGAGCGCCCTCCCCCATCGCGCGGGCGAGGGCGCCGGTGCCGACGAGCAGATGAACGCCGCTCGTG
>NZ_JAMNXL010000212.1 GCF_023653175.1 Erythrobacter sp. | reverse complement strand
GTCGACGCCGTTGTAATAGAGCGTGACGCGCGGGCCCTGCTGCGCCGAGCCCGAGTCCGAGGTGATGCCGCGGATCACGACGCCCGGGTTGTTGGCGCTCTGTTCCTGGATGAGCAGGCCCGGGATGTAATAGGACAGCTCGTCGAGATCGCCGACGCCCAGTTCGCGGATGCGCTCGCCGGTGGTGGCGCTGATGGTGATCGGCACGTCGAGCGCGCGCTGCTCGATCTTCTGGGTGGTGACGATGATCTCGTTGCCCGAGGCGGTGTCGTCCTTGGTGGCAGCGGTGTCATCCTGCGCGAAGGCGGCGTGCGGCGCGGCGGCGAGAGTGGCGGCGAGCGCGACCAGCGAGGTGCGCGTGAAACGGGTGCGAAGCATGAGGGGAGGCCCTTACGAGTGGAGAGAGGCCTCGCCTGTGACAGCGCTTGGTGACGATGCTGCGACGCAGCAATGAAGGCTGCATGACGCGCGCCTTACAGTTTCGGGACGTTGCCCTTTTGCATCTGCTGGCGCGCCTCCGCGCCCCCCGATGGCAATATCATGGCCCGATCAGTCGCTCGGCCAGCAAGTCCTTGCGAAAGTTCGCGAGTTGCGTCACTCTGCCCGCACGATTGTTGAAATCGATCAGATCCGGGGGGGTAACATGAAAATCTTGCGCAGCGTCGCGCTGCTTGGCGCCGTTATTGTCGGCGCTCCGGCAATGGCCCAAGTCGAGCCGAACTCGGACTTTCTGCTGATCCCTGATTTTTACCACCAGGATGCAGACGGAAACTGGGTTGAGTATCGCGTGGCCGGCTTCTCCGGGCCAAAGGTTGATGGCGTCAAGCCGAAGCTTTGGCTGCTGCCGAATATGTGGGTCGTGCCCGAAGCGATCCGTTACACCGACAGAAATGGCAACCCCATCCAGCCGACCTCGACCACTGCCTCGCTCGTGAAGACGATCGGCGTTCCCGTTAGCTACAATGCGCGCCTGCCGATTGTCCCACAACAGGCGGCAATTGGCGCAGCGCTCGCTGGGGAGGCTCTGGTCAGTTACGATACGCGTCCGGCAGTCGATCCCTTCGGCAATCCGCAGATGATCCCTGCTGCAACTGCGAATTTCGAAGTCAGGCAGTTGATCCTTAACAGTTATCTGCAGCGTAAGCCGTGGTACGACCAACTCGACGCGCATGTGCGGACCTATCAAAGTTACCAGACGAGCAGCGCTGTGCTCAACGAGGTCCGTCTGGCTTTGCTGATCGATGGCATCGAAGTGGCATCGCGCGAATACCCGGGATCGCAGATCGTACTTTCTAACAATCTGCCACCCATCGCCTTGGTCAACCCAAGCCCGTATGAGGTGAACAAGATCCGCAACGGCGACTTCGAGGTCAACGTCGCATTCCGATTTCGCGATGCCAAGTGGGCATTCGTGCAGGGGCGTTACAACGCGAGGCTCGCAATCGACCGGTTCGTCGAAGAGACTCAGAAAGCGACCACAAAATACCGCTCATCCGGTTTTCAGGTGCTGGGCTTTGGCAGTCGACGCAAGCGGCTAAAACAGTCCATGACACAAAGCCTTGAATACAAAGACAATGTAGACATCATCAACAGTACGCAGATCATCAGCTTCGACGCAACGGAAGACATGATCAAGCGCTTTGAGGACGCATTCTTCCCCACGATATCCCGTGACGATCTGATTGTGCGGCACGAGGCAGCGGCGAAAAAGGCGCAAGACGAGGGCAAACCTGAACTCGCCAAGTTGCACACCGACTACGCGATCGCGATGAAGAACGACGATCCAAGCCTTGAGGTCGATATGGAGAAAGCTGCGGCCGCTCTTAGCGCGCAGGATTTCGCGGGATTCCTCGCCCACGGCGTGCGGTTCTCGAGCAACGACCAAAGCAGCTCAAACGACTTCCGCCGCGTGATCAACCTGCAGGCGGAGATTGACGAGAGAAAGGAGTGGCTCGAATATCGTCAGACCAGCGTGCAGCGCGAGACCATTTTCCCTCTTGCGATCCGGTCGCGCGGTGAAGCGCGGGGCTCGCTGGGCCTGTGCGACGGGCATACGGGACCATTCCAGATCGTGCGCCCATTCAATCAGGTGCAGACCGTTAATTCGCTTCTTGTCACATGTGTGGTTCCGGGCAGCCCAATGGCGCGTGCCAACCTGCTGCCCGGAACTGTCATCTTGTCCATCGACGGGCAACTGCCCGCCAGTGCTCAGGATCTTGACCAGCTGCTCGATCGAACCAGACCGGGCGATGAGCTGCAAATCCGCTACGCCAATGGCTTCGGCCCGCAGGGCACGATCATTGCCGACAAGTGGGTGACGCTCGTGCGAGGGAAGCCGATACCGTGACGCGGGGGCTTACCTTGCTGCTGGCCGGGGCAGCCCTGGTCGGACCGGCAGCGCAGGCCGCGCCGGCCGATTGCATGTCCACCGATCCCGCCATGTGGCTGACCAGTGACGCGCAGCGCGCCTTGCGCACACGCCTGATGGGTTACTTCGTCTGTCCTGACGATGCCGTGAATGGCCCGCTCGCCGATCGGGTCGCCTGCAACTACTTTGCCGGCAAGGTGATCGCCGACCTCTACGGGTTCGATGACTTCGCCTTGCCGGGCGGCGGCTGGATGACCGCCAATGCGATCGCCAGCGAGGCTGCGTCCAATCCGGCCTGGCGGCGCATCGGCGGGGCGTCGGATCAGGCGGCGCTGACCGCTGCCGCGCGCGCGGCAACCGCAGGTCGTCCGGTCATTGCGGTCAAGACCGGATCGCCGGGCCATGTCGCGCTGGTGCTGCCGGGCGACGTCAAACGCTCCGGGACATGGGACCGCGACGTGCCCAATTCGGCGTCGTTCTCGCTGGACAACGTCGACAAGGCCTATGCGTTCTGCCGCCTGTCCTATGCTTTCGGCTCGGCGAATGGGGTCATTCTGTACGAGCGTCGCGCAAGCTAGGCGCGCGCTGGCGGCAAGGCAGCAGAGGTTCTTCCGCGTGAAAAATCAGATCGGGTTGCCGTCGGAATCGCGGAAGATCTCCCGACGGCCGACATGGTTGGCCGGGCCGACGAAGCCGTCTTCCTCCATCCGCTCGATCCACTTGGCCGCGGTGTTGTAGCCCACGCCCATCTGGCGCTGGAGCCACGAACCGCTCGCTTTCTGGTTCTCGAACACGATCTGGCAGGCCTGACGGTATTTGCGCTCTTCCGGATTGTCCGAGGCGGTGAGGTCGTCCTCGAAGCCGAAACCGCCGAAGCCTTCCTCGGGCTCTTCGGTGACGGCGTCGACATAGGCGGGCGAGCCTTGCGCGCGCCAGTGGACGGCGACCGCCTCGACCTCCTCGTCCGAGACGAACGGTCCGTGGACGCGCACCATCGCGCCGGTGTTGGGCTTGTATAGCATGTCGCCCTTGCCCAGCAGCTGTTCGGCGCCCTGCTCGCCGAGGATCGTGCGGCTGTCGATACGGCTGGTCACCTTGAAGCTGATGCGGGTGGGCAGGTTGGCCTTGATAACCCCGGTGATGACGTCGACCGAAGGCCGCTGCGTCGCCATGATCAGGTGGATCCCCGCCGCGCGGCTCTTCTGGCTGAGGCGCTGGATCAGCACCTCGATCTCCTTGCCGACGGTGACCATCAGGTCGGCGAGCTCGTCGACGATCAGCACGATCTGCGGCAGCGGCTGGTAATCGAGCTGTTCTTCCTCGAACAATTGCTCGCCGGTCTCGGGGTCGAACCCGGTCTGCACCCGGCGGCCCAAGGGCTTGCCCTTGGCGATCGCGGCCGAGACCTTCTCGTTGAAGGAGTTGATGTTGCGCGAGGAGATCGCGCTCATCATCCGGTAGCGCCGCTCCATCTCCTCGACCGCCCATTTGAGCGCGCGCACCGACTTGGCCGGCTCGGTCACCACGGGCGAGAGGAGGTGCGGGATGTCGTCATAGACGCTGAGTTCGAGCACCTTGGGGTCGATCAGGATCAGCCGCAGCTCGGCCGGGGTGAAGCGGTAGAGCAGCGAGAGCAGAATGACGTTCAATCCCACCGACTTGCCCGAGCCGGTGGTCCCCGCCACCAGCAGGTGCGGCATCGCGGCAAGATCGGCGATGATGGGTTCGCCCGCGATGTCCTTGCCGAGGATCACCGGCAGGTTGCCCTTGGCATCCACGAAGGCGGCCGCCGCGGCGAGCTCCTTGAGCATCACCACCTGGCGGTCCTGATTGGGCAGCTCGATGCCCATGACGGTGCGCCCCGGGATCGGCGAGACGCGCGCGGAGATCGCGCTCATGTTGCGGGCGATGTCTTCGGCGAGGCCCACCACGCGGCTGGCCTTGATCCCCGGTGCGGGTTCCAGCTCGTACATCGTGACGACCGGGCCCGTGCGCACCGCGGTGATCTCGCCCTTGACGTTGAAATCGTCGAGCACGTTCTCGAGCAGCCGCGCGTTGCGTTCGAGCGCGAGCTTGTCGAGCTTGGGGCCCTTGTCGGCCGGGGGTTCGGCGAGCAGGTCGAGGCTCGGCAGGGTGAAGGGCGCGAACATGTCGCCCTGCGCTGTCTTGCCGGTGGCGGCGCGCTTGGGCGGGGCGGAGGGATCGCTGATCTCGGGCGCGCGGCGCGGGCGATCCTCGGCGATGGATGCCGGTGCGGCCTCGCCTTTGGCGGCGCGGCGCGGGCGGGCGGGAGCCTCGTCCTCGTCTTCATCCTTGATCTCGCCGGCGAAGGTGAGCGCGTTCTGCTGGCGGCCCGAAAACGGCAGGCGGCGCATCAGCCCCGCCAGCGAGCCCCCGCCGAGGAATTCGGGCAGGCTCATCAGCACCCGCCAGTCGATCGCGAAGATCCGCGTCAGCAGCGCCACCCCTGCGCCAAGGCAGGCAAGCGCGAGGCCGAGGGTCACCCAGCCTTCCGCCGCCTCGCCGAAGCGCGCCGCAACAGCCTGGATCGCGCCCGCGCCGAGCAGCCCCGCAAGCCCGCCCGATTGCGCCGGCAGCGTGCCCCCCGGCCCTTCGAACATGAGGCTGAGGACGGTCGCGACGAGGCTCATCGCGATCAGCAGCAGCGCGGTCGGCATCCACCAGGCGGTGGTCTCGGGCGCGTCGCCGTTCTCGACATCGCGCCACAGCTTGCGGGCAGAGACATAGAGCAGCGGCAGCAACAGCACGCCGGGCAGGCCGAACACCAGCAGCACGCGGTCCGCCGCCCAGGCCCCGGCGCGGCCCATCCAGTTGGCGACCTCGCCCGGGTCGGCCGCGGTCGAGGGGCTGGGATCGGTCTGGGTGTAGCTGGCAAGTGCGAGCGCGAGGAAGACGCCCGCGCCCAGCAGCAGCCCCGCGCCGGTCATCTGCGCGATGCGGCGCATGCTTCGCCGCAGCCCTGCGCGCCATTCGGCGTCGGTCTGGCGAACGGGTTTACTGGGTGCGACCGCGCGGCTGGCCATGGGGATTCTCCTGTGCGGAACACATCATGAATCCTCGGGCGAGTCCGGTCAAGGAAAGAGCGACGAGCGACATGGGCAGGGATCGCACCTGGTCACCCCCGTTCCCTCTCATTGTCATCAAGTCAGGAGAGGCCATCGATCGCCGCCCATCGGGGCCAGGCGAGCCTGCGCGCCCGC
>NZ_JAMNXL010000211.1 GCF_023653175.1 Erythrobacter sp. | reverse complement strand
TCGATACTCCTGCGGCTCCGGTCGAAGAGACCCAGCCTCCGGTGGTCGATACCCCCGCGGCCCCGGTCGAAGAGACGCAGGCCGAGGAATTTGCCTCGATTGAGCTCTCCGGATCGTCGAATTCTGATGTACTGCTCGGCGACGCAGGAGATGACGTCCTTTCCGGCCTGCGCGGACATGATCGTCTTTACGGCGAAAATGGCGACGATGCGCTCCTTGGCGGGCGTGGCAATGATAACCTGTACGGCGGCGTGGGCACCGACTCGCTGTTCGGCGGCAAAGGCAGGGATTACCTTGATGGCGGAGAGGGTGCAGATATCCTTTCCGGCGGCAAGGGCAGCGATACCTTCGTCTTCGGCGACGGCGATACCGTTCTCGACTTCAAGAGCGGCGTCGACATTATCGATCTCACCGCCCTTGGGGTTACCGATGCCATGTTTGAGCAAAGTGTTACCTTCAGCATGGTGGGTAAGGACACGCTGATCTCGGTGGGTTCGCAAAGCATGACTTTGAAAAACACCCGCGAGATCGACATGGACGACTTCAGCCTTGTTGAGGACAGCGGGTTCGACAGCCTTCTGAGCGATGCTCTGGCTGTTATCGAAGGCCGCAGCACCTCGCTGCTGGCTGATGCCGACAAGGCTCAGCCGGGTGCCGTGGAAGGGCCTGCCGTTCTGGCCGACCTGGTCCCCTACCCGATGCTAGATGGCGGGATGCTGCCCGTCCGTCCGCTTGAAGATGATTTCATCACCCCGATGATGTAATCGACACTAGGGGCCGCGGCGAATGGCCGCGGCCCCTCTTAATCTTGCTCGACCTCGACGCCCCTTATCTGCGGTAGCGGCCGTCTCTCCAAAGCTCGTGCCCCAGTCGCCGCGGTTAGTTGAAATACGGGATTCTTCTGTCCGCATTCCGCCGCCGTCAAATCCTCGCGTGATCGCTGCTCCCGCAAGTAGCAGCACCGGGCAAGTCAACGCATGTCTCTATCATTATAGAGGATTTGGACAACAAAGGCATAGCCATTGTCAACCAGCCTTGTTTGGCCCGTCGGTCTCGGTCGACAAGAAGCACACCCTTTAGGGTAGATTGGCACGCTTTGGCAGGAGGCTAATGTCGCATCTCGTACTTCAGGGAATTTTGAATGAGCTCCGATTCATCGACAACGGGCGCGAGAGTGGCTTATCGCAAGCCCGCGTTCGACGGTTTGGCGGCCGATGGGATTATGGTCGGGGCCGAAGCCCCGGCATCGACCGACACCCCGCTTCAAATGGAAGCTTTGCGTTCGATTGAGTGCGGTTTGAACGAGTTGGAGAAACCGCTAGACCTTGCTTTGGCCAGGCTCACGTTGCGAGTTCTTGAAGAAGTTTCCGCAGGCAGACACGCCCAAGCGATCCGGTAGTCAATCGTCGCTGGCGACAAGTCAGGAAATGGGGGTGGCGGCGTAACCTGCGCCGCGCCGATCTTTATATAGCGAATGCCTCTGTGAGGACGGAAAATTTCCTTCCCTTTGCGAAATCAACCGTCTTTTCAAGGCTAGTCTGAGCTTCCCCCTCCCCCGGGGCTGGCCAGACGCGGCGGCGACGGGAAAACCCGCGCCGCCGCATTTCTTTTGGCCCCTGCGCTTCATTTTTCCTGATTCATTCATGCGCGTGTGTCGCTCCCCGATCGAGTTCGACTGTCATTTGGCTCGGCAAGGAGACGTGCGCCTGCCAAGAATCCGCCGCGAATACACTGTCAGGAAAGGACGCAGCCGAGGTTGCCGGCCGGCTACTCTCAGGGTGTGCCCCGAGAGACGTTCCCTTTACATCGATCAATTATCTAGAGGGAGTCAGTCTCTACCCCTCAATGGCACCGACGGGGCGGCACTTCAGAGCCCGTCAACCTCGACAAAAATGCGGACTGCCGAAGGTGCAACTTCATAGGCTTGGGCAATCATTGCCCGTCCTTCGGAGATCAGCGCGTCGCGATAACTTCCGTCGGCCGCGGAGTCCGATGGATCCATTCTAATCAACGCACGGTTCCTGGCGGCAAATGTCAGGAGGTCAGGCGCAACCCCTAGTGCCTCGGCGATGCCGTCCACTTTTTCACGGCTGGGCTTAGCTCTGCCGTGCTCCCACGCCCACACTGTCGGTTTCGACACTCCGACAGCGTCGGCTACCTGTTGAAGCGTGAGGCCGGCGGCGTACCTTAAGGAACGGAACAGCGCGTTGAAACTTTGTTGACTATATCTCGAACCACTCCGGTACTCCAGCAAGCCCAACTGCGGCGATTGATGCTCTGCCCCAAAAGGCGGCTGGCTCTCCGGAAATGCGGCAGTTCGAGCAAGAGGCGATTGAAGCTCGTCTGAGAGGGTATCCGAACAGTGGCCAGAAGTCTCGACCGAAACACCAAGACTTTCCATGTCGACGTCTTCCTAAAATGATAGCTTCGCTCAGGAGACATCGAAGTATCGAAGACGGAAAACAATACCCCCTTTGGCATAGGCTAGGAGCGTGGAAGCTCAGAGTTTGTCACATAAATGCGCAGTGTTTCTCCATGAGCAATTTGAGGCCGGCCTAAAGTGAGCAGCTGATGGAGCCCCAAAAGGTCCTGCGAGGAGATGAGTGCCGATCTACAATTGGAACACCACGGATGGCAGGCTGCCCCCGCCCTCAGCCCAGCATTCTGCGTCAGCTAGGGGTCGCACCCAAAGGTGTTTGTTTCGCTTCTCCAAACAGCTCTCCGAGCGGCACAGTTTTCTCAACGAGACCATCAGTCATCTTTCCAGTCTGCAATTCGCATCACGTCTCCACCCTTGCGAAGGTGGTCCAAATGATCGCTCCACCATTGCACCATCGCTACCCGCTCATCCCAATGCGCGCCGCGATGATAGGCTGCGCGTACCTTGTCGGTATCGCCATGCGCCAGCGCCCGCTCTATCGCATCGGGGTTCCACTTGCCGCTTTCGTTCAGCAGCGTTGTGGCCATCGCGCGGAAGCCGTGTGCGGTCATTTCATCGGTAGCATAGGGTCCGACGCCAGCCGCGCGGTGGCAACGGTATAGCGGAATACCGCACCCGCCAGTTGCAAGCTGCGACGCGCGCTTTCCAGCTTTCCCTTACCTTCGATCCGGCGAATGGCTGTCAGGACGTCCATCGGCTCGATTTCGCCGATAGGCAGGTGGCCGATCGAAACCGCACACCAGAGACAGCAGATATTCGCTACGGGTGGCGGTGGCGGGTGCCCAGCCCTTCTGCCCATCCCGTCGCCGCTTTTGACGCATATCGATGCCGATGGACGGGGAAGTGGAGCGGGTGAAGGGAACTGGGCTTTAGAGTAGGTGCCAGCGGGTTCGATTCCCGCAGGGGCTCAGCCTTCGCGATCGAGGAGGGCTTGCACCTGGTCGCGCAGGGTGAGCCAGCGGGTTCGTTCGTCGGGGAGGTTCTCGGGGAAGGCTTTCACCCCATCATGGGCGACCCGGATTGCGGGGTCCTCGTGCTTCTCGAGCCAGTGCTGCACGGCTTCGCGGACGTAGAGCCACCAGATGCGGTCGCCTGGGTAGAAGTCGACAAGATCGCGCACGCGATCAAGGGTCATCCGCAAGCCCGCGCGTTCATCCACGGCGGGCAAGGGTTTCGCCGACCGTCGGGCCGCGCCGCTGCTCACCGGTCGCGAGTTCGACCACTGCGGCGAGGCGAGCCTTGACCTCGACCTTCACGCCTCGGCCAGTCGGGTTGGGGGTGAGGATGATGCGGTCGATCAGTTCGCGCAGGACGGGGATGGCCGCTTCGCGAGCGGCGGGTTCGGCGAGGGCGGTGCGCAGGTCTTCGACTTGCCGGCGGTATTCCTCGGCGATGGCGGGATGGAGGGCGATGACGCGGACGGCGTCGATCTCGGCCAGCTCGGCGGCGAGGCGATCGCGCTCAAGGCGGGCGGCGCGCAGGGCTTCGCGGATCTCGGCGAACTCGCCGCCGCCTTCGGCGATGGCGGCGACCAGACGTTCGACCTTGGCGGTGGCGGCCTGAAGCTGGCGCTCGAGCGTGGCTTTGCGCTGGCGGCCCTGTTTCGCGCGGCGGGCGTATTCCTCGTGGTATTCGCGGACGTAAGTCGCGATCACGTCGGGATCGAGCAACTGGTCCTGAAGCGCGGCAAAGGCGTGGCGTTCGTAGCTCTCGGTGCTGATCGTGCGGTTGTTGGTGCAGGTGCCGCCGTCGCGTCGCGCACCGCAAGACCAGAAGCGGCCTGTCGCGACATTCCATGCGCCGCCGCAGGTGCCGCACTGGCCGAGGCCAGACAGGATGTGGCGGGGTCGCCGGGTCTTCACCGGCTTGGCCTCTATGCGGTTGCGCTCAAGCTCGGCCTGCACCGCTTCCCACAGGGCGTCGTCGATGATGCGCAGCTGGGGCACGCTTTCGATAATCCATGCGCTTTCGGGGTTGGGGCGGATGCGGGTGGTGCGGGTGACCGGCTCGATGATCTTGCTGGTGCGGTTGTGGATCAGCTCGCCGACGTAGAGCCGGTTCGAGAGCATGCCGTTGCCTCGGGTGCGATCGGGGCGGATGGTGCTGGCGCGCCAGCTATTTCCGCGGGGACCGGAAATACCTTCGGCGTTGAGCTGACGAGCGATGGCGACCGGGCTTCTGCCGGCGGCGTATTCGGTGAAGATGCGGCGGACGATCGCGGCCTGATCGTCATCGATCTCGCGCAGGCCGCGCACCGCCCTGCCCCCTTCGTCGATCCGGTTGGCGAGGCGGTAGCCATAGGCGAGCCCGGCCGGGCTGCGCCCCTGCCGCACGGTGCCGGCCTGTCCGCGCTTGATATTGTGGCGCAGCTCGACCCGCTGCTGTTCATCGAGCAGGCCCTTGATCGCGCCCTTGAAGCTGTCGATCTCGCCATCGCCGAGGGTGAAGAGGCGCGCGCCGTGGAAGTTGAGCCGCTCGCGTAGGTGGTGTGCGTCGCCCTGGTTGCGGGCGAGCCTGCTGGTGGTGTCGATCAGCACCTGGTCGATATCGCCCTGCTCTACCCGCGCGAGCATCGCGGCGAGGCCGGGGCGCTGGGCTTCGCTGGTCCCGGCCCCGCCGCCGATCGCGTAATCGGTGAAGACCTCGATCACAGGCCAGCCTTCCCGGCTCGCCCGATCGCGGCACACGCCGATCTGCTGCTCGATCGAGCGGCTATTCTGCAGCGCTGTTGAGTATCGGGCGTATATCAGGGTTCGCATGGGTCGAATCGGTTTCCCGTGAGCGGGCAATGTCCCGCGCCACCGCCGCGCGCGCAAGCACCTTTGCCAGTTCGAAGATGGCAGGGGGCGGCGGCGGTTTCACGGTGCGGCTTTCCTGACCGCGAAGCGCGAGACGATGTGACGCTCGCCATCCTCGAACTCGATGCAGCAGGCGTTCATGGTGCCGCGCGCGAGGATGCGGCAGCGCTGCCCCTTGCGGTGGGGCAGCGTCGATCGCCAGTACCAGATGCGATCGAAGGTGCTCACTCGCCCAGATCCAGCTTGATCTGATCGGCAAAGGCGCGCTCGCGGATGCCGGCGCGACGCATAGGGGCGTCATAGGTGTTGTGGCAGCGCTGGCACCAAGCGCGCAGGTTGTCGTCTGCGCAGTCTTCGGGCTGGTGGTTGAAGTGGGCGACGGTGAGCACCACGATCGAGCCGGTCACCG
>NZ_JAMNXL010000022.1 GCF_023653175.1 Erythrobacter sp. | reverse complement strand
GGTCGGCGCTGGCAAGAAGGTCGTCCTGCACCGGCCCTTCCTCGGCGGGATCGGAATAGGCGGCATAGCCGTCATCGAGTTCGAGCGCGTCGCTGGCATCCTCGCCCGCGGCCGGGGTGCCCACGCCGTGACCATAACGCGCGGCATCTTCCGCGCCGCGCAGCCCTGCAAGCGGATCGACGATGTCGTCGACGTCGTCATCATATTCGTCGCCATAGCCGTCACCGGCCTGCATGCCGGTGAGTTCGAAGGGCGCGGCCGTGGGGTAGTCGGCCTCCGCCTCGTCCACGTCGGCCTCGCCCAGATCGAGGGTGTCGTCCTCGTCATAGCTGTCTGCGGCGCCGGCCGCCGGGCCGCCGAAACCGAAGCTCGGCGCGGGGGCCGGTTCGGGCGCGGCGACGGGCGGCGCAGCGCCAAAGCCGTCATCGTCCGACAATTCGAGCACCGGACGCTTGGGCGCGCGCGAGGCACCGAGCGAGACGCTCTGGGTGCGCTCGGACTGGCCGATGGCGCTCTGCTCGATACCGGTGGCAACCACCGAGACACGGATCTTGCCCTTGAGATCCGGGTTGAAGGCCGAACCCCAGATGATGTTCGCGTCTTCATCGACCAGTTCGCGGATGTGGTTGGCGGCCTCGTCGACCTCGAGCAGGCGCATGTCCTCGCCGCCGATGATCGAGATGATGACGCCCTTGGCTCCGGCCATGCTGACGCCGTCCAGAAGCGGATTGGCGATTGCCTGTTCGGCGGCGTCGAGCGCGCGGTTCTCGCCCTCGCCCTCGCCGGTGCCCATCATCGCCTTGCCCATCTCGCTCATCACCGAGCGCACGTCGGCAAAGTCGAGGTTGATGAGGCCGGGCATGACCATCAGGTCGGTGATCGATCGCACGCCCTGCTGGAGCACCTCGTCGGCGAGCTGGAAGGCCTCCTTGAAGGTGGTTTCTGCCTTGGCGACCAGGAACAGGTTCTGGTTGGGAATGACGATCAGCGTGTCGACATGGGCCTGAAGCTCCTCGATCCCGGCTTCGGCCGCGCGCATCCGGCGGGTGCCCTCGAACAGGAACGGCTTGGTGACGACGCCCACGGTCAGCACGCCCATGCGGCGCGCGGCTTCGGCGATCACGGGCGCGGCGCCGGTGCCGGTGCCCCCGCCCATGCCGGCCGCGATGAAGCACATGTTGACGCCTTCGAGCGCCTTCTCGATCTCGGCGACGGTCTCCTCCGCCGCGGCCTTGCCCACTTCGGGCCGCGCGCCCGCACCGAGGCCGCCGGTGATGTCGGGCCCGAGCTGGATGCGCTTTTCGGCCGGGCTGGTGCTGAGCGCCTGCGCATCGGTGTTGGCGACGATGAACTCGACGCCCTCGATCTCGGCCGCGATCATGTTGGCGATCGCGTTGCCGCCGGCCCCGCCGATCCCGATCACAGTGATACGGGGGCGCAGATCGTCGCTCGCTGCGGGTCCGATATTGATGCTCATCAGCTGGTCCTCCAGGCGCAGGGACAGGATTTTTTCACCTTTCCTCGCGCATTTATCGTCTGTGACATAATCATCGTTCACATTTTATAGCGGCAAAACCCTTATCCACAGCATCGCGATGCGAAAATCGCATCATTCCGCAGCGTAAAGGGCGCAAGGGAGCCGCTCAGAAGTATTCCTTCAGCGCCCGGAACAAGCGCATGATCAGCGCCCACAACCCGCTCTCGCGCGAAAAGGCGCGGTAAACTCCGGCGCGCCCCGCGCCCACCGCGCGGATATCGACCGGATCGTCGGCGGCGTAAAGGCACAGGCCCGCCAGCGTCGCAAAGCCGGGCGCGTGATGCGCTTCGGGCATGCCGGTAAGCTGCGGCGGGCGGCCGAGCCGCACCGGCTGCCCCAATGCACCCTGCATGAAATCGGCCATCCCGGCAAGCTCGGCTCCCCCGCCGGTGAGCACCACCTGCCCCGCCCGCGGCCCCGCAAAGCCCATGGTCTTGAGCGCCTTGCCGACTTCGCCGGTGAGCACGCCCAATTGCTGGGTGACGACCGCGATCAGTTCGGCGCGCACGATGCGGTTCTTGTCGTCCGCGCCGCGCGCCAGCGGCCCGGCGGGCGCGCCGCCCTCCCCGCCTTCGCCCCCCATTTCAGAGGGCCCGGTCACAGGGACCAGCTCGCGGTGGTCCGAGGGGCTGGCGATGGCCGAGCCCGCGACGCATTTGAGCCGCTCGGCCTGCGAACGGCGGATGCCGAAACTGCTGGCGATCGCATCGGTGATCGAGCCCGAACCCATCGGGATCGCGTGCAGCCCCAGCAGCATGCCGCCGGCAAATACCGCGACATTGGTGATGTCAGCCCCGATCTCGACCAGCGCGACGCCAAGCTCGCGCTCTTCGGGCGTCAGGCAGGCGTGCCCTGCGGCAAGCGGCGCGGCGACCACACCCTCGACGTCGAGATGCGCGTTCTGCACCGCTTCGGTGAGGTTCCTGACCGGCGCGCCGTCGGCCAGCATGACGTGGATGTCGACCCCCAGCCGCTCGGCATGCAGCCCGCGCGGGTTGGCGACACCGTGCGCGCCATCGAGCGTGTAGTGCGCGGGCTGAGCGTGGAGCACCTTGCGGCCATCGGGCTGGATCATGTCCTGCGCCTCGACCAGCAGTGCCTCGACGTCCTCGTCCTCGATCCGCCGGCCGCCGATCTCGATATCGACCGCGACCACGTGGCTGGCGAGCCCGGCCCCGGCGCAGGCGATCCATACGCTCCTGACAGGCGTGCCCGAAGCCTTCTCGGCGCGCTCCACCGCGTCGCGGATCGCGTGGGCGGCGGCGGCCATGTCGGTGACATAGCCGCGCTTGACCCCCGCGCTGGCGCGGTGGCCCGAGCCCAGCACCTGCAGGTCGCCGTTCTCGGTCTCGCCCATGATCATGGCGCTGATGCGGAAAGACCCGATATTGACCGCGGCATAGGTGCGCGCGAGGCGGCGCTGTGCGCCAGAGGACCTGGGTGCGGCATTAGGCTTGGAGGCCATCAGGTGGTCTCCTCCGTCTCTTCCGGGCCCGCGACGACCTTGGGCTTGCCCACCGCATCGGGCAGCCGCATGTAGAGCCGCGGGGGGGTCCGCATGTCGAAGGCCAGCACCTTGCCGCCGAGCAGCCGGTTCTTGCCGTCGAGCCGCGCGAACTTCACCAGCGCCGTCGCCGCCTCGACCTCGCCTTCGGGGAGCGCGAGCAACTGGCCGGTGGTGAAGGTCAGGTTCCAGCGCCGGTTGCCGACCCATTCGGCAACCTCGACCTTGGGCGCCAGCGCGGGCGCAGCAGCGAGCAGCGTCTCGAGCGCGCGCGCCTGCTTGCCCGCGCCTGGCCCTGCAAGCCGCAGCATCCCCTTGGTCTTCTCGGACGCGACCGGCTCAAGCTCCACCCCGCCCGCGTCGATCAGCATCAGCCGATCGGGCTTTTCGAGCACGGCATGCGGCTTGCGCTCGACGATGTCGATGGCGAGGGTGTGGGGCAGTTGGATCGAGACACGGGCGTCCTTGACCCAGGGCAGCGCGAGCAGCTCGGCGCGCAGGGCCGCGACATCGACATCAGGCATGGCGCGGTTGCGCTGGGCAAGGACGCGGGCATAGACCTGCTGCTCGTCCATCCGAGCGGTACCGGTGACGCGCACGTGGCGCACCTCGAACCCGGCATCGGCCGCGATCGCGGCGACCTGCGCCTGCGCCAGTGCGGGCACGCCCGCAAGGCTGGCGATGACGGCAGCGATCCCGACGCCGGTGCCGATGATCATGGCGAGCCAGATGCGGCTCCACTGTTCCTCGGTGAAGGGTAGGAAGCCCATGATCCGGTCGATCACGCCGCTCGCGCCCCTGTGCGCCTTCCTCACGGTGACCGCGCGGCTTTGCGCCTTCGCCGCACGGCGCACGCCGGGCGTGCCGTTACGCCTGATCTGCTGCGCCATGCGTGCCTCCCTGTTTCAGCCCGTGAACCCGAAGCGCCTCGACGCAGAGCATCTCGACGAGGTCGGCGTAGGAAATCCCGCAACCCGCCGCCTGTTCGGGCACGAGGCTCAAGGGGGTCATGCCCGGCTGGGTGTTGGTTTCGAGCACGAACAGCCCAGCCTCGCCCGCTTCGTCGTCCCAGCGGAAATCGGTACGGCTGGTGCCGTGGCAGCCGAGCACCTGATGCGCCTTGACGGCATAGGCCTCGCACAGCGCGGTGATTTCGGGCGGCAATTGCGCCGGGAAGATATGCTCGGTGCGCCCGGCGGTGTACTTGTTCTCGTAATCGTAGAAGCCATTCGCGACCACAAGTTCGGTGACGCCAAGCGCGCGCGGGCCATCGGGGCCATCGAGCACCGCGGCGGTCAGCTCGCGGCCCTTGATGAAGGGTTCGGCCAGCAGCTCGGCGAATTCCTGCCACGGGCCTTTGGCTTGCGGAGAGATCGGGTTGCCGACATTGCTGTCGGCGGTGACGATGGCGACGCCGACCGAGGAACCCTCGTTGACGGGCTTCAAGACATAGGGCCGCGGCAGCGGGTCGCGCTCGTAGAGCTCCTCGCGCGTCACGATCCGCCCGCCGGGCATGGGGATGCCGTGCGGCACCAGCGCCTGCTTGGTCAGCTGCTTGTCGATCGCGATCACCGAGGTGGCGAGGCCGGAGTGGGTATAGGCCAGCCCCATCAGGTCGAGCATCCCCTGCACCGTCCCGTCCTCGCCCGGCACGCCGTGGAGCGCGTTGAAGACGACATCTGGCTTGGCCTCGTGGAGCCTGAGCGCGACATCGCGCCCCATGTCGATCCGGGTGACGCGGTGGCCCTTGCTCTCGAGCGCATCGGCAACGCCCGCGCCGCTGGTGAGCGAGACCTGCCGCTCGTTCGCCCAGCCGCCCATCAGGACAGCGACGTGGAGGGGGGAGTCAGTCATGAATCAAGCCTTGGCTCATAAAGCGCGGGCTGGTCACTCTGTACCCAAGCCTCGCATCCCTCTTCCCACGGGTAAAGACCTGTCGCATCAGGCCATACGATCATCGCGACATCACGCAACGGTCTGCCCATCTGAGTTCTGTGATACCACATTGCAGAGTTGAGATAGTTTTCGACAATCTGCGTTTCGTGGACCAAGCGGACAACAGCGTCATACTCGCCGAAGAAGGCTTCGAGCCGTTCGCCCTCAACGAGTGGCTGGCCGGCGGCGCACATCGCAAGCAGGGAATTGATCGCAGGTCCAACGACCTCGCGGGGCAATCCGAACATGATCACTTCCGGGTAGTCAGGATTGCCGGTCTTCTCGAGCGTGCGAGTGAAGCCCACGGAGTAGGCGAAGCTAGGCGCATCGCCGTCGGGATCGAATACGCCCGTGATGTGGCACCCGTGCTTCTCGATGTTCTCGACGATGTCTCGCTCATAGGCGGTGAGACCGTCGCGTTTGAACCAGTTCTTCACGGCCGCCCCACCCTTTGAATTTCCCACTCGAGGCTTACGCCGGTCGCGGCATAGACCTTGTCGCGCACTATTTCGCCGAGGCCTTCGATGTCGGCGCTGGTGGCGGTGCCGGTGTTGATGAGGAAGTTGGTGTGCTTCTCGGAGACCTGCGCGCCGCCGAGGGTGAGGCCCCGGCAGCCGGCGCGGTCGACCAGTTCCCACGCCTTGTGGCCTTCGGGGTTCTTGAAGGTCGATCCGCCGGTCTTGGTGCGCAAGGGCTGGCTCGCCTCGCGCGCGGCGGCGATGCGGTCCATCTCTTCGCCGATCTCCGCAGGCTCACCCGGATGGCCGCGGAAGCGCGCCGAGACGACGATCGCCCCATCGGGCAGGGCCGAGTGGCGGTAGGAATAGTCGAGCTCTTCGGCATTCAGCGTGATGAAACTGCCGTCGGTGAGGATCACCGCGCAGTCGAGCAGCACATCGGCGACCTCGCGTCCGTAGGCCCCGCCGTTCATGCGCACGAAGCCGCCGACCGTGCCGGGGATGCCGCGCAGGAATTCCAATCCCGCAATGCCGAGATCGCGCGCGGTGGAGGCGACCAGAATGCCGCTCGCCCCCCCGCCGCAGGTGAGTTCCAGCTCGGCGGTGTGCTCGACCTTGGCGAAGCTCTTGCCGAGCCGCACCACCACGCCGGGCACGCCCCCGTCGCGCACGATCATGTTCGAGCCGAGGCCCAGCGCCATCACCGGGATCTCGCCATCGAGCCGTTCGAGGAAGGCCTTGAGGTCGTCCATGTCGGCGGGCTCGAACAGCCAGTCGGCCGGGCCGCCGGTCTTGAACCACGTGTAGGGCGCGAGCGGGGCCTTGCAGGTCAGCTTGCCGCGGATGCCGTCGAGTGGCACGGGCGCGCTTACCGCCCCCTCGACCGCACAGGTCGGGGCCGAACCATTATCGCCGACAAAGGTGTCGCCCGGCTGGTTCATGCCGCCTGCGCCTCCCGGCTGGCGGTGATGGCATGCGCGAGGCCCGCCGCCCACTTGGTGATGTCGCCCGCGCCAAGGCACACCACGAAATCACCCGGCTGCACCTCGCTTGCCAGCGTTTCCGCGAGCGCCTCGGCCCCCGCGATCTCGCGCGCCGCCCGGTGCCCGCGGGCTTTCATGCCTGCGACCAGCGCGGCGTGGTCCACGCCCTCAATCGGCTCCTCGCCCGCAGGGTAGACCGGAGCGACATAGGCGATGTCGGCATCGTCGAAGCACGACTGGAAGTCGTTCATCAAGTCCTTGAGGCGGCTGTAGCGGTGCGGCTGGGCGACCGCGATGACGCGTCCTCCCGCAGCCACCGCCTCGCGCGCGGCGGAGAGCACGGCGCGGATTTCGACCGGGTGGTGGGCGTAGTCATCGATCACCGCGACCTTGCCGCCCGCCAGCTCGACCGTGCCGACCCGGGTGAAGCGCCGCCGCACCCCACCGAAACGGGCAAAGCCGGTGCGGATCACTTCGTCCGAGCAGCCCATCTCGATTGCCACCGCGATGGCCGCAAGCGCGTTCTGAACGTTGTGGCGGCCGGGCATGGGCAGGTGGACGCCCTCGATCCGGCGATCATGCTCGCCGCGCTGGCGCACGATCACGTCGAAGGCATTGCCCCCGTCGCTGCTGCGCACATTGACCCCGCAGATATCGGCCTGGAGCGAGAAGCCGTAGGTCACCACCTTGCGGTCACGCACCTCGCCGATCACCGCCTGCACCACCGGGTGATCGACGCACAGCACCGCCGCGCCGTAGAAGGGAACGTTGTGGATGAACTCGACGAAGGCTTCCTTGACCCCGTCGAAATCGCCGTAGTGGTCGAGGTGCTCGGGATCGATATTGGTGACCACCGCGATGGTGCCATCAAGCCTGAGGAAGCTCCCGTCGCTCTCGTCCGCCTCGACCACCATCCAGTCGGAATCGCCGAGGCGGGCGTTGGAGCCGTATTGCTCGATGATCCCGCCGTTGATGACGGTGGGATCGATCCCGCCCGCATCGAGCAGGGTGGCGATCATGCTGGTCGTCGTGGTTTTGCCGTGGGTGCCCGCCACCGCAACGGTCGACTTCAGTCGCATCAGCTCGGCCAGCATCTCCGCGCGGCGCACCACGGGAACGCGGGCTTCCAGCGCGGCGGCGACTTCGGGGTTGGTGCGGCGCACCGCGGTCGAGGTGACCACCACCGCGACACCCTCGACGTTGTCGGCCTTGTGGCCGACATGGACGGTGATCCCGCGCGCGCGCAGACGCTCGACGCTCGGGCCTTCGGCAATGTCGGAGCCTTGCACGATGTAGCCGAGATTGTGCATCACCTCGGCGATGCCGGACATTCCGATCCCGCCGATGCCGACGAAGTGGATCGTGCCGATGTCGGTGCCGACGCCCTTCATTGATCCACCTTATCCTTGGCGGCCTTGCGCGGCGCGGTTTGCGGGCGGGCGGCGGTCTGCGCGGCGCGAGGAGCAGCCTCGCCGACGCGGATCACATCCATGAGATCAATCCCGCTCATGCTTTCCACCAGATCGGCGAGATCCTTCGCCGCATCGGGCCGCCCGCAGTTGAACGCGCAATGCGCGGCGTTGGAAAGGCTCTGCGGGTGCATCGCCATGGCCTGGATCTGCTTGGCGAGCTCCTTGGGCTGGAAGGCGTCCTGCCGCACCATCCGCGCGCCACCGGCCTTGACCATCTCGCGGGTGTTCACCGCCTGGTGATCGTCGGTGGCGATGGGCAGCGGCACGAGGATCGCGGGGCGGCCCACCGCGGTGAGTTCGGCGATGGTCGAGGCGCCCGCGCGGCCGATGAACAGGTGCGCGTCGGCAAGGCGTTCGTGCATGTCCTCGAAATAGGTGCCGAGTTCGGCGGGGATATCATGCTCGGCATAGCGCTTGCGCACCGCCTCGAGGTCTTCGGCGCGGCATTGCTGGGTGACCTGCAGGCGCTGGCGCAACGCGGGCGGGAGCATAGCGAGGCCATCGGGCACGATCTGCGACAGGATGCTCGCGCCCTGCGAGCCCCCGGTGACGAGAATGCGCAGCAGGCTCTCGTCGGTGAAGGCGGGGAAATCCGACGCGCGCAGGGCCAGCACCTCGGCGCGCACCGGGTTGCCGACGAGGTGCACCTTGGGCGCATGCTTGGGGTTGAGCCGCTCGACGGTCTCGTAGGAGGTGGCGATCGCGCCCACCCGCCCCGCCAGCAGCCGGTTGACGCGGCCGAGCACGGCATTCTGCTCGTGGACGATGCTCGGCAGCTTGACCGCGGTCGCCGCGAGCAGCGCCGGCAGCGCGGGATAGCCACCGAAGCCGACGATCGCCGAGGGCTGGAAGTGGTCGAACAGCCGCAGCGCCATCGCCCGGCCCTCCATCACCGCGCGCACGCCTGCGACCCAGCCCAGCGGGTTCTTGCCGAAGCGACCGGCGGGCAGCACGTGGGCCGTGAGGAAATCGGGCTTGCCGGGGATGTTTGCCCCGCGCTCGTCGGTGATCAGGGCCACGTGGTGGCCGCGCTGGTGCAGCTCGGTCGCGAGCGCGAAAGCGGGGATCAGGTGGCCGCCGGTGCCGCCCGCGGCGAGCACGAAGTGGCGGGAAGCGCCGGTTGGGGTCGAACTGGTCATGCGCTCTGGTCCTTGCGGTCGATCAGGTCGCGCAAGCTCCCTCCCTCGCGCGCGAGGAACGGATTGCGCCGGGTGATCGCCAGCAATAGCCCAAGCGTGAAGCACACCGCCAGTGTCGATGAACCGCCGTAGGAAATCAGCGGCAGGGTCATGCCCTTGGAGGGGAACAGCTTGAGGTTGACGAGGATGTTGATGAAGGCCTGCCCGCCGAACTGCGTGATAAGGCCAGCAGCGGCGAGCAGCGCGAAGAGGTTGTCCTCGCCCGTCAGCCGCAGCAGCGCGCGCATCACCAGCGCGCAATAGAGCACGACGATGATCCCGCAGGTGATCAACCCGAACTCCTCGCCGATCACCGAGAAGATGTAGTCGGTATGCGCCTCGGGCAGGTTCATCTTGCGTACGCCGAGCCATAGCCCTGCGCCGGTCCAGCCGCCTGCGGTGATGGTGCGCTGGGCAAGATCGACCTGGTCATAGGCGGTGCCGTCGCCGAGGAAGGCGTCGATCCGGTTGCGCGCGTTGTCGTAGAAGAAATAGGCCAGCGTCAGCCCCACCACCCCGATCCCGCCGAGCCCGGCAAGGCGCTGCCACGGCAACCCGGCCAGCAGCACCATGACCAGCCAGATCCCGCCGAACAAGATCGCGTCGCCCAAGTTGGGCTGGAGCATGAGCAGCCCCGCGATTAGCACGAAGAAGCCCGTGACAAAGGTGATCACCGGCAGGCCGGGATCGCGCACGCGCCACGCAAGGATCCACGCGCAAATGATGGCGAAGCCGGGCTTCAGGAACTCGGAGGGCTGGAGGCTCATCCCGACATTGATCCAGCGCCGCGCGCCGTTCTTCTCTTCGCCGATGAAGGGCACCACGAACAGCAGCGCCAGCATCACTGCGCCGACCATGATGCCGAGCCGGCGCGCCTGATCACGATCAAGGAAGCTGAGGCCGATCATCAGGCACAGCCCCATCGCCTGAAATACGATGTGGCGCTGGAAGAACATGAAGTCCGGCACGCGCTCGCGGGCCGTCGAGAGCATGTCGGCGCTGGCCGGCGAGGCGGCGGCGACCGCGACGATGCCGATTGCCATCAGAAGGCCGATCAGCAGCAGCAGCAGCTTGTCGATCTCGCGCCACCAGATGCGCACCGAATCCCGCCAGCGGCGCTGCACCGGCACCGGCGGCAGATAGGCACCCGGCCCGCGCGCCGAGGTGGCGGAGAAGACCGGCGCGGTCATGGCTGGATGCTCCCGTCGCCGGTTTCGCCACCATTCGCGCCGCACGTCTCGCAGCCGGTGAGCGCGCCGACCATCTGGCGGAAGTGGCCCCCGCGTTTCTCGTAGTCGCGGAACTGGTCGTATGAGGCGCAGGCGGGGCTGAGCAGCACCACCTCGCCCGGGCGCGCGGCATCCGCAGCGCGGCGCACCGCCTCGCTGATGAGCTCGCAGCGCTCGACCTTCACCCGGCCCTCGAGCAGGTCGGCGAACATCGGCCCGGCCTCGCCCACGGTATAGGCGGCCGCGATGTTGGCGAGGTGATCTGCGCAGGCGCCGAGCCCGTCCTCCTTGGGCAGCCCGCCGACGATCCAGTGGATGCGCGGTGCGCCCGCGTTGATCGCGGGGTCGGGCGGGAAGGCGGCGAGCGCGGGGGCGGCGGAGGCGGCGTTGGTCGCCTTGCTGTCGTTGATGTAGATGACCCCGCCGGTCTCGCAGACCCGCTCCATGCGGTGCGGAAGGCCGCGATAGGAGGCGAGGCCTTGCGCAATCTGCGCGGTCGTGAGGCCCAGCCGGCGGCAGATCGCGACCGCGACCGCAGCGTTCTGGGCATTGTGCGGCCCCGCGAGCGAGGGCGAGCGCCCCTCGGCGAGCCCCGCCGCGTCAAGGTCGGAGGTCTTGACCCGCACCATCGCGCGGGCCCCCGCCGCCAGCCGGTCGGCGATGGCGGTGGTGGGCGCGTCCTCGTCGCAGATCACCGCCTCGCCATTCTCCAGCATCTGGAACAACCGCTCCTTGGAGGCGGCATAGGCGGCAAAATCGGCATAGCGGTCGAGGTGATCCGGCGTGATGTTGGTCAGCGCCGCCACATCGCAATCGAGCGTGAAGGTGAGGTCGATCTGGAAGCTCGAAAGCTCGAGCACATAGACGCCCCCTTCCGGCAGCGCCTCCTGCCCGAGGATCGGATCGCCGATATTGCCGCCCATCACGCTCGGTATGCCTGCCGTTGTCAGGACGTGATGCACCAGTGCGGTGGTCGTCGACTTGCCGTTGGTGCCGGTGATGCCGACCACCTTGTGCGGCGGCAGGCTGGCCCGCGCGGCGGCGAACAGCTCGATATCGCCGATGACGGGCAGGCCATATTGCCACACATGCGGCCCGATCGGGTGGTTGTTGAGCGGCACCCCGGGGGAGACCACCACGCCCGCAAAGCCGGTCAGATCAAGCTCGAGAGGGTCGATCAGCCTGCAACGCCCCTCGAAGGGTGCGCGGGCGTGCGGCTGGCGGTCCCAGGCGATCACCTCCGCCCCGCTCGCGAGAAGCGCCTCGGCCGCCGCCGCGCCCGAACGGGCAAGGCCGAGCACCGCGTAGCGCTTGCCCTTGAAGGCGGGAGAGGTGATCACTTGGCCGAGCCCCTCCCTATCGCAGTTTCAGCGTGGAAAGCCCGATCAGCGCGAGCACGATGGCGATGATCCAGAAGCGGATCACGACCTTGCTCTCGCTCCAGCCGAGCTGTTCGAAGTGGTGGTGGATGGGGGCCATCTTGAACACCCGCTTGCCGGTGCGCTTGAACCAGAAGACCTGGACGATGACGCTCACGGCTTCCAGCACGAACAGCCCGCCGACAATCCCGAGCACGACCTCATGGTGCGAGGCGACCGCGATCGCGCCGAGCGCGCCGCCCAATGCCAGCGAGCCGGTGTCGCCCATGAACACCGCAGCGGGCGGCGCGTTGAACCACAGGAAGGCGAGGCCCGCCCCCATGATCGCCGCGCAGAAGATCGCCAACTCGCCCGCGCCGGGCACATGCGGGATGCCGAGATAGGCGCTGAAATCGGACCGGCCCACCAGATAGGCGATGATCGCGAAGGTGCCTGCCGCGATGATGACCGGCATGATCGCAAGGCCATCGAGGCCGTCGGTGAGGTTCACCGCATTGCCCGCACCGACGATCACGAAGGCGGCGAAGACGTAGTAGGCCGGCCCGAGCGGGATGCTCACGCCGGTCAGGAAGGGGAGGTAGAGGTTGGTGTTGATTTGGCTGACGATCAGCCAGCTCGCGATCCCCGCCACCACGAATTCGCCGAGCAACCGGACGCGCGCCGGAACGCCCGCGTGGCTGTTCTTGGAGACCTTGTCGTAATCGTCGAGAAAGCCGATCACCCCGAAGCCGATCGTCACCGCAAAGCAGGCCCACACGAAGGGGCTGGTCAGATCCATCCAGATCAGCAGCGCAAGGCTGAGCGAGACGAGGATCATCAGCCCGCCCATCGTCGGCGTGCCGCGCTTGGCGAGGTGCGATTGCGGGCCGTCAAGGCGGATCGGCTGGCCCTTGCCCTGGCGCACCCGAAGGAAATTGATGAAGCGCTCGCCGATCAACAGGCCGATGACCAGCGCGGTCATCAGTGTCGCGCCCGCGCGGAAGCTCTGGTATCGCACCAGATTGAGGATGCCTTCAAAGCCAAGCCACTCGGCAAGCAGGTAAAGCATTCAGTCGTCCTTCGCGCCCGTCTTTCGGGCCTGAGCCCCGCCCCTTGCGCGTCAGGCGCGGAGCTGTTCGGTAAAGTGTGACACCAGCCTGCCGAGCCCGACCGAATTGGACCCCTTGACCAGCACCGCATCCCCATGCGCGAGGCCGAACTGCCCGAGGAGCGCAATCGCCTCGGCAGGCCCCTCGCAATGGGCGAAGCTCGGCTCCTTGCCAAGCGAAGTCGTCGCAGCTTTCCCCAGTTCCTCGGCCAGCGCGGCCATCTCAGGGCCGACGAGGATTGCATGACTGACGCCCGCTTCGGCAATCGGTTCCGCGAGCTGGCGGTGGAAGGCATCGGAAAAGTCGCCGAGCTCCTTCATCGAACCCAGCACCGCGAGCCGCCGGGTGGCGGGCGTTGCCGCAAGCGCCTTGAGCGTCGCGCGCATCGAGGCGGGATTGGCGTTGTAGCTCTCGTCGATCAGCAGCGCGGTGCCGCCCGGGACGGTCAGCGTGTGCCGCGCGCCGCGGCCCTTGAGCCCGCCCATCTCGGCCAGCGCGAGGCCCGCACTGGCAAGATCGCCGCCCGCCGCGCGAACTGCCGCCATGACGCCCAGGGAATTGACGATCCAGTGCTCGCCGGGTTCGGCGATGGTATAGCAGATGCGCCGATCGCCCAGATCGGCGGTGACGAGCGAGCCCCCGCCCGCCGCGGGGATCGCATCGAGCAGCCGCACATCGGCAGTCGCGGCGCGGCCGAAGGTCACGACATGCGCTCCGCAGGCTTTGGCGTGGCCGATCATGCGCGCGGCCCATTCGCTGTCCGCCGGAATGATCGCGACACCGCCTTCGACCAGCCCGGTGAAGATCTGCGCCTTCTCGTCAGCGATGGCCTCGAGGCTGCCGAGGTTCTCGATATGCGCGGGCGCAATGGTGGTGATCAGCGCGACATGCGGGCGGGCGTGGGCGGTGAGCGGCGCAATCTCGCCCTGATGGTTCATGCCCATCTCGAACACGCCGAACTTGGCACGCGCGGGCAGGCGGGCGAGGCTCAGGGGCACGCCTACATGGTTGTTGTAACTGCGCACCGAGCGGTGAGCCGCGCCGCGGCTGGCGCGGTCGAGGCAGGCGAAGATCGCCTCCTTCACGCCGGTCTTGCCGACCGATCCGGTAATGGCGATCCGCACCGCCTCCACCGCCCGGTCCCGCGCGGCATGGGCGAGCGCGTGGAGCGCCTGCGTCGTGTCCTCGACCAGCACGTGGGGGTAATCGACCGGGCGGTCGACGATCGCCGCGACCGCGCCCTTGGCGAAGGCGGCTTCGATGAAGCGATGGCCGTCCATCGCCTCGCCCTTGAGCGCCACGAACACATCGCCCGGCTTCACATCGCGCGAATCCATCTCGACGCCGCTCGTCTGAAAATCATCGCTGGCGGTGCCGCCGGTGGCCGCGGCGATTTCGGCGGCGGTCCACAGCGCAAGCGGGAGCGCATCGCGCGCAGTGACGGGCCATTGGTGCAGCATCGGGTGGGCCATCGGGGCGTTCATCAACACTGGCCTCCGGCGCACTCGCGCGCCACTTCGACATCATCGAAGGCTTCGATCCGCATATTTTCTCCAGACCCGAATATTTGACCCTGCTCGTGCCCCTTGCCGGCGATGAGCACAATATCGCGCGGCCCGGCTTCCCCGATTGCGGCAGCGATGGCGGCGCGGCGGCCTGCCACTTCGCGCGTGTTCTCCCCAGCCCCCGCCATGATCGCGGCGCGGATGCTTGCGGGATCCTCCGAGCGCGGGTTGTCGTCGGTGACGATGGCAATGTCGGCGGCGCGCGCGGCGACTTCGCCCATCTGCGGGCGCTTGCCCGCGTCGCGATCCCCGCCTGCGCCGAACACCACGATCAGCTTGCCGCTTGTCGCGACATGCGGGCGCAGCGCGGCGATGGCGGCCTCGAGCGCGTCGGGGGTGTGCGCGTAGTCGACATAGGCTGGCGCGCCCGCCTGATTGAGCGCAGCGCGCTCGAGCCGCCCGCGCACCGGCTGGAGGCGCGAGAGCGCATCGAAGGTAGCGGAGGCCGACACGCCGGTCGCCATGGCCAGCCCCGCGGACACCAGCGCATTGGCCGCCTGATAGGCCCCGATCAGCGGCAGATTGACCTTCCGCACTGCACCTTCATGTTCGATGTGAAGAAGCTGCCCCAACTGCCCGGGTTCGCGGGCGATCAGCTTGAGGAAGCTCCCGCCCTCGCCGACCGTCCGCACCTCGAGCCCGCGCGCCCGCGCGGTCGCAATCGCCTTGGCGGTCCATTCCGACCCGTCACCGGCGTCATGGATCACCGCCGGGCTGCCGAGCGCGACGACCTCGGTGAACAGCCGCATCTTGGCCGCGAAATAGGCTTCCATCGTAACGTGATAGTCGAGGTGGTCGCGGCTGAAATTGGTGAAGGCGCTCGCTGCAACGGTAAGGCCTTCGTTGCGATACTGGTCGAGCCCGTGGCTCGATGCCTCGTAGGCGACATGGGTCACGCCTTCGCGCGCCAGCCCCGCCATGTTGCCGAGGAAGGTGACGATGTCGGGCGTCGTCAGCCCGGTCGAGACGCTCCCGTCGGGCGTTGTCACGCCCAAGGTGCCGATGCTCGCGGCGCGCTCGCCCGCCATGCGCCAGATCTGGCGGGTCATCTCGACGCAGGAGGTCTTGCCGTTGGTCCCCGTCACCGCAACGATGGCAGCCGGGTAGGGAGAAAAAAAGCCCGCGGCGAGGCGCGCAAAGGCGCGTCGGGGGTTGACGTCGGCAAGGTGGAGCGCACCCTCGACGCGGGCTTCGGGGCGGGCAACGACGGCAATCGCACCCGCCTCAAGAGCGGCGGGGATGAAATCCTCGCCATTGACTGTGGCGCCCTGGAAGGCGCCGAACACGGTGCCGGGCGCGACCTTGCGGTGATCGATGGCAAAGCCGGTGACGGTCTTGTCACTGTCTCCCGCCAGCCCCGCGGCGCGCAAGAGGTCCGCGAGCCTCATTCGCCCTTGTCCACCAGATAGCGCAGGTCCGAGATGTCGACATCGCGGCTGTCGTCGGGCTGCACGCCCAGCATCGGGCCGATGCGCGGCACCAGCTTTCGGACGATCGGCGCCGAGGTGAAGGCGGCGGTGCGCTGGAAGCTCGAGGCCATCGTGCCCTTGGGCTCGTCGACCACGATCACCACCACATAGCGCGGCGCATCCATCGGAAAGGCGGCGGCGAAGGAGGAGACGAGCGACGTCTTGTTGTACCCGCCCACGCCCGCCTTCTCGGCCGAGCCGGTCTTGCCGCCGACGCGGTAGCCGGGCGCATCGGCGCTCTTGCCGGTGCCGTAGAGCGAGATCATCCGCAGCAGCTGGCGCATCCGCGAGGAGGTCGATTCCTTGAACACCCGGCGGCCCCGCGGCACATCGGCGGGCGCCAGCTTCATCAGCGTCGAGGGGCGCCAGATCCCGCCGTTGACCATCGCCGCATAGGCGCTCGCGAGGTGCAGCGGGGTGACCGCAAGGCCGTGACCGAAGCCGACCGTCATGTTGGTGACGCGGCTCCAGTCGCCTTGCGGCCAGATCGGCTTGCCCTTGGCGGGCAGTTCGATGAACGGGCGGCGGTCCATACCCAGATCAATCATGGCGCGGCGCAGACGTTCCGGGCCCATTTCGTCGGCGACCCGCGCGGTGACGGTGTTCGAGGAATGGACCAGCGCCTGCGGCACGTTGAGGCTCGGCCCCATCGCGTGCGAATCCTTGATCGTCCGGCTGCCCACCGGCACCGGCGCGGCGTTCCACTGGCGGCCCAGATCGCGCACCACGCCTGCATCGATCGCGGCGGCCACGGTCAGCGGCTTGAAGGTCGATCCCAGTTCATAGACACCGTTGGTGGCGCGGTTGAAGACATTGACCGCTCCGGCCGCTCCGGCCGTGTTGGGATCGAATTCGGGAAGGCTCGCCAGCGCCATCACCTCGCCTGTCTCGACATCGAGCACGATCCCCGCCGCGCCCAGCGCATTGGTGGCGAGCATTCCCTTGCGCAGCTCGTCCTCGAGCGCGCCCTGCACGCGCACGTCGATCGACAGGGCGACCGGCTGGGTGCGCATGTCAGGGTTGCTGAGCTGCTTTTCGAGCACCTCCTCCATGCCCACCTTGCCGCCCTGGTCCTCGACAACATAGCCCAGCACATGCGCAGCCAGCGTGCCTTGCGGGTAGTAGCGATCGGTCTCGCGCGGGATCTCGAGCGCGATCTCGCCCAGCGCGAAGACGCGGTTGGCTTCCTCGGGCAGCAGGCGGCGACGCAGGTAGCCGGCATCGCCCGAGGCAAGACGCTTGGCCATGCGCGCCTCGTCGATATCGGGGAAGATTTCCTTCAGCGCACGCGCGACCTCGGCCGGAGAGCGCACCAGCGGCGCGCCGGCATCGCCCATCGCCTTGGGGTTGAACCACATGGCATAGGCGGGAAAGGCGCGCGCCAGCGGGGCGCCGTTGCGATCAGTGATCTCGCCGCGCGGGGGCAGCAGCGCTTCCTCCATGCTGGTGCGCTGCGGGGCATTGCCGCCGAGGCCGAGGGTGGCGATGCGCAGCAGCGCGATCAGCGCGACCGCGCCGAATCCGCAGAGCAGCCACAGCACCCTGACCCGCGCCGACCACAGCATCTGCGCGCGCAGGCCAGCGCCCGGCAGGCGCCCGGCGGGAATGGCGGGGGTGGCGGTATGGGCACCGCTCAGCGGGGCGGCAAGACGTGCCGCCAGCGCGTTCATTCGCCGGTTCCTTTGGCTGCAGCGGCAGGCTTGCCCGCGCGGGCCGGGGTCTCGGCGCGCGCCGGACGGATCGGCGAGGCCTCGATCAGGAAGTCGCCGAAGGCATCGGCGAAGACCGCGCCGGCATCCTTCTCGGAGGCCGCCGAGGCGAGCGTCACCTTCTCGCCCGACACCGGCGAGCGCATCGGCGCATCGGCGGCGGCGGCCCTGGCGGCATCGGCACCGGCATCGGCGCTGGCGAGGCGGATCGGCGCGGGCGCATCGGGCCCGCGCACTTCGCCAAGGCTCGCCAGCTGGCGCTCGCCATCGAGGAACTGGCCGGCGCGCGGCGCCTCGTAGCCGAATTCGACCGCGTTCCATTCGGCGAGCTGGCGCTGGCTGGCGCGGGTCTCGAATTCGGTCTCGAGCAGCAGGGTCTCGCGCTGGAGCGCGATCAGCTGGCGTTCGGCGAGCAGCACCTCGCTGCGCACCGCGTGCACCTTGAAGCTCAGCACCACCACCGCCGCAAGGCAGATCGCAAGGACGGCGGCCCAGCCGAGCGAACGGGCCTGAGTGCTGGTCATCATGCTGCGAGACTCCTCGGGGGCGCGCCGGTGCGGGTGGCATGGCGCAGGGTGGACGAACGGGCGCGCGGGTTGCGGTCGATCTCGGCCTCGGAAGGACGGATAGCCTTGGAAACCTGCACGAAGGTGGGGGGCGGCCCCGGGATTTCCCCGGGCAGGTGGCGCGAAACCGCGCGGCCCGCGCCGCTGGCGGCCCTGAGGAACTGCTTGACGATCCGGTCCTCGAGGCTGTGGAAGCTGACCACGGCGAGCACACCGCCCTCGCCCAGCAGCGCCTCGGCGGCGGCGAGCCCGGCTTCGAGTTCGCCCAGCTCGTCGTTCACATGGATGCGCAGTCCCTGAAAAGTGCGGGTGGCGGGGTCCTTCTTGTCATGGGGCTTGTAGCCCAGCGCGCGGCGCACCAGGCGGGCGAGCTCGCCCGTCGTGCTGAGCGGGCGCGCGGCGACGATTGCGCGCGCGACGCGGCGCGACTGGCGCTCCTCGCCGTAATTATAGAGCACGTCGGCAATCGCTTCCTCATCGGCGGTGTTGAGGAAATCTGCGGCGCTCTCCCCCACCTGGCTCATGCGCATGTCGAGCGGGCCGTCATGCATGAAAGCAAAGCCCCGCTCGCCTTGGTCGAGCTGCATCGAGGAGACGCCGATATCCATGACGACGGCGTCGACGTGCTGGATGCCGATCGCGGCCAGCTGTGCGCGCATCGCCGAAAAGCGGTGCGGGTGCAGCGCGAGGCGCCCGGCATAGCGGGCGACGAGCGCCTGCCCGGCGGCCACGGCGTCGGGATCGCGGTCGAAGGCGTGGACGCTCGCGCCCGCCTCCAGCAGGGCGACCGAGTAACCGCCCGCGCCGAAGGTCGCATCGACGATGGTCATACCGGGGCGCGGGGCCAGCGCCGCCACCACCTCGTCGAGAAGCACGGGGATATGGGGGGCACCCTGCGTCATCACGCCGTGCCTCCCTTCTTGGCCGTGGCCATGAGCCTGGTGCAGGCCGCCTGCGCGCCCCTCCATTCGGGGCCCATGCGCGCGAGTTCCACCGGGTTCCAGACAAAGAAGAAGTTGCCCGCGCCGTGGAAATAGAGACCCTCGCCGACCTTGCCGAGATCGCGCAGGTGTTCGGGCATCACGAAGCGGCCGCTTTCGTCGAAGGGAAGCTGCGAGAAGCCGAACAGCTGCGCTGCGCGCACATCGCGGTCGAAATCGTAGTTCTTGCGTTCGATGGCGAGCTCTTCCTCGCGATCGAGCCGGGCATTGAGCTCATCGATGCGCGACAGGCCGAAGCCCATCAGGCAATCGAACTTGTCGTGCACACCAAGGCACAGGGTGCGGCTGCCGCCGGAGCTTTCCTTGACCGCCTTGCGGAACTCGGGCGGGAGCACAAAACGGCCCTTCTCGCCCGCAGGCGAGTAAGCTTGGCCGTTATATCCCACAGAAGCAGACACGTGCCTGCAATCCCCTCTATCCCCCGCAGCCTGCCGCACCGGCCTGCCGCGCCAATGACGCACTCAGTTCCCCCGGACATGCCTTCCCCGCCCCGGCCGCACACGTGCGGACGGGTCGTCCGGCCCCCACCGGGCGGACGCGAGACATACGGGCATGTCTGATGGACCCCGGTCATATCGGGGAAGAGATGGGGATGGAAGGGATTTTTCGGGGATTTTACGGGAAAACTGGTTAAGCTATTCTGATTCTAGCATTTTCTTCCGAAACCTAAGTCATTCCCCATAGCAACTTCCCCCGCCAAATCGCTGATTTCTCCGGAACAAACCGTGGCCTTCCCGCAGTTTCCCGCGCCCGCCCACGACTCTACCGCGACTCCGGCTCCGCGTCTCCCGCATTTTCCCCAAACTGGCCGCGCGCGGTCTCATCCGAGCACCCCAGCGACCAGCGCGCGCAGTCCCGCCCCGCCCTCGCCCGCCAGTTCGGGATGCTCGAACAGCGCGGCATCGGCGATCAGGGTCACTTCGCCCTTGCCGACCCGGCACCGCGCCGCCGCGCCGTCAGCAAGGAGCGTGCAAGCCGCGGCTGCGGAATTGGTGATGGACACCTCGCCTGCCACAATGAGCGGAAGCGCAGCTTCGCCAAGCGCCCGCTCGTTGACGCCGTCGCCCTGCGCCTCGTCGAAGCGCACCGCCAGCCCCCAGCGCGCCACCACCGGCGGGATCAGCGCGCTGTCAGCCGGACGGCGCGGATCGCCCAAGGGCAAGTCGTATTCCCCGGTCAGCGCCGGATCGAGCACCAGCAGCAACCGCCCACCCTCACGCACCCATTCATCAAGAGCGACATTGTCCGCTGGCGAGAGCCCGCGCGGCTGAATCACCGCCAGCCGCGTCAGCCCTGCCAGCGGGTCGGTCGCGGGGGCATCGGCAGCAAGGCCCGGGATCGGGCTGAGCGTGTCGAGCGGCTCAAGCACATAGCCCGCCTCGAGCGCGGTGCGCTGCCACGGCGGCGGCGCGCGGCCCGAGGCGATCTCCTCAACCCCCGCCCCGAGCGGCCAGTAGAGCGGCAGACTGGTCATCAGCCCGAGCCTTTCGCGCGCAGTCGCGCTTTCGGCCGCGGCAGGCGGGGCGGGCGCGCGGTCGCACCCTGCCGCCGCCAGCAGCGCGAGCAGCCCGGCTGCGAGCGCTCTAGTTCTGCGGCGCGGCATTGCCCGCGGGGCGCTGGCCCGGCGCGGGCAGGTCGAGCGGCTTGACGCTCGGCGAAGGGCTGGGCTCGGCGGCGATGTCGGGCACCACGCCCGCGTCGGCGAGCGGATTGGCTTGGGCGGGCGCGGCGCTCGGCTCGGTGGTCGGCGCGGCCTCGGGCACGGCGAGCTGGTCGTTGCGCTCGGCCTGGCCGCCGATGATGCTGGCAAGGCCGACCAGCAGTACCATCGACCCGATCCCGAACACCCCCACCTGCAAGCGCTGCATCGCCTCGGCGCGCACGGTCGAGGGCGGCGGCAGGTCGTCGGGCTCCCCGGCCACCTCGCCCGGCACGGCTGCGGGGCGGAACAGGCTGCGCTGGTTCATCCGCCGCATCCGTTCGCGCCACGAGAGCCCGCTCATGCCGCGGCTCCCTGCTTCAGCCAGTCGAAGGCCGGCAGGCCCTTGGCGGCGAGCCAATCGGGGTTGTAGAGGGTCGAGAGATAGCGAAAGCCGGTATCGCACAGGATGGTCACGACCTGCGGGTTCTCGCGCCCCTCGGCGACCAGCTCGCGGCCCAGTGCCACCGCGCCCGCGACATTGATGCCCGAGCTGAGGCCGAGGCATAGCCCCTCTTCCTTGAGCAGACGCGCGACCCACTGGAGGCCCTCCGTGTCGCTGATCCGGTACTGCGTGTCGATCACCGCGCCTTCGAGATTTGCGGTGATGCGCCCCTGCCCGATCCCTTCGGCGACCGACGATCCTTCCGCCTTCAGCTCGCCGTTGGCATAGTAGTTGTAGAGCGCCGCGCCGTGGGGGTCGGTCAGGGCAATGCGGATATTCTCGTCGAAGGCCTTGAGGCCGAGGCCCACGCCCGCGATCGTCCCGCCGGTCCCGGCCGCGCAGGTGAAGCCGTCGACCCGGCCGCCGAGCTGCTCCCAGATTTCCGGCGCGGTGCCTTCGATATGGGCGCGGCGGTTGGCGATGTTATCGAACTGGTTGGCCCACACCGCGCCGGGCGTCTCCTGCGCGATGCGGCGCGAGGTGTGGACGAAGTGGCCGGCGTCGGCAAACTTGGTCGGCGGCACCAGCACCAGCTCGGCGCCCAATGCCCGCAGCGTGTCCATCTTCTCCTTGGACTGGTTGTCGGGCATGACGATGATCGTCTTGTAGCCGCGCGCATTCGCCACCAGCGCGATGCCGATCCCGGTGTTGCCCGCCGTCCCCTCGACCACCGTGCCGCCCGGCTTCAACTCGCCGCTGGCTTCCGCATCGCGGATGATCCACAGCGCCGCGCGGTCTTTCACCGAGGAGCCGGGGTTGGCGAATTCGCACTTGCCGTAGATGTCGCAGCCTGCCGCGGCGCTGGGCCCGGCGAGGCGGACGATGGGGGTATTGCCGATCAGGGCGAGCGTGTCGCCGAAGGGGCGGGTGATGTTCATGTGGGTAGAGTTAGGCGTTCGGGCAGCGGGCCGCAACGGCGAAGTCCCGCTAGGGCAGCGCCAGCACCGCCTCGACCACCGTCCCCTCGACGATCTTCTCGGCCTTGCGCACCGCCGCCTTCAAGGGCAGCAGCCAGCCGCCATGCGCCTTGGAGGGGAACAGCGAGGTGCGCCATGTCGTGCCGCCGATGGTGGCTTCGACATAGACCGAGCCCCACGCGGCCGCGTTCACCGCCGAGGCGCGGATCGCGCTTGCGGTCTCGCCGTCGATGGTGAGGAAATACCACGCGGCCTTGGCAGGCTGGCCGTCCGCGCCCCGCCACAGCCACACGGCCCCGCGCACCGTCCACGGGCCGGCCGCAGAACCCTCGGCCGCTACACCCAGTTCGTCGCGCAGGAAACGGGCGAGGTCAGCGTCCACCGCCTCGCCCCGCCCGATCAATCTTCGGGAGCAATCGTGACGTGCAGCCCGTCGAGATCCGCAGTGAAGGGGATCTGGCACGACAGGCGCGAGGTCGCTGCGCGGTGATCGGAGGACTCCAGCAGATCGTCCTCGTCCTCGCTCATCTTCGGCAGCTTGTCGGCAAACGCCGGGTCGACCACCACGTGGCAGGTCGCGCAGGAGCAGCACCCGCCGCACAGCGCCAGCAGTTCGTCGAACCCGTTGTCGCGGATTGCTTCCATCACGGTGAGGCCGTCGGCGACCTCGATCTCGCTGGTGGCGCCTTCGCGGTTGGTGACGACCAGTCTGGGCATGGATCGGAGTTCCTTTTTGGGGTTGGGCGCAAGAAGCAGCGCTGTGAGAGGCTTGCCCGCGCTGCTAAGATAGTCTGGCGAGCAGTGCAAGTTAAGGAAAGTGCGAGTGGGGCTGACGGCGGAAAAATTGCGTGATGACCTCGATGCCGTCGCCGCGCGCGAGCCACAGCTGGCGAGCGCGCTGGCCCGGGTCGGCTATCCGCAAGCGCGGATTCGCGACCCCGGCTACAAGACCCTGCTGCGCACCATCGTCGGCCAGCAGGTCTCGGTCGCCGCCGCCGCATCGGTGTGGGGCAAGCTCGAGACGGAGCTGGGCGCGGACTTCACCCCGGCCTGCCTGCTGACACGCGATTTCGAGACCTTGCGCGCCTGCGGGTTGTCACGCCAGAAGCAGGGCTATGCGCGGTCCTTGTGCGAGCTGATGGAGGCAGGCGAGCTCGATTTTCACAACCTGCCCGCAGACGACGAAGAGGCGATCGAACTCCTCACCCGCATCAAGGGCATCGGCCGCTGGTCGGCGGAGATCTACCTGCTCTTCGCCGAAGGCCGCCCCGACATCTGGCCCGCGGGCGACCTTGCGGTGCAGGAGGGGGTGAAGCGGCTGCTCGAGCTGGAAGAGCGCCCGGCGGAAAAGGCGACCCGCGCGCTGGCCGAGCCGTGGTCGCCGCAGCGCGGGGCGATGGCGATTTTCACGTGGCATTTTTATGCGAACCCGGCGCTGTGAGTCGGCATCGGCTATTCGCGTCCGGCGCCCCGAATTGCCGTGCCGGATGCAGCTCTGAAGCGGACAATGCGGACACCCTGTCCGCTTTTCGAACTTCGATATTTTCACAAGAAATAATAGAGATAGACCGTCCCGCACAATGCAGACGGACAGGGAAGAGGGGCCTTGTTTGTCCCTCGGCGGTCTTGCGACCACCCTTGCTGCGATGCGAATGAGCCGACGCGGGTTGTAGCCGCGGGGATGCGTGTAGGAAATGTCGGAGATTGCAGGCTATCTGCCGAAAACATACCTTGCCGCAAACGATCCCGTTGCTACCCTCCCCCTCGCCGTCGCCCCGTGCTTGACACGGGGTTTGGCTACTTTGAAGCGGCGACAAAAGCAGAAGAAGTGCCTAACCCCGGATCAAGTCCGGGGCGACGAATGAGGGGATGACTGTCTCAGCCTCGTCTCGGCCAAAAGCGGACAGTCTGAAAGCGACCCCATTGTGGTCATCAGGAAAGTCGGTCATCAATATCGTTATGGGCTTCTTTTCTGATTTCCGGATTTTCGAGCGGCCTCCTAAGCCGGGGCCTCGTCTGTTCAGATGGATAGCTTGGCGCTGGCTTGCCCTGGGGTTCCTGTTCACAAGCTTGATCCTTGTTTTCGCCATCAGCCATTTCATCGGTGGCGAGCCGATCTACTACGTAAATGAGAAGCGTAACCTGACCGACGCTGAAGCTTGGGATATGATCCTCATGTTCCTATCCGGTGGCGGGTTCTTCTTTATCGCTGGCTTGCTGGGCGTGCTCTATTTGCCGGAGCATTGAGTCCGCGAACCACCCAGATCCGGTCATTCGACGGACTTTTGGATCCGCCCAAAACCCGCCATCCATTGGGTGTCGCATTGCCGAAGTAGCGGGCTCGGCTCACCGAGCGCTTTTGACCGCCTGACGATCCTATCGTCCTCCCCATTCAGCGCGGCCATTTCATTCTTGCGCTACCACGCCAATCCGGCGCTGTGAGGGTGCGTCCGGTTTAAATGTGTCCCGACCCGACTGGCACCTGTCGGCTAGCGCGCCTAATCGAATTGCCTCGACTTCTTCATAAGTAATGGTGCAATGCGAAGAACGCATGAGTGTGGGTGATTGCGTCATACCAGATAGGAAAAAAATATGACCGAAGAACGCATTACCGAAACCCACACGCCTGACGGCAATACCCATACAACCACGACAATCGTCACCGATCGGCAGAACTCTGGCGGCGGTACCAAATGGATCGGGTTGCTCGTGTTGGTTCTGTTCGCCGCAGCGGCGCTGTATGTGTTCTCGCAGATGAGCGATTCCGAAGCGGCGAAAGACGCTGCTGTTGGCGAAGCTGCTCAAAAGGTCGGCAATGCTGCCGAGCAGGTCGGCGAGGCTGCCGAGGACGCGGTCGATAAGGTCACCAACTGAGGGCCGCACCGCCCAACGCCGCAAACCAAATTCCGGCACACAGCCCGCCCTTGACCGCTGTCCCGGCCTTCCGATGAAAAGGACCGTGAGTTGCAGCACTCTGCCTGCTGACAAGCGTGTCAGTCCGCTCTAGGAAGGTTGCAAATAGCAATCGGGACGAGGGAACCCCCATGACACAACGCAGCATCTTCATCACCGGCGGCGGCTCCGGCATCGGGCGCGCCACCGCGCTGCACTTCGCGAACCGGGGCTGGTTCGTCGGGGTCTCCGACATCAACGAGGCCGGGATGGCCGAGACCCTCGGCGGAATCGCGGGCGAGGCCAAGTGGGCGGGCCGGCTCGACGTGCGCGACCGGGCGGCGTGGGACGAGAGCCTTGCCGCCTTCGCCGCTGCCGCCGGGGGCCGGATCGACGCGATGGTCAACAATGCCGGGATCGGCACCGGCGGCGCGCTCGCGGACCTTGGCAAGGACGAGATCGACGCCTGCCTCGACATCAATTTGCGCGGGGTGCTCTACGGGGCGCAGGCGGTCTATCCCTATCTGAAGGCGAGCGGGCCGGGATCGGCGCTGATCAACATCGCCAGCGCCGCTGGCCTGACCGGCGGGAGCGGCATGAGCGTCTATTCCGCCACCAAGTTCGGGGTGCGCGGGATCGCCGAGAGCCTTGATGCCGAATGGGCGCCCGACGGGATCACGGTCGCCTCGATCTGCCCGAGCTTCATCGACACGCCCCTTCTTGACGGCACCGGCAACCGCAACACCAACGAGAACATCCGCACCCGCGTCACCGCCGCCGGGCTGGAGATCACCCCGGTCGAGGAAGTCGCGCAGGCGATCTGGAATGCGGTCCACGGGCAGGAACTGCACTACCTCGTCGGCAAGACCGCGCGCCAGCTCGCCTTCGCCAAGCGCTGGATGCCGGGCCGGGTGCGCAAGCAGCAGCGCGCGGCTGGGCGGCAGGGGTTATTGGGGAAGTAATTAGCGCCTTTTTTTTGTCCGCACGCCCTCCGGCGTGCGAAATCCTCGCTCACACGGCGTCTTTGTTGGCCTACCGCTTCGCTGCTTGAGGCCTGAAGGCCCCGTCGCTGCGGGCGGCCGTTCGGCCTTGCGACCCTGCGGGCCGGAATCAGCGCAGGCTCTCCATCACCGCCCGCCCCTCGGGCGAAAGGAAGGGGAGCGCATCCTTCCACGGCACCACGATTTCCTCGGTGTTGGCGAAGATCACGTAGGGCAGCTGCGGCACGAACACCGGGCCCTCGCGGGTCAGGCCGATTTCCCAGCCGGAGTTGACCCAGCCGGAGTTGAACGGCTCTTCGGGCGGCCACCAATCGCTGTCCTCGCCGTGCCTCGGCCAATGCGCGGCGATGACCTTCCACAGGTCGTCGCCAAGCCCTGCGACGGGGCGCTTGGATGAACGGGGTTCGAGCCCGCTCTGCCAATCGTAAAAGCCGAGTGCGCCCGGCTTGAACCATGTCGAGGGATCAACCTCGGCCCCGCTGTCACGGTCATGGACGGCCATATAGAGGAAGTGGTTGGGGTGCGAGCCGCCGCAGTAGCCCGTGCCCGAATAGCGCAGGCCCAGCCAGCGCGGGGTCAGCAGAATCGGCACCAGCGCCTCCTCCGCATAGCCGCCGATGCCGCCAGGCAGCGACATGCCGACGCATTGGCCCATCGCGTGCGCCGCCGTGCCATCGGGCAGGAACGCGGCCAGCGCGCGGTTGATCGCGGCGTCTCCGGGCTCCACCGGATCGAGCGCGAGCGAGGCGATGCTGTAATCCTCGAGCCCCGCCCGCGCCGGCCCCTTGTACTCGAGCTCGGTGTATGGCGTTCGGGCAAAGCGCTTGCGCCGCGAGGTGATCTTGCCCCCTGCCAGCATGGCGTCGAGAAACGCGCCCGTCTCGCAGGCAGTGCCATATTCGGGGAGGGTCACGGGGCTGGCGGTGAGGTTGATCGGGCGCGTCTGGTCACCCTTGCGCCATTCGCCGGTCCGGCTCTCGCCTTCGGGCGGCTGTATCACCCAGACAGCGCCGGTCGTGTCAGAGCGCCCGGTCATCTCGACAAGCGGCTCGGCCTCGTCCAGCTCCACCACCCTGAGCGGCTCGCGGGCATCGTCGGCGTAGTAGATGCCGTCACGCACACCATCGTCATAGAAGCAGGCGGTGATCGCCTTGTCGCCCAGCGTCCCCTTCCAGACGCGCCCCTCTCCGGGTGCCTGCTCGGGCTCCGCATCTTGCGCGGCAGCGGGCGCCGCCACCAGCGCCAGCGCCAGCGCCGCAAGCAGCGCGGCCCCTCGCATCACACCAGCACGTCGATCGCGGCGGCGAGCTTGGCGTCGCGCGCCGAGAGGCCGCCGCTCTCCCCCGCATCATGGGTGGTCAGCGTCACCTCGACGCGGTTGTAGACGTTGAACCACTCGGGATGGTGGTCCTGCGTCTCCGCCAGCAGCGCGACGCGGCTCATGAAGCCCCAGGCTTCCGAAAAGTCCTTGAAGCGGAAGGTGCGCGCGATCGCCTTGCCCTCGCGCGCGCTGCTCCATTCCGGGTGGGCGGCGAGCAGCGCGGCGGCTTCGTCGGACGTGAGTTCGGGGACGGACATCGGGCGGTTCCTTGGATGGGGTCGCTTGTTTGCTGCCCGCCTTTTCCCTAACGCTGCGGCCCAATGCAAGCGCCCCCGAACCCTGGCCTCTTCCTCGCCGCCGACAATCTCGCCTGCCGCCGGGGGGATCGGCTGCTGTTCCGCAAGCTCTCGTTCCGGCTGGAAGCGGGCGCGGCGTGCCACGTCACGGGGGCCAATGGCGCAGGCAAAACGACGCTGCTCCGCGCGCTGGCGGGGCTGAGGACGCCCTATGCGGGCACGGTGGAGCGCAAAGGCGCGCTGGATCTGGTGGACGAACGCACCGGGCTCGATCCCGATCTGCCCTTGGGCAAGGCGCTGGCGTTCTGGGCAAAGATCGATCTCGACAGCCCCATGATGTTCGAAGCTTACTGCGAACGGCTCGGCCTTAACAACCTGCTCGAGGTGCCGGTGCGCTACCTTTCGACCGGGCAGAAAAAGCGCGCGGCGCTTGCCCGGATGATGATTTGGGGCGCAGACATATGGCTGCTGGACGAGCCGCTGTCCGGCCTCGACACTGCCAGCCAGGCCCTCGTGAGCGAACTGGTGCGCGAGCACTGCAGCTATTACGGCATCGCACTGATCGCCTCGCACCAGCCGCTCGACGTGCCGGGGATGACCAGCTTTGCCATCGAGGATTACGCCCCTACCGAGACGGAGGAGGAGGCATGATCCTCGCCCTGCTCCGCCGCGATCTGGCGCAATTCTTCCCCTTCACCGGCAGCGGGGCGGCGCTGCCGACCGTGTTCTTCGTCGCGGTGGCGATGCTGTTCCCCTTCGCGGTCGGGCCGGACGTGAACCTGCTCGCCAAAACCGGCGGCGGGGTGGTTTGGATCGCGGCGCTGCTGGCGGCGATCCTGCCGCTTGAAAAGCTGGTGGCGCGGGACATTGCGCTGGGGTTCTTCGACCAGCTCAAGCTGCGCGGGGCTACGGAAGAGGCGATGATGGCGGTGCGCCTGCTCGCCCATTGGCTGAGCTTCGGCCCGCCGCTGCTGCTCGCGACCTTCCCGGCGGCCGCGCTGCTCAAGATCGAGGGTGAGAGTTTCTCGATCCTGCTCCTCGGTCTGCTGGCGGGCACCCCGGGCCTTGCCGCTATCGGCTTGATGATCGCCGCGCTGACCGCTTCGCTGAGGGCAGGCGCGGCCTTGTCCGGCCTCCTCCTCATCCCGCTCGCCCTGCCCATCCTGATTTTCGGCGCGGGCGCGCTGGCGCGGCAGGATCCTGTGAGCCTCGGCTTCGTTGGAGCAATAAGCCTCGGGCTGGTCGCGATCGCGCCCTTCGCCGCCGGGGCTGCCATCCGCGCTGCACGAGAGAATTAGTGAGAGCCCCAGAAAGCCACACCCGTGCCAACTTGCTGATGGGACGGATTGCGATTGCGCTGCTGGCCTTCACGCTGTTCGCTTTCGCGCTGAAGGCGGTGGCGCACCCTGAGGTGCAGGCGCGCTACACCCCGCTGGTGGTGTTCCACGCCGGGTCCATGATCGCCTGGCTGATCCTGCTGGCGAGCCAGAGCTTCCTCGCGGCGAAATACCGGTTGGCGGCGCACCGCGCGACGGGGCGTGCCTCGATTGCCCTTGTCGCGGCGATGCTGGTGAGCGGCGGGGTGATCTCGTGGCGGATCGGGCTGGAGCTCGGCCGCCCCGAGGTGACGGTGGTGAACCTCGCCGCCTTTGCGACCTTCATCCCCCTCTATTTCGCCGCCCTGCACTACGCCCGCCGCCGCGACATCGCCGCGCACCGGCAGGCGATGCTGATCGCGACGCTGGCGCTGATGACCCCCGCCTATGCCCGGGTGGTTCAGGTGCTGGACCTGCCCGATCCGGTCGCGATTGCGGTGCAGGTGCCGATCACCGTGCTGGTGTCGGCGGGCTATGACTGGGTGCTGTACGGGCGGGTGACGCGGCCGGTGTTGGCGATGCTGGGGTTCTCGGTGGGGCTCGTGGTGGTGATGAGCGCTGTGCTGGCGGTGCTGTTTTTGTGAGCGTCAGGTAGCGGGGCCCTGGGTCAAGCCCGGGGCGG
>NZ_JAMNXL010000021.1 GCF_023653175.1 Erythrobacter sp. | reverse complement strand
GCGCACGGGGGAGCGTTGTGGGGAGCGGTAGGGTTGAGCGGGCTCATGGCGTCCTCATATCACTTGACATCAGGATTGCAATACATATACTCGATTTATGAAATCGAGTTGGAGAGATGCCATGACCCAGGCTGATGTTGTGCTTCAGGCGGCGACCGAACAGGCTCTGCGGGCCGCTTCCGATGCTGCACTGCGCCCCGAGATTGCGAGCTTTTTCGACCCTGCGACCTATACTGTCACCTACGTCGCCTCGGATCCGGCCACGGGCGAGGCGGCGATTGTCGACTCGGTGCTGGACTTCGATCCCAATTCTGGCCGCACTGCCACTGCTTCGGCAGACAAGGTGATTGACTATGTCAGTTCGCATAATATGAAAGTGAAGTGGTTGCTGGAGACCCATGCTCACGCCGACCACTTCTCGGCAGCCCCTTATCTGCAGGAGCAGCTGGGCGGGAAGATCGCGATCGGTGCCGAGATCACGAGGGTGCAAAACGTGTTCGGCAAGTTATTCAATGCCGGCACCGATTTTGAACGCGACGGGTCGCAGTTCGATGCGCTGTTCAAGGACGGTGACACATTCACGATCGGCAACCTGCCGGTCACGGTGATGCATGTCCCCGGCCACACCCCCGCCGATATTGCCTATGTCGTGGGCGAGGCGGTGTTCGTGGGCGACACAATGTTCATGCCTGATTACGGCACGGCGCGCGCCGATTTTCCCGGTGGTGATGCGCGCCAGCTGTTCCGATCGCTGCGCCGCATTCTCTCGCTGCCGCCGGAAACCCGCCTGTTCATGTGCCACGACTATCTGCCGAAGGGCCGCACGACCTATGTCTGGGAGACCACGGTGGCTGCCGAGCGTGAGGGCAATATCCATGCGCATGACGGCATAACCGAGGATGAGTTCGTGGCCATGCGCGAGGCGCGCGATGCGACGCTCGACATGCCGCGGCTGATCCTGCCTTCGGTGCAGGTGAATATGCGCGCAGGCCACCTCCCGCCGCCTGACGAGAATGGTGTCACTTACCTCAAGATTCCGGTCAACGCCGTATGACCCTTCCGGGATTTCCTGAAGCCGCCCCGCTCGCCGGATTGGCGGGCGGGGTGCTGATCGGGCTGGCGGCTGCGATCATGCTGCTGGGGGCAGGGCGGATCGCCGGGGTGTCCGGTATCGCCGCCCGTGCCTTTGGCCTCGCTGACGGCTCGATGCCGCGCGCAGGCGCCTGGGCCTTCGTCATCGGCCTGCCGCTGGGAGCGCTGCTTGTAACCGGTCTGACCGAGGCACCGAGGCCCAGCTTTGCCGACCCTGTGACGCTAGTGATTGCCGGGCTGATCGTCGGCATCGGCACGCGGCTCGGCTCGGGCTGCACCAGCGGACACGGCGTGTGCGGGATGAGCCGTCTCTCGCAGCGCTCGCTGGTCGCGGTGGCGACCTTCATGGCCACCGGTTTTGCCACCGTAGCGGCGATGAACGCGCTCGGGATCGGGGTGTCGCCATGATCCGCGAAACGCTTGTCCCGATTGCTGCGGGCACGATTTTCGGCGGGGGGCTCACCATCGGCGGCATGACCGATCCTGCGCGGGTGCGCGGCTTCCTCGACCTGTTCGGGGCCTGGGATCCGACCCTTGCTTTCGTCATGGGCGGGGCGGTGCTGGTGATGGCGGCAGCGTGGATGATGCAGCGCAAGCTGCTGCGGCCCTTCTTTGCCGAGGGCTTCTCGCTCCCCGACCGCAATGACCTGACCCCGCGCCTTATCGGCGGTTCGGCGCTGTTCGGTATTGGCTGGGGGATTGCCGGGCTGTGCCCCGGACCGGGCTTTGCTGCGCTGGCGATTGCGCCCGCATCGGCAGCGATCTTCGTGGCCGCGATGCTCGCCGGAATGCTGGTAGTGCGCCTCATGGAAGGACAGGGATGATGGAACTCAAGGCCATTGACGATAGGCTTGCGGTCGCCGCGCAAATGCAGCCCGCGGAGCTCGCCGAGCTGCCGGGACAGGGCTTCACCGCAGTGATCTGCAACCGCCCCGATGGCGAGGAGCCGGGTCAGCCCACGCTCGATGCCATGCGCGAAGCGGCGCAAGAGGCAGGCCTCGCTTTCCATCACTTGCCCGTCGCTGGCGGTATCTTTCCGCCCGCCGCCGTCGCCGCTTTCGGTGCGATCCGGCGCGGCACGCCGGGCAAGGTGCTCGCCTATTGCCGCACCGGCACCCGCGCCGCGACGCTCGACGCCCTCGCCAACGTGCACGGCCTGAGCGTCGCTGAGCGGGGGAGCCGCGCCGACGCTGCCGGATATGACCTGTCGGCGCTCGCCGAACGGATGGAAGCGAGCGGCTAGGGCTGCGCGATTAGGGAGGGATCGGGCATGACCGACACCAAGCACACCGTCGTCGTGATCGGCGGCGGCGCGGCGGGGATCGCCACGGCGGCTTCGATGCTGAAGCGCCGCCCTGGCCTCGACATTGCGATTGTCGAACCCTCCGATACCCATGCCTATCAGCCCGGATGGACGATGGTCGGCGGGGGCATCTTCGATGTGGCCACGACCATGCGCCCGATGGCGAGCGTGATGCCCAAGGCCGCGACGTGGGTGAAGCAGGCCTGCGCCAGCTTCCAGCCCGACAACAATCAGGTGACGCTCGCCGATGGCGGCACGCTCACTTACGATGTGCTGATCGTGGCACCCGGCATCCGCTTGGCTTGGGAGAAGATCGCGGGGCTCGAAGCGGCGCTGGGCCGGAACGGAGTGACCTCGAACTACCGCCCGGATCTTGCCCCCTATACCTGGGAACTCGCGCAGAAGACCCGCGCGGGCCGGGCGATTTTCTCGCAGCCCCCCATGCCGATCAAATGCGCAGGCGCGCCGCAGAAGGCGATGTATCTGGCCTGCGATCACTGGCGCTGCGCAGGCGTGCTGGGCGAGATCGAGGTGCAGTTCCGCAATGCCGGCGGCGTGCTGTTCGGGGTGGCGGACTATGTTCCGGCATTGATGGAATATGTCGGGAAATACGGCATCCAGCTGGAGCTTGGCAGCAATCTGATCGCGGTCGATGGTCCCGGCCGGCAAGCCACATTCGCCACTGCCGATGGCGAAGCGACAGTCGGATTCGACATGCTTCACGTCGTTCCCCCGCAGGTCGCACCGCAATTCCTGGCTGACAGCCCGCTGGCAGCGCCGAGCGGCTTTACCGATGTCGATCAGCACACGCTCCAGCACGTGCGCTATCCCGATGTGTTCGGGCTGGGCGATGGCGGTTCGACGCCCAATGCCAAGACTGCCGCTGCCGCACGCAAGCAGGCACCGGTGGTAGCGGTGAACGCGCTCCGGCAGCTGGACGGCAAGGGGCCGACGGCGGGCTATGACGGCTATGGTTCGTGCCCGCTGACGGTCGAGCGCGGCAAGATCGTGCTCGCCGAGTTTGCCTATGGCGGCAAGCTTGCACCGAGTTTCCCGACATGGCTGGTCGACGGCACCAAGCCCGCTCGCCTCTCATGGATGCTCAAGGCCGACGCGCTGCCGTGGATCTACTGGAACGGCATGCTCAAGGGCCGCGAGTGGCTCGCCGGGCCCGGCGGCCTGATCGCAGCATAAAGACACAGGCCATGCTGCAACGCTATTTTCCCATACTCGAATGGGGTCGCACCTATGATCGCGGCGGCCTGACCAGCGACCTGATGGCGGCGGTGATCGTCACTATCATGCTGATCCCGCAGAGCCTTGCCTATGCGATGCTGGCGGGGTTGCCGCCGGTCGTCGGCCTCTATGCCTCGATCCTGCCGCTGTTCGCCTATGCCGTGTTCGGCACGAGCCGGACGCTTGCCGTCGGCCCGGTGGCGGTGGTCTCGCTGATGACGGCGAGCGCGGCGGGAGCGGTCGCAGCACCGGGGACGGCGGAATATTGGGAAGCGGCAATCACGCTGGCGGCGCTGTCGGGCGTCATGCTGGTGGTGCTGGGGCTGCTGCGACTGGGCTTTCTGGCGAATCTGCTGTCGCACCCGGTCATCAGCGGGTTCATCAGCGCAAGCGGCGTGCTGATCGCGACCAGTCAGCTCAAGCACATTCTCGGCATCAAGGCGGGGGGTGAGACCTGGCCGGAGATGCTCCACGGCCTGACAAGCAATCTGGGCAACATCAACCCCGCTACCCTCGCCATCGGCATTCCGGCGACGCTGTTCCTGTTCTGGGTGCGCAAGGGCCTGAAGCCCGCGCTCCAGAAGCTCGGGCTCAGCCCGCGCGCTGCCGACATGAGCGCCAAGGCCGGGCCGGTGGTGGCGGTGGCGCTGTCGATTCTGGCGGTGGCGGGCTTCGGGCTGGAGGCGCGCGGTGTCTCGATTGTCGGCGCGATCCCGCAAGGCCTGCCGCCCTTCATGTTGCCCTCCGCCGATCTTGCCCTGATCGAGGCGCTGTGGGTGCCTGCTCTGCTGATTTCGGTGATCGGTTTCGTCGAGAGCGTCTCGGTCGCGCAAACGCTGGCCGCCAAGCGCCGTCAGCGGATCGTGCCCGATCAGGAGCTGATCGGGCTGGGCGCGAGCAACATCGCAAGCGCGTTGTCGGGCGGCTATCCGGTGACGGGGGGCTTTGCCCGCTCGGTCGTCAATTTCGACGCAGGCGCGCAGACCCCGGCGGCAGGCGCCTTCACGGCCATCGGCATCGCGCTTGCGAGCCTGTTCCTGACCCCGCTGCTCTACAATCTGCCCAACGCGACGCTGGCAGCGACGATCATCGTTGCGGTGCTGAGCCTCGTCGACTTCAAGACCCCGCGCGCGCTCTGGGCCTATTCCAAGGCGGACTTTGCCGCCCATGCCGCAACCATCGCCGTCACGCTGGTTGCCGGGGTGGAGATGGGCGTGATCGCGGGCGTGGGCGTCGGCCTGCTGCTCTACCTGTGGCGCGCGAGCCAGCCCCATGCCGCCATCGTCGGCCGGGTGCCGGGCACCGAGCATTTCCGCAATGTGGCGCGCCACAAGGTCCTCACCCTGCCGCACCTGCTGACCATTCGCGTCGATGAGAGCCTCACCTATCTCAACGCCCGCTGGCTGGAGGAGTATGTCCTCGAGCAAGTCGCCGAACGCCCGCCCTTGCGCCACGTGGTGCTGATGGCGAGCGCGGTCAACGCGATCGACGCCTCCGGCCTCGAGAGTCTCGAGGCGATCAACCACCGCCTTGCCGATGGCGGCATCCGGCTGCACCTGTCCGAGGTCAAGGGCCCGGTGATGGACCGCCTGAAGCGCAGCCATCTGCTGGATGACCTGTCGGGCCGCGTGTTCCTCTCGCAGGATCAGGCCTTTGCCGATCTGGCTTTGGATACGGGCGAGACGCCGGGCGATGCCGACCCGCTGGATGCCCGCGGGCTGATCTGAACATCTCACGCATCAGTGAGAGATTTACCTATAACGAGAGAGCATTTTCTTGCTCCCTCACTGTGGGGCCATCGGCGTGTGGCAATCGGTTGCGCCTGCCTTTGCTGCTGACGTGTCCAGCAAGGAAGATCTTGCCGTCAGCCGTATCGCGCGCCCCACCCGCAATCCTGGCAACGCTGTCCCCGCCGAACTCGATGCGCTCTACCAGCAACTTGAGCGCGAGCCACGCCGCGATTGCAGGCCGCACGTCGTGACCGCCACCATAATCGCGCTCGCTTGGCCGATCAGCTTTGTGCCCCATTTCGGGCCTTGGGCCAATCAAAGGTCGCTCTTAGCCATTGCATGCCGCAAGCTTGTAATGTATCGCATTAATGACGCTCTCGACGACTGCGGGCCCGTGTCCGGGAGCCGAGCGGCGCGGCCAGGAGGTGCGACATGAACAAGATTCTTCCGATAGTTGGGGCGCTTGCATTTGCCATATCGCCCATGGGCACTGGCATCCTTTCGGCTCAGCCGAGCCCGGAGGCGCTTGGCAAGATCGCCGAAATGATGACCGAGGCCGATCTGAACGGCGATGGCAAGACCTCGCGGGCCGAGCTCAACCAGCATCGCGCACAGATGTTCGCCAAGCTCGATCGCAACGAGGACGGCACGATCGACAGGCGCGACAGCCCGAAGATACCGCTGGCGAAGCGCAAGTTCGAACCGGCCTTCGAGCAGGTCAAGTCGATCTTCGACAGCAACGAAGACGGGCGCGTTACCCTTGACGAGTGGAACCGGTCCGATCCCGATATCTTCGCCATGCTTGATCGAAATGAGGATGGGGTGGTCACTCGGGCAGAGCTCCCTTCGCCCAAGTAATCGGGGGATCGGGGCGGGCAAGGGGCTGCCCGCAACCGACGTTTTCTAAGCGGAGAACACGATGAACGAGCTTCGTATTGCTGTTGCGGCTTGCACACTGATGCTGGCTGGCTGTGCCACCACCAAGTTCACTTCCGACTATGATCGGGCCCACGATTTCGGAGCCTACAAGACCTTTGCCTGGGCCGGAGAGAGCCCGATGACGGTGTTGGGCAAGACCCGGGTTCCGCCGATGCTCGAGACACGCCTTGCGCGGGAAGTTCGCGCCGAGCTTGAAGCCAAGGGCTACCGCTTTGTCGAAACGCTCGAACAGGCCGATTTCGGCGTGTCGTTCACCGTTGGCAGCCGGAGCAGCACCGAGGTCATCAAAAGCCCGGAAACATTCTGGGTCAACCAGACCAACTGGCGCTGGGGCCGGGCCTATTATCCGGCCTATCCGGCGGCCTATCGTCGGCCTGTGGCGGTGGGGGCTGTGACCCCTGTGACCGTCACCACAACCGAAGTGCAGGCGTATACCGAAGGCACGCTGGCGATCGACATCTATGATGTGAAGACAAAGGCCCCGGTTTGGCATGGGGCCGGCACCAAGACGGTGAACACGTCCGAGGTCGCGGGCCGACGTGGCAGTATCGATTCCGGAAAGATCCGCGCAGGGGTTGCCAAGGTTCTCAAGGGTTTTCCGCCTGAATAACAGGGTGCGGGGCCGATAGAGCGGCGTCACATTGACGCGTTCGCCTCCACCGGGCCGGAAACAGTCAAGGGTGCGGGGCGCGCCGGTCCACCACACGGCGCGCCCCGCGCTGGCGGGCTTACTTGAAGCGCGCGGCCAGCTGAGCCTCGAGCTGCGCGAGGGTGACAAAGCCATCCTTGTCGGTATCGATCCGGCCGAAATTGGAAGCAATGCGGGTCATCCCGCCATCCTTGGCTTCCTGCTGGGTCAGCTTGCCGTCCTTGTTCTTGTCCGCGGCCTTGAACTTGGTCCGCAGCTCGGCGAGCCGGTCCTGATACATGTCGGCGTGCGCGGCCGGAGCGAGAAACATCGCTGCTGCGGCGAATGCGGCAATCTTTGCAAGGGTCTTCATTGGGCAATCTCCTTAGGGTTCTTGGGTCAGGCATCAGAGCGGCTGGAGAATCGCAGATCCTCGATCAGCCGCCCCTGATGCCCTGATATAATGCATCACATTAACCGGAGCCATACGGTCGGAACGGCGCTGCGGAAATACGCCGCGCCTTATCCCCGCGCGAGCCCGGCGCGGCCGAGCCGCCAGCGCAGGGTGTCGATCCGATCCTGACCGAAGAAGGGTTCCCCCCGAAACACCATGGTCGGCACGCCCCAGTGGCCGGCGGCATTGAGGGCGTCCTGATTGCGCTCGATTTCGGCCAGATGATCGCCGTCGGCGATAGCCGCATCAAGCTCGGCCAGATCCAGCCCGGCATCGGCCACCGCATCCTTGAGCAGATCGCCCTGATCCCACCCCTTGGTGCCGCCGAAGATCAGCGCGGCGACCCGGTCGGCCAGTTCCACGCCCCGGCCACGGCGATTGGCCTCCACCCCCAGCCTGGTCAGGCGGTTGATGTAAGGCTGGTCCTTGGCGACCGCCATCGTCCTGAAATCCTGCACGATCGGATCGGGATCGGCCGGGAGGACAATCGGCCGGCCGAGCATTTCGCCGCGGCGGGCGCTGTCCATCGCGATATAGCGCGGCGGCTTGCGATTGGCCGGATCGAACAGTGCCTGAGGATTGCGAACCGCCAGCGGCAGGACGACGCGAAGCTGGACATCGACATCAAAGTCCTCGCGCAGCTGGAGCAGGTCGGCAGTGACCAGCCGCGAATAGGGGCTGCGGAACGACCAGAACACATCGACTGTCTCGCTCATTGCCTGCTCCCTTTTACGCAATGCAGACTTACCGGCCGCAGCGCGACAAGCAGCCCACCCCACGCCCCGTCACTTGCTGAAAACAAGGCCCTTGAAGTCACCCGACCGGCGCCAGGCCTCGATGTGCCGGAAGAAGCCCTCGGCACCGCCCGGGTGACCTTGTGACCGGCGGAACTTCTCGTTCCAGCCCTGGCCTTCATTGTTCCAGAAGCCGGGTGTGCAGTCCGACGAAGTGATCATGGAAGGCGGCGTTGTCAGGATCAGATTGACCCAATCCGACACCGCTTCCTGCGTTGGCTCGATCTCGGCATAGCCACTGCCCTCGGCATGGGCGACTACCTGCGCGATGGTCGCCGCATGATCGACGATATTGTGCGGAATGTTCGAGACCATGTTGGCCCCCTGGTTCATCTGCACCGCAAAGGCGTTGGGAAAGCCATGCATGTGCAGGCCGTGCAGGGTCTGCAAGCCATCCACCCAGTACTCCGACAGCATCTGCCCTCCGCGGCCCTTGAGATCGAAGCCGGTCTTCAGCTGGAAGTTGGCTCCATATTCAAAGCCCGAGGCGTAGACGATGCAATCGACCTCGTAGTGCTTGCCGCCCACAACGAGGCCGGTTTCGGTGATCTGCTCGACGCCCTTGCCATCGGTGTCGACCAGCGTGGTGTTGGAGCTGTTGTAGGCGGGCAGGTATTCGTCGCTGAAGCAGGGGCGCTTGCAGAGCTGCGAATACCACGGCTTGAGATGTTCTGCGGTGTGCGGATCCTTGACCACCGTGGCAATCCGGGCGCGGATCTCCTCCATCTTCTCGATATCCGCTTCCTCCAGCGCAGCCTGCACCCGGGCGGTGCTTCGCTGACCGGGCGCGGCGTTGAAGATCTTGCGCAGCCGTGTCAGCAGCCGCGCCAGCCACAGCGGCGTGCCGCCCAGCGCCTTTTCGCGGATGCGGCGCGAGATGGCGGTCCAGCCGTCGTTGATCAGGTCTTCCTTCGGCAGCCCGCCGCCCATGTTCTCGACGAAGTTGTCCATCCAGCGCTTCTGCCAGCCCGGCTGGGCAATGCGCGCGAACCATTCGGGATCGATTGGATGGTTGTTCCGCACATCGACCGAAGACGGCGTGCGCTGGAACACCAAGAGTTGCTTGGCGGTCTTGGCGAGCTGCGGGATGCATTGCACGCTGGTCGCGCCGGTGCCGATGATGGCGACCCGCTTGTCGGCGAGCTTGTCCATCGGCGCCCCGTTCGCATCGCCGCCGGTGTAGTCGTAATCCCACCTGCTGGTATGGAACGACTTGCCCTTGAAGGTCTCGATCCCGGGAATGCCCGGCAGCTTGGCCACGTGGAGCGGGCCGGTGCCGATCGCGACATATTTGGCGGTGAAATCGTCGCCGCGGTTGGTGGTGATCCGCCAGACCCGCTCGGCTTCCTGCCACGCGATGCTCGACACCTCGGTGTGGAACAGGGCCTTGTCATAGAGATCGTAATGCTCGGCGATCCGCTCGCAATGGGCGAGGATTTCCGGGCCGCGGACATATTTCTCGCTCGGCATGTAACCGGTCTCTTCGAGCAGCGGCAGGTAGATCATTGCCGCCGTGTCGCAGCGCGCGCCGGGATAGCGGTTCCAGTACCAGGTGCCGCCGACTCCGCCGGCCTTGTCGATCAGGCGGAAGCTGTCGATCCCCGCTTCCTTGAGCCGCGCGCCGACCACCAGTCCCGACATGCCCGCACCCACAAAGGCAAAGGTGACATGATCGGCCACCGGCTCGCGCTCGATGAAGGGCGTGTAGGGATCGACCGCCAGCGCGGCGAACTTGCCCGAGAGCCGCTGATACTGGTCATTGCCCTCCGGGCGCAGGCGCTTGGCGCGCTCGGCGGCGTATTTCGCCTTGATGTCAGCCTTGTCCAGCACCGTCGTCATTTTGCAAATCCCTCATCTGGCGCGTGCGCTGCACCGCATGGCCCGCCGCACGGGCAGGCTGCGACCCTTCGCGATGGGCTGGCGGCGCAGTGCAGCCGCCATCGCGCTGCGATGCTCGCCGCATTAATGCATTACATTATTTTGTCAAGCGAGCGCGGTGCTTGCCGGTGCCTAGACCGGTGCGCTCAGATAGGCCGCCTGGCAGGTGGCCGCTTCCCTGACCGCGGCGTCAATCGGCTGCGCGATCCCCGCCTCGACCGCTCGGGCGAAGCTTACGGCCTGCACCATCGCGATGACGAAACTCTGCCGCATCCGTGGCTCCAGTCTTGCGAGCGGGATGCGCGGCAGGCAGGCGATGATCTCCTCGCTCAGCCGCACGAAGGTCTGCGCCCCGGCGTTCATGATCAGCTTGGCATAGTCGAACCGCGGATCCGACACGAATTGCAGGCAGAACCGCGCATAAATGCGGCCAGAGTCCTCGAGACAGGCTTCCAGGAAGGGGCCGATCGCCGCTTCGACCAGCGCCACCAGCCGCGCTTGCGGGTCGCTTTCGGTGACCCGTTCCAGCCGCACCGCCCGCTCAGCCTCGATCTCGCGATAGCGCTTGGCGAAGACTTCCTCGATCAGGCTTTCGATGCTGCCGAAATGGTAATGCACCGCGCTGGGATTGCGGGCCCCTGCATCAGTGGTGATCATCTTGACCGAGACCGAGCCCAGACCCTTCTCGGCTATCAGCCGCTCGGCTGATCGCAGCAATTCGGCCTTGGTGTCCTGACGGCTTGAAACTTCCATAACACTCGCTATTAATGCCAAGCATTAGAATGGCAATGTCGGGTTTATCATTCCTCGGAGAGAGATAGCAAGCCGGGGACAAATTGTAATGGCCCGGCATCGCGCGCCTTGGGGAGAGCGCCTGTGCATGATGATGACCGCGGCGCTACCGCCGCGAAACCGGCTGCGGCCGCGGTACCGCCGCTTGGGCGCTGGACCAAACTGGCTTTCGGCTTCGGTGCGGTCGCACCAGGGGTGGCGACTGGTGGGTTCGAGTTCTTTCTGCTCATCTACTACAGTCAGGTGGTCGGGCTGGATGCAAGGCTCGTGGGCTTGGCGATCCTGATCGCGCTCGTCTGCGACGCGATCAGCGATCCCATCGTCGGCTATTGGTCGGACAATTTCCATTCGCGCTGGGGCCGGCGGCATCCGATGATGTATGCCTCGGCGGTACCGGTGGGCTTGAGCTTTTTCCTGCTGTGGTCGCCCCCGGAAGGTGCAAGCCAGACCGTATTGTTCTGGTATCTGCTGGTGCTGGCCGTGACGGTGCGGACCGCGCTCACCTTCTACCGCACCCCGTCGGCTGCGCTTACCCCCGATCTGACACCCGATTACAGCGAGCGCACGTCGCTGATCAGCCTGCGCTATTTCCTCGGCTGGACGGGGGGCAATGCGGTGTCGGTGTGGATGTTCTTCATCCTGTTCCCGCGCTCGAAGACCCCGGAGATTGCCGACGGCCGCTTCAATCCCGAGGCCTACCTCACCTATGGCATCGTCGCTGCGGTGGTGATCCTGTTGTCGATCCTGATTGGATCAGTCGGTGTTCATTCGCGCATTCCCTACCTCACGCCTGCGCCGCCGAAGCGCCGCTTCACGCTGGGGCTGATCTTCGGCGAATTGATCGAGACCCTGTCGAACCGCTCCTTCCTCGCGCTGTTCGCGGGCGCCATGCTGTTCGGCATCGCGGCGGGATTGAGTTCGGGCATGTCGCTTTATTTCTTCACCTATTTCTGGGGGTTCAGCGAGATCGAGACCGGGATGGTGTTCCTTGGCACCTTTGCTGCCGCGCTGATCGGTTTCGTGCTCGCCCCGCTGGTCTCGCGCCGGCTCGGCAAGAAGCGCGGGGCGATCATCGTCGGCCTCGTCGCCTTCCTCGGCGCGCCGCTGCCGATCGTGTTGCGGCTCGCCGGCCTGCTGCCGCCCAACGACGATCCCTTCGTGTTCTGGTTCGTGCTGAGCGCGCAGGTGATCGATGTCGGCCTGATCATCTGCTTCCAGATCCTGTTCGCCGCGATGCTGGCCGATCTGGTCGAGGACAGCGAGGTCACGACCGGGCGGCGATCCGAGGGCGTCTTCAACGCAGCCGAGACCTTCGTCGACAAATCGGTGCGCGGCCTTGGCGTGATGGCGGCAAGTGCGGTTCTGACATTCGCCGCCTTGCCGACAGGGGCCAAGGTCGAAGATGTCGGCGCCGACACGCTGTGGTGGATGGGCGCGCTTTACGTGCCGCTGGTGCTGGCACTGTGGCTCAGCATGATCGCGGTGATTGCGCAGTATCGGATCGACGAGGCGAGGCACGAGGCGAACCTGCGCCAGCTGGGCCGATAGCGGCGCGCGGGGTCTACTTCGCTTCGACCGCCGCGACCACGCGTTCGATGGCCGCGGCGATTTCGACCGGCACCTCTTCCTGCAGGAAGTGACCGGCCTGCGTCTCGGTGACCCGCGCCTCGGGGTACATCGCCTTCATCGTCGGCAGGGCGCGTGCGAGGATCGGGTCGCGCATGCCCCATACGATCTCGGTGGGCACTTCGAGCGCTCCCGCATAGGCCTCGATTGCGCTCATCGGCTTGGAGGTCGGGTGATCGGGGCCGGTCGGCACCATCCGCATCAGCGCCAGCGGCCCCTTGATGTTGCCGCTCTCGCGCACCGGGCGGGCATAGAGTGCCGCGACTTCAGGCGGGAACGAGGCGGGATCGCCCTGGGTCTCGTGCAGACGGTCGAAGATCGAGACGACGTTCTCCAGCAGGAGTTCGCCGACGATCGGGGTGGCGGCGATGGCATGCGGGCGCGAGAGCTCGAACTTCTCCTTCGGTGCGGTCCAGCCCGTGTTGAGAATGACCATGCCCTTGAGCAGTTCGGGCGAGCGCATCAGCGCGCCAAGCCCCACCGCGCCGCCCCAATCCTGCCCGACATAGACGACTCCGCCCAGATCCAGCTGGCGCAGCGCCGCGTTCATCCAGCGGATGTGGTTTTCGAGCGTGTGCTGGCTTGCCGGAACCTTGGTGGAAAAGCCGAGCCCGACCATTGTCGGCATGATCAGCCGCATCCTGTCCGTCGGCAGTTCCTGCCAGACCTTGCGGTAGAGCATGCCATTGGTCGGGTTGCCGTGCTGGAGATAGACCGGAGTGCCCGCACCCGCTTCAAGCACGTGAATCTTGATCCCTGGCTCGACCTCGATGAGATAGCTCTTGTAGCCTTCGGGCAGGGCGGCAGCGGCGTAGTCAGGCAGCGCGAAGGCTTCGAATGTGCCCGAGGCGGTGGCGACGGTGCCCGATCCCTGCGGCGTGACGGCCGCACCGTCGCGGGTCATCCACACCACACCGCCCAGCGCAGGCACCAGCACGCAGCCAAGGCCGATAAGAATCTTCATCATCATGCTTGGCTCTCCTTGGCCCACCCTGCGGCTCGGGCGCCGCATAAAGTGTAATGCAACGCATTAACTCCGATAATGGCTTTCGGAGCGCAGTTCAAGCTTCGCGCGGACCGGCAGTGCTGCGCGATGCAAGATAGAGCAGGCCGACGAAGACCAGTTCTGGCCCATAGCGTTCAGGCAGATGCGGCGCTCCGTGAGCCGTCCCTGCGACAATCCGACCGACCGCGAACAGGCCCAACATCAGCATCGGCGGATAGTACCAGATGCGCTGTCGGCGGATCAGTGCCAGCACCAGGCACACAGCGATGGTCATGCACCAGCTGGCCAGCGCGCCGATCATCGAGCTCAGGCCTAGGCCGCCTTCGGGCAAGGCAAAGCCCCAGAACCTGACGACCACGGCGGGATTGACGAGCCACATTATACCCTGCGCCCCGAAGATCAGCGCCAGCAGCACCGGCGGCAGCAGGGCAAGGTATCCGAGGAGCCTTGCCATCGTCCGCTTCAGAACGACTTGCGCAGGGTTACGCCGAAGGTGCGCGGCTGGCCTGGCGCGCTGCTGAACGATCCCACCTGCAGGACTGTCGGGGTGGCAAAGACGAGATATTCGTCATTGAACAGGTTGCGGGCCCACAGGCTCACGGCGAACCCGCTCTGTGTCCGGATGCCCAGCGAGGTGTTGATCAGGTTCTGTTCGCGCGTGAAGCCGGCGGCATCGATGATCGCCTCCTGGGCGGGATCATCGAAGAACGGCGCATCGCCGATATGCTGCCAGTCGGCCCGGACAAAGGCGTCGAGGTCGCCGATGGTGAACCCGTAATTGGCCGCAAGGCTGAACTGGGTTTCGGCTATGCCCTGCGGCTGCTGCCCGGACACATCGATCCCGTTCCCGAAATTGGGGAAGCTGTCATAGACCGGATCGAGGAAGGTCGCCCCGCCGGACAGGATCAGCCCCTGGTAGGGGTTCCAGGTGAAGTCGAACTCCACCCCGAAAGTCGATTGCTCCGCCGCATTGGCGAGGACAAAACCATTGTCGAGAAAGACATTGGTCTGGAAGTTCTGGATCGTCTGGTCGAACACGGTGAGGTTGAAGCTCAACCGGTCGAACGCCGCCTTGAGCCCGAGCTCATAGACCTCGGCATCCTCGGGACCGGCAAAGCGGGTGCCCGTTGACAGGTTGACGAGGCTCAGCCCGGCATTGGTGATCGGCGAGGCGGGCGTCACGAACACCGGCCGCTGGGTAAAGCGATCGAACACCGGATTGCCGGGGGTGTAGTCGCCCGAAACCGGCCGGCTCTGGCGCGAGAGGTTCCACGAGGTCGCCTTGAAGCCGGTCGCATAGGAGGCGTAGACATTGATATTGTCGGTCACCTCATAGGCCAGCCGCGCGGTGAAATCGGTGCTGTTGTCGTTGCTCCTCCCGTCCTCGACCGCGTTGGGGAAGCCGAGAAAGGCGGGAAAGGGCTGGAGTGCGCGCACCGCGTTGAACGGATTGCTCGGGCCCCTGGCAACCGCCAGCGCCTGTTGCTGGAGCTGGGCGTAGACCTGCGGGTTGGTCTGGATGAAACCACCGACCTGGGCAGGGTTGGTCGGATTGACGCCCCTTGCGACCAGCAGCTGCGAAAGGCTCGCCGCGTAGCCCAGCTGGTCGAGATTCTGGCTCGATAGCACCTCGGTGCTGACCGCGCTCAAGCTGACCGCTTTTTCGTCCTCGGTATAGCTGATGCCGAAGGTCGCGGTCAGCCGGTCGGTGATGTTGAGATCGGCCGAAGCGAAAATCGACCATGCCGTGTTGTCCTGACGGCTGTTATCGGTGATCCCCTGACCTGCGCCGCCCAGCGTGGGCGGGGGGGTCCCGGTGGCCTGAGCAATGAGGTTCGTGAGATTGACCAAAACCTGCGGGCTGCCGATCAAGGAGTCGAGATAGCGGCGATAATCCGTGCCGTTGGCAATCTGGTTGCTGACCTCCAGCTTCTCGTCAAAATAGAAGCCGCCGATGGTCCAGTCGATGAGCTTCCCGGCGCCCACGGATTGCAGCCGGATTTCCTGGGTGAAAGTCTCGATCTCGCTCTGTTGGGCGACCTTGCTGAACAGCGAAAGATCGGTGACGTCGGCATCGAAATCGGAGGCGTTGCTGTTGCTGCGATAAGCGGTGATGCTGGTCAGCGCGGCAAAGCCGAAGTCGACATCGCCCTGCAACGAGACACCCGCGTTCTCGATCGCGTTGGTAGGCACAACGTCGTAGTACACCTCGTAGGAGAAAGGATTTTCCGAGACAAATTGTCCGCCGATCGCGCGCACATTGGCACCGGTCGGCCCCTCGATCACGTTGGTGACGCCGCAGCACACTTCGTCGATCTTGTCGTAGTCGGCGATCAGGCGGAAGCTGATGTCGAGCGACGGCTCCCACAGGATGTCGCCGCGCACGCCCCAGCGATCACGCTGGTTGGTGTCGGTGCCGGTGCCGAGGTCTTCGAAGAAGCCGTCGCGGCGGTTGTAATTGCCCGACAGCGAGGCGGCGAGGTTCCCGGTCAGCGGTCCGGTGGCATAGGCATCGAAGCGCCGCAGATCATAGTTGCCGATGCTGGCTTCAACCGCGCCGGCCCATTCGAATTGCGGCTTGCGGGTGGTGACCGAAATGATCCCGGCCGAAGCGTTCTTTCCGAACAGCGTCGACTGCGGGCCGCGCAGCACTTCGACCCGCTCGAGATTGGGCAGGTCCGAAATCGCTGCCGCCGAGCGCGAGCGGTAGACGCCGTCGACGAACACGCCGACCGAAGGCTCGAGCCCGATCGCGTTCTGGCCATTGCCGAAGCCGCGGATGAAGAAGGTGGTGTTGCCCGAAGTCTGCCCCTGCCGCACCGCCAAGGAGGGCACCAGCGTCTGCAGATCGAGCAGATCCTGAACCTCGGCCCGTTCGATCTCCTCGGCGCCGACAACCGAAACGGCGACCGGCGCTTCCTGAAGGGTCTGCTCACGTTTGGTCGCCGTCACCACGATGACGGGCACACCCGGCACCTGCACATCTTCCCCGTCCGGGTCAGCGTCAGTCCGCTCTTGGGCATGGACCGGCGCAGCAAGGCCGATCAGCAGAGCCGGCAGCGCGGCGCTCAGCGCCAGAGCCGAACGATGTGTGACGGGCAGATTTCCCCGATGGACTCGCAACAATATACCCTCCCCAGTCGACGGCCGCCATCCGTCGTGGCAGCTGATTGATTGCATTAATGGTATACATTATTGTCGCATCCGCAAGAGCGGAGTTGCAAGCGACCGGTTCACGCCGGAATCTCGCCGCAAGCGGGCGGGGCGATTGCATTTTTTAATTGCTCCCATTAATCTTGGGGTGGAAGTGGCGTGCGAAGGGCTGCAAAAACCGGCGCTCTTGGCTTGCGGCGCGCCGCATGGCAGCACTGAGGGGAACCAGAATGCTGAAGAAGATCGGGATCGTTGCGCTGCTCGCCGTGCTGCTGACGGGCACGCTGGGGTGGCTCAATCGCAACACGATCATTCAGGCCATCGCGCTCAATCGGGCGAAGGCGAACAGGATCGAGGCCGGCCCGACCCGGCCCGTGTCTTGGGATCAGGGCCCAACGCAAGCGACCGCACCACTCGCCGACCGGCCGCCCAATATCGTGTTCATCCTGCTAGATGATCTGGGCTACAACGACATCACGACCTTTGGGGGCGGAATTGCGGGAGGCAAGGTGCCCACCCCCAATATCGACAGGCTGGCGGCGCAAGGCGCGATCTTCAGCCAAGCCTATTCCGGGACCGGAACCTGCGCGCCGTCTCGCGCAATGCTGATGACCGGGCGCTACCCTACCCGCACCGGGTTCGAATTCACGCCGACGCCCGACGGCATGACCAATGTGCTGGCGGCCTTCGCTGCAGATCGCAAGCAGAGCCACCTGCCTCCCCTAAAGGTCAATTCCGAAGTCAATGACGATGATCTGCCGTTCCGCAACAAGGGCCTGCCGGGATCGGAAGTCACCATCGCCGAACTGCTGAAGCAGCAGGATTACCACACCATCCACATCGGCAAGTGGCATCTCGGCAACAGCCCGCAATTCCTGCCCAATGCGCAAGGCTTCGACGAAAGCCTGCTGATGCACAGCGGGCTCTATCTGCCCGAAGACGATCCGAACGTCGTCAACGCCCCGCTCGATTTCGATCCGATCGACAAGACCCTGTGGGCCGCGATGAGCTTTGCCGCATCCTATAATGGCGGCGAGCCATTCAAGCCGGGCGGCTATCTCACCGATTGGTGGACCGACGAAACCCTGCGCGTGATCGAGGCCAACCGTCATCGCCCCTTCTTTCTCCACCTTGCGCATTGGGCACCGCACACCCCGTTGCAGGCGACGAAGGAGGATTACGAGGCGGTCGGCGATATCGCCCCCCATCACGCGCGGGTCTATGCGGCGATGATCCGCGCGGTGGACCGCAGCATCGGGCGGGTGATGGACAAGCTCGAGGCCGAGGGGCTGGCCGACAACACGATCGTGGTGCTGAGCAGCGACAATGGCGCACCGGGCTATATCGGCATCCCCGAGGTCAATGCACCCTTCAGAGGCTGGAAGGTCACCCTGTTCGAGGGCGGCATCCGGGTGCCGATGTTCGTCAAGTGGCCAGCCCGGATCGCCCGGGGAACGGTCGTCGATACCCCGGTGGCGCATATCGACCTTTTCCCCAGCCTCGCCGCGGCCGCGGGCGTGCCGCTTCCGCGTGACCGCGTGATCGACGGGGTCAACTTCATGCCTGCCGCCTTCGGCACCGGCCCGCTCAAGCGCAAGGATGATGCGATCTTCTGGCAATCGGGGGCCTATCGGGTCGTGCGCGCGGGCGACTGGAAACTGCAGGTCGATGGCAACCAGAACAAGACCTGGCTGTTCAACCTCGCCGCCGATCCGGGCGAGCGCAGCAACCTTGCGGGCCAGCAGCCGCAGAAGGTCGCCCAGCTGAAGGCTCTGCTCGCCGCGCATCACACCAACGCCGCGCCCTCGCTGTGGCCGCACAGCCTGATCAGCCCCGTCGTGATCGACAAGACCATCGATCAGCCTGTCGCCAAGGGGGATGAGTACATCCTGTGGCCCAATTGATGCCCCGGTCGATGCAAGAGCGGGAGAGCGGACGATGACCCCTGTGCTGACCGGCCTGGCCGCCGTCGCCGGACTGATCGTGCTGGCGGTTGCGGCGGCCACGATCACCGGCCTGCGCCAGCCATCGCGGCGGATCTATCGGCATGGCACAGTCATCTTTGCAGCGTTGCGGCAGGATGATCCGGTCTTCCGCCTGATCGCTCCTGACGCCCTGTGGACTGCATCGGCCCAGTTCACGCTGATCGGTGAGAGCGATGCCTATTGGACCGACTACCTGATCCTGCCGCCCGACACGCGCGCCGTGGCGGAGCTGAAGACACAGCCGGGCTTGTCGGACATGTTCGTGGCCGAGGTTGAACTCACGCCCGTTCCCGCCCTTGCGCTGGGGGTGCTGCGGTTGCGCCATCTGCTCGGGCTGACCCGGCGGCCGCAGGGGCCGCTGCCGACCCTCATTGATCACATCGAAGGACGGCGCGAGTTGCTGCCAACGATCGAAGCCATCGCCAAGGCTCAGGCGCTGACGGGCGATGCGCCTGTGACGATGGTCAATTTCCTCGAATACTTCGCCGCGGCCGGGGGCGATGCGGTGGATGGGCGCGCGGCCTACCTGCGCTATGGCCGCGAGGCTTTCAAGGCGGTGCATACGGTGGGCGGACAGTTCCTGTTTGCCGGCACGATCACAGCCATGCTGGTTCGCCCAGCCAGCCCGGATTGGCAGGGGCCTTGGGATGACGTTGCGGCGATGATCTATCCCGATCCCACCGCGATCTTCGCGATGGAGCAGCTCCCCGCCTATCGCCGTGCGCTGGGCGATCGCGACGCGGGTCTCAAGCGTACTTGCGTGATCGCGACCCGCGTCGGCTAGGCCGCCCGGCGGCGGCGCATCAGCACGCGGATCCCGCGCAGCGCCAGCCAGGCCACCGCGACCAGCACCAGCAGGATTCCCGCCAGCACGCCATATAGCCAAGGGTAATTGCCGAGTAGCCGCGCGCCGACATTGCGGGTGACCTGCTTCATGGAATCATAGCCCTCGGGCATCTCCAGCACGCCCACCCGCGCGGCATAGGCGGCGTATTCGGCGAGCATCCGCTGCATAATGGCAGGCTCGCTGGCGCTGAGGTCGTTGGTCTCGCCCGGATCGCGCGCCAGATTGTAGAGCCGCCACCGGCCATCGCCGACCGGAGGCACGCTGCGGGTGATCTTGTAATCGCCCAGATAGAGCGCGGAATTGCCCGACACCTCGACCGCGCGGGCCTCGTCAGGGCCATAGGCGCTGTCGGCCTCGCCTGCGAGCACCGGGAGCAGGCTGCGCCCGGTGATCGGCTTGCCCTTGCTCGCCTGCGGATCGACATCGAGCCAGTCGAGCACGGTCGGGGCGACGTCAGTGATCATCGCCGGGGTGGAGACCTTTTGCGGGGCAATGCCGGGCCCGGCCATGATCAGCGGCACCCGGATTCCGCCTTCGGTGGCGTAGAACTTGAACCACGCGCCGGGGGTCGCAGCGGCAGCGGCCCATTCGGGGCCGATGAAGCCCCACGACCCGGGGCCGCCCATATTCTCGGCGCCGATGTGATAGCCGGTCAGCCAGTGGAACAGGCCGAGGGTTACCGTGTCGTCCCCGCGCGACGGTTCAGGGCCGTTGTCGGAGGAGACGATGAAGATCGTGTTCTCGTACTCACCCTTCGCCTTGAGATGCGCGATCAGCCGCCCGATGTGGAAGTCCATCGCTTCCAGCATCGCCGCGTTCACTTCCATGCGCGCGGCATAGAGCGCGCGGGTCTCGGCAGAGAGGCTGTCCCAGGCACGGAAATCGGGCGGAAGGTCGGCGAGCGGCGCGCCTTGCGGGATCAGGCCCAGCGCCTGCGCCCGTTGGTGGCGTTCCTTGCGCAGCGCCTCCCAGCCCTTGTCATAGCGCCCCTTGTAGCGGTCGATGAATTCCTTGGGCGCCTGCACCGGAATGTGGATCGCCTGAAACGGAAGATAGGCGAAGAACGGCTTGGCCGGATCGGTCTCGGCGAGATAGTCGATCGCCGTGTCGACAATGAAGCGCGAGGAATAGAAATCCTCAGGCAGGCTGGTCTCGACCCCGTCCTCGAACCACGGCGCGTCCTTGTAATAGGGCATGTAGGACTGGTCGGCCCAATTGTCCGCGCCCGAGGCGGCGAGGGCAAAGCTGCGATCGAAGCCGTGGGCCTGCGGCATCTCGCCCGCCGCCTCGCCCATGTGCCACTTGCCCGCCATCACCGTGCGATAGCCCTGCGCCCGCAGCCGGTCGGCCAGCGTCAGTACGCCCGGCTCCAGCGCCATCCTGTAGCCCGGCTGGCCCTTCTGTTCCTCGGGCAGGACTTCGGGAATGGTGGCGACCCCGGTGAGGTGCGCGTCCATGCCGGTCAGCAGCATCGCGCGCGATGGCGAACACAGCGGCGAGGCGCGGTATTGGGTGAACAGCGCCCCGCGCCCCGCCAGCGCGTCGATATTGGGGGTGCGCGCCTCGCCGCCATAGGCGCCGAAATCCATCAGCGCGACATCGTCAGCGAGGATGATCACGACATTGGGTCGCTTGTCCGGCGCGGCTGCCGGAGCGGCCGCGCCCACCATCGCGGCAAGAGCAAGGAGCGGCAGCAGCCGCTTGGCGCACAGGCTCCGCACGGCTTAACCGTTGCTCCCGCGCTCGCGTCCGAGCACGCGGCTGGCGATGATCAGGATCGCGCCCATCGAGATCTCGATCCCCACCATGTCGGCGAGGAACGGTGCTCCGTGGAACAGGAAGGCGGCGGTGCGGTAAGCGGCTGCGCCCAGCAGCGGCACGGCCGCAGCGATGAACCACGGGCGCTCGCGGGTGATCAGCGCGAGTCCGATAAAGCAGGCAGCGGCCAGAAAGAACGCGCCGATATCCATCTGGCTGCTCAGCGCCGGGCCGGTCAGCAATGGCATCTTCAGGGCCTCAGCCGCCCGCTCAGGCACCAACAACCACAGCGCTGCATTGCCGGCCATGAGGAGCGCGATGACGGCGACAAGCCCCAGCAGCACCGATCGACCCACTTGCATCCGCATTCTCCCTCTCCCGAATTAATGCACTACATTTCCGATGCGAGTGGTGTCAATGGATGCGCGGCGATGCGGCTGGCGCGGGTGAGCCGAATGGCGCATGCTGGCCGAAGATGGGTCATGGGCAGACATACGCTGTGGGTGGAGTAAGGATGATCGAGGAAGGCGACAAGTGGGACAGGCAAACGCGGCGGCAGATCGCAAGCGCGCCCCTTGGGCTGCTCCCGGTGCTGCTTGCGGTTTCCGCCTGCGGTGAGGCTCCGCCGCAGGACACGCCCCGGCAGGCCGCCGCCACCTGCACCGGGCTCGCCGAGCCCGGCATGGTGTGGATCCCCGGCGGTCGTTTCACCATGGGCGCGGATGCCCGCTACCCTGAGGAAGGGCCACCGCGCGACGTTGCGGTCGAAGGCTTCTGGATGAGCCGCACCGAAGTCACCAACGCCCAGTTCGCCGCCTTCGTCGCTGCAACCGGTTACCGCACCGAGGCCGAACGCTCTCCGCCCGCACTGCCCGATGCTCCGCCCGAAATGCTGCAACCCGGCTCGGCCGTGTTCCGCGTGCCGACGCAGGACAATCGCAACTGGTGGGGATGGGTGCCCGGCGCGAACTGGCAGCACCCCTCAGGCCCCAAAAGCGCGATTGCCGGGCGGGAGCGCGATCCGGTGGTGCAGGTCACCTACAACGATGCGCTCGCCTATGCCCGATGGGCGGGGCTGAGCCTGCCGAGCGAGGAACAGTGGGAATTCGCCGCGCGGGCCGGAGCCGAGGCCTTGCCAGAGCCCAAGGATGCCTCTGGCAAGCCGAATGCGAATTATTACCAGGGCGTCTTCCCGGCCCGCGATCTTGGCGAAGACGGCTTCACCGCGCGCGCGCCGGTGGGCTGCTTTCCCGCCAATGCTTTCGGCTTGCACGACATGATCGGCAATGTCTGGGAATGGACCACCAACGCGGCCCGCCCCGGCCAGCCGGTCAATGTGATCAAGGGCGGATCATATTTGTGCGCGGCCAATTACTGCGCGCGCTACCGGCCCGCCGCGCGCCAGTTTCAGGAGCGCGATCTCGGCACGGACCACATCGGCTTCCGCCTCGTCGACAACACCCGGTCCGCGCCGCGCTAGGCCGACGTCACAGGAGCTTGCGGCGATCGATCACCTCGTCCGCGGCGGGAGCGAAAACAGCATCCCGTCCCCGCCCACCACGATCCCGCCGTCGAAGCGCGCGAGCGCATCGCCGAGAAAGGCGGCGTAGAGATAGGCCGCCCGAGGCGCAGGTTGGAACTTGCGGATCTCGAAATCGGTAAGCGGCATGGCATGCACTCCGGCATGGCCGCGGAAATTCTCAGGTCCGGATCGTCGGATCGGGGCTGGGGGCAAAGGCAACTGGCCCGAGGCCCCCTTTCGCCCATCTTTCCCCCAATTCTGTTCCCGAATCCATCTGGCTTTGTCCGGATTTTCTGGGATTTTCCGGGACCGATTGAATGGTAAGAATGGCAGAAAAGCGCCATTCTTTCCAGACATTACCGGAAATTCTCGGATGTAGATGTGGTGCAGAAGAGGACTCGAAAGATGCCCGTTAGATGCTGAATTCGAGTCCTTATTTGGCAGGATTTTCCAGTTGAACCCCCATCTGGACCCCCTAGGCGTCATCCACAGCAAAGGTTCGAATCTCCAGCGTTCGGCACTCAATTGTGGCTTACGCTTTTGCTGTGACTTCCCTAGGCCAGTCCCGCCTCAAGCACGAGCGTCAATCGCTGTCGAGAAGTGATCCCACTCGCAACATTTGCGCTCGGCCTGCTAATCAATCAAACGTGGACGGAGTGCCAGATCGGCCAAGATGGCTGGACTTGGGACTTTGCGGTCATTCCCGCTTTACGTAGTCTGCGGCAGGTTCTCAGCCAAGACCTGCCACACAGCCAATTTCCGTCCGACCAGTCAACCGGGTGTCCAGCCAGCTCCGAGAGCGAGGTGGACGTTGGCCCATGCCTCGTGCTGGTTCGCTTAGGCGGTGATGGTTCCCGCCTCTGCGGCCAGGAGATCCGCCTCGGCTTCGGCCAATTCGAATGCGCTTGCCGCGCCGGCGCGGGCGCGGGCGCGGGCGCGGACTGTGGCGGCGGCGCGACCGGCTGCGCTGCGGGCGCTCTACGAGGCGGCGCTGCGAGCAGGCCGCCGCTGCGCGCGCGTTCGGACTATTCGGTATTCCGCAGGCTCACCACCCGCAGGGCCGACAACGACGTCTATGGTCACGTCAGCAAGCCGTGCACTATGCATGGTTCGACACCATGGTGAACACCTATCTGGTCGAGCAGGGCGGGCTCGATCTCGCGGACGGCGCGGTGATCGGTCTGGTGGTCGAATCCGGCTGCCGCTATGCCAAACCCCTAGCCTTTCCGGGCGATGTCGAGATCGGCCTGAAGGCCTGTCGGCCAGGAACATCGAGCGTGCGTTACGAGCTGGGTGCCTTCGCACCGGGCACTGCCGATGCTGCGGCAGATGGCTTTTTCGTGCAGGTCTTCGTCGACCGGGAAACGCGGCGACCGGTGGCCGGCCCGCCGGTGCTTCGCAGAGCGCTGGACCGGGTCGGATGGGACCGCCGCTAGGGAGCGACAGCGACATGCAAGGCGGTGCTCGTCACGCGCGCATCATTGTGCACGACGTGCCGTGTGTGGGTTCCGGCATTATCTGCAAATCTTCATAACTGCTGTCACAACGCCGTCCCATTTCGATGACATCGGCCACGCCGCATCGGGAAGGGGGCATGTTGCCTCTCGTATGCACGGGGCATTCAAGAATGAAGACAAAGAGATTGATTGCGCTGCTCCTCACAGGAGCGGCGGCTACCGTCATGTCGGCGGCTGCGCATGCACAGACTGCCAGGCCCGGCGACGACGAGGCATCGTCGCCCGCGTCAGAACCCGATGCGGAAGGCGACATCATCGTCACCGCGCAGCGCCGCTCGGAACGCACGCTCGATGTGCCAGTGACGGTGTCCGTCCTCGGCCCGGAAGCACTGCGGGACTACCAGGCAGGCGGGGCCGACACGCTGCTGTCGCTTTCGGGCCGTGTGCCGGGCCTCTATGTCGAATCGACCACGGGGCGCATTTTCCCGCGCTTCTACATCCGCGGGCTCGGGAATATCGACTTTTACCTCGGTGCCTCGCAGCCGGTGTCGATCATTCAGGACGATGTCATCGGCGAACACGTGGTGCTCAAGTCCAACCCGGCCTACGACATCGCGCAGGTCGAGGTCCTTAAGGGCCCGCAGGGCTCGCTATTCGGGCGCAACACCACGGCGGGGATTGTCAAGTTCGACACCGCCCAGCCCAGCGACACCTGGCGCGGGCAGGGATCGGTCAGCTATGGCACGTTCAACAGCATCAACGCCGATCTGGGCATTGGCGGCCCGCTCAACAGCGACGGGAGCCTGAGCTTCCGCCTGTCGGGGCTGCTCCAGCACCGCGACGATTGGATCGACAACATCTATACTGGTCCTTCGGACGACGGCACGGTGCCCGGGCGCAACGTCATGGGCGGCTTCACCGAACGCAACGCCCGGCTGCAGATCCTCGCCCGGCCCAGCGATGCCGTCAGCCTGCGCCTGTCGGGTCACGTGCGCGATTATGACGGCACGGCCTCGATCTTCTACCGCGGCTCGATCCGGGTCGGCACCGATGAAGTGCCCGAAGGCTTCGACCGCGGTATCGTCGCCTATGACGAGGCCGAGAACAACCCGCAGGGCTACAACACCCACGGCATCTCGCTGAAGGCGGATATCGATTTCGGTTTCGCCACGCTGACCTCGATCACCGCCTGGGAACACGCGTCCGGCTTCAGCCGCGGCGACACCGACGGCGGGGCGGCTGCCAATTTCGGAGGCGTCGCGCCCAACATCTGCGCCGCCGGCTGCGGCCAATCGCGCGGACGCCTGCTCGGGCTCGACCAGTGGAGCCAGGAAGTGCGCCTCGCCAGCCCCGACGAGGGGCGCTTCAAGTGGCAGATCGGCGGGATCTACTTCGATTCGCGCGACCGGACCGAGTTCGCCCAGCGTTCGTTCTTCCTGATCAACAATTCGCTGGGGACGACGCCCAACCCCAACAATTTCATCCGTCTGCGCAACGTCAACACCAGCTGGGCTGCCTTCGGTCAGGCAAGCTACGACGTGACCGACGCCCTGACGCTGACCGGCGGTCTGCGCATCACCAATGACGTGCGCAACACCCGGCTGACCGAAAACCCGAACTTCACCCGCCTGAACGTGCCGGCGACCGCGCCGACCTCGTCCTATGCCTGCGGGGCGGCGTTCGATTGCAGGCTTTCGGACACCCAGCCGAGCTGGGACGCGGCGCTGCTCTACCGGATCTCGCCCGAGACCAGCGTCTTCGCGCGCTATGCGAGGGGCTTCCGCGGGCCGACCATTCAGGGCCGCTCGGCCGTGTTCGCCTCGGCCTATTCGACCGCGGATTCGGAAAAGAGCACCAGCTACGAAATCGGCCTGAAGTCGGCGCCTTTCGGTGACCGCCTCAACTTCAGCCTAGCCGGCTTCTATTACACGGTCGACGACATCCAGCTGAACGGCAACGACAGCAACGGCAACGGCGTGCTGTTCAATGGCGATCAGGGCGAGGGCTACGGCTTCGAGGCCGAATTGTCGGCACGGCCGGTGCGCAACCTGCAGATCAACGCAGGGATCAGTGTCCTCCACACCGAGATCAACGATCCGACCGTTTTCGCGCAGGTGGGTGCTGCGGGCGGCGTGCTGTCGCAGACCGTGCTCAACCCCACGGTGCGGGTGGGCAACAACTTTTTCGCGCAGATCGACGGCAATCCCTTCCCCAACGCGCCCGACTACAACATCAACCTCAGCGCGCGCTACGATTTGCCGATCGGCGACCAGAGCGGGCTGTTCTTGGCAGGCGACTTCAACATCCAGGGCGCGACCAATCTCGTGCTCTACCGTTCGGTCGAATACCGGGCCGAGGGCAATTACGAGATCGGCGGCAAGATCGGCTATGCCTTCGGCGACTACGAGATCGCCGTCTTCGCCCGGAACCTGACGAACCGTACCAACCTGATCGGGGCGATCGACACGCTGAACTACCGGGCCGGGATCTACAACGATCCCCGCGTGATCGGTGTGATGCTGAGCGGGTCGTTCCGCTGATCACTCGTCAGGGCCGCGGTGCGCTGCATCGCGGCCCTGACCCGATTTGCGCTTGGATGCGAGCCAAGAGCCGAACACTTGGCATCATGCCCGACACCAATTTCGTGCCCGAATGCAATTGAGCCCAAGCACCTACCGGCAGAAGTTCGTGCGCCTCGCAGCCGCCGGAAGACCCAAGATGAAGGCAATCCGATTGTGGTCGGGCACCTAAGGCTGTAGCTTAGCAAGCGAGCCCAAGCCCGGGAGACGCGAACCATGAATGTCCGACGTCGCTTGGCACCAGCGCCGCTCCAGTCGGTTGTGCGATATTTCAGCGAGCGAGAAGGGGCACTCGGCAACAGCATGCTCGTCGGCGCAACGGCGGCGCGGCCCGATCATCTGCTCGAGATCTACCTCGCAGAACCTTACGCTACGAAGGACGCAACAGGGTCTGTCGCTGAAGCGCCCACCATGACCATGCTGGGGCCGCAGGTAGATCGGCGCGTCTCCATTGTCCTCGGCGGCGACATCCTGACCTTCACGGTCGCTTTTCAACCTGCAGGATTGCACGTCCTGTTCGGCCTTTCGGCCGAGGCGCTGGTCGATCGCGAGGCGTCAGCCCTCCATGTCAGCAGATTGGCCGCGCAGCTGCTTCACGACCGGCTGCGCCGCGCAACTTCGTTCGAGGAACGTGTAGCGGCGGCCGAGAGCTGGGTGGCCGCTCGCCTCGCCGATTCCGCACCGCCCGATGCGGTGGCGCATGCGGCCACGATCCTGGCACGCGCGGGCGGACGGGTGCCAATTCGCGAGCTTGCGGGCCGTGCCGGGCTAAGCCCACGCCAGTTCACGCGGCGCTTCAGGTCGCAAGTCGGGGTGGCGCCGAAGCTTTACGCTCGCATCCTGCGGCTCGACTGGGTCATGAAGCAACGGCTAGCTACGCCCCAGGCGAGCTGGACTGAGCTCGCGCACGCCGCCGGTTACGCCGATCAGGCGCACCTCATTCGCGACACCCGCGCACTCTGTGATGCCGCGCCCCAACGCTTTTTTGGGTCATGGGCGTGCGTTCAGGCATGACGCTTTTGTTCAATGCGCCCGGACCGCTTCGATGCAAAGTCATCGCCAGAAGTGGGGAATGCGATGGACAGGCGCGGGGTAGTCAAGGCGATGGCAGGAGCAACACTCGGCTTGGCGGGCGCAAACGCACGGAGCGGCCCGGTGAATGCTGCTGAGCAGGAGAAGCGCGTGCGCGCCGTTGTCGACGGCTATCAGACCGCTTGGAACGCCTCGGACATGGACGCCATGCGCGCGCTCTACGACACACGGGTGCACTGGGTGAACATCGTCGGCATGCACTGGCAGGGCATCGCCGACGTTGACCGGGCACACCGAGCCTATTTCGACCAGATGTTTCGCGGCGTGCCGATAACGCTGGAGGCGATCGAGTCGATCGTTCCGATCGGAGACGGCGGTTCGATCGCCGTTATCCGCTGGGCCGTGGGGGCCTACCGCACTCCGGGCGGACACATGAGCCCGCCAGGCCGCAATCGCATGAGCCTCGTGCTGATGCCGCACGGCGATGAGCTTCGCATACTGCACGGCGCCAACGTGGAAATCGTTGCGGCGGCGCAGGCGTTCGATCCGATTACTCGAAAAGGAGATTGAGTACGAACGGACGAAAGCAGCCGTTGCCATTGACGCTGGGGAATGACTGGGTCTGGGGCGGCAGCCGCCACGGCTCCAGTCCGGCCGCGAACGACGGCTTTGCCCCGTTTCTGGAAAAATCCCGCCAACCAGCAATCGACCCCATTTCGGTCATCCGGACGAGCACTGTCTCCGGCAACACGCAGATGTCAGTCAGCAAGCCAGCCCCTGATAAGCGCCTCTGCCCCCGCCTGAACTACCGCTTTCGCCTGCGAGGGGTCTATTTGGCCGCTGAGTGTTAAAGTGCCGACTCCGTGAGCCAAGCTCCAAATCGACGTTGCCGCCCTTTGCGCTGCATAGGTGCTTGAACGCGTGCTGAGCAGCCGTTCGACGAGCTGGAGCAGGCTCGCAGCCGGCGCCGCGGCCGCCTCGGCCAGATCGCCGCGGATGGCCCCTTCAGCCGAATGGATCTCGTGCATCAGCCGATGAAGGTTGGGATGGGCAATCATGAAATCGACGTAGTTGACCGCCCCGGCGACAAGGCCCCTGGCGGGGTGGTCGCCGGCTTCCAAGAGCGCGCGCTCCTTGCTGGTCTGAAGCCGCCTGAACCCCTCGACAGCGATGGCAACCATGAGGTCGGAGCGATCGGCGAAATGGTGATAGGGTGCCATCGGACTGACCCCGACACTGCGGGCCAGGCTCCGCAAGCTCAGCGCGCGCATGCCGTCATTCTCGAGCGCCAGCAACGCTGCCTCGATCAGCGCCGCGCGCAGTTCTCCATGATGATAGGACGCCTTGGGTCTCATCTTGACGGCTCCTAGCGCCCAAACTATGCGTCGTAAACTTTACGGCGTAAGGATTGACGATGCTCACAGTCATGACAGGCGGAACCCGCGGGCTAGGCCGCAATGCTGCGGAGCGCCTCGCTGCGGAAGCGCGCGAGGACGAGATCCTCGTGATGGGCGCGCGCGATGCCGCTTCCGTGCCTTCGGGATGGACGGCGCTCCCGCTCGACCTCGGCAGCCTTGCCAGCGTGCGCGCGTTCGTCGCCGCCTTGCCGGAAGGTCCGATCGACCGGCTCGTCCTCAATGCGGGGGGGCAGCGCCCGGACGTGTCCGCGCGCAGCAAGGATGGGTTCGAGGCCACTTTCGCGGCCAACCACCTGGCGCATTTCCTGCTGCTCCGCCTGCTGCTTGCGCGCTTCTCACCGGGCGCGAGAATCGTCATCACCTCGAGCGGGACGCATGATCCGCGCGAGAAGACCGGGGTTCCTGCGCCGCGCCATGCCAATGCCCGGTGGCTGGCTTATCCCGATGAAGACCCCCAGCGCGACGCCTCGCCCCTGGTGGCGGGCCTGCGCGCCTATTCGAGCTCGAAACTCGCCAATCTGATGACGGCTCGCTATCTCGCGCAAAGCGAGGAGGCGCGCACCGGCGGGTGGAGTGTCTTCGCCTATGATCCGGGCCTCACGCCCGGGACGGGCCTTGCGCGAAGCCAGCCCTGGCCGATACGCGCGCTGTTGTGGCCGCTTTTGCCGCTGATGGTTCCCTTCGCGAAGGGCATGAACCGCTTGAGCGACGCCGGACGAGGTCTCCATTGTCTTGCGACCAGCGTGGAGGCGCCGGAGGGCCGGACATATGCGGCCCTGCGGCGAGGGGCGCTGACGTGGCCGCATCCCTCGTCGCTTGCGCAGGATGACGCTCTCGTGGCGCAGCTCTGGCGGGACTCAGAGGTGTTGGTCTCAAGCCACGCCTGAAGGGTGGCAGCGGTAGCTTTCCACCCACGATCAGTCATGAGCGGGGCCGATGCGGGCTCCGGAAATCGGAATGGCGGCTTCCGGCGGAAACGGACGCTTGATCTCAGATTCGTAAACGACCGATTGTGG
>NZ_JAMNXL010000210.1 GCF_023653175.1 Erythrobacter sp. | reverse complement strand
CGGGGCGGGAGGTCTGCGTCGCGCGCCAGCGCGACCGCGAATCAAAAAACGTCAGGCGTTTGGAGGCTGACCGCTTCATCCTCTTCCAGCGCCACCAGCCCGGTCAGGAACTGGCGGGTCGCCGCATCCCACGAGAACGACGCCCCGTAGGCCGCACACGCCGCGCGGTCGCAATAGCGCGCCGCGTCGATCGCGCGGGTCAGGTCCTCGTGCATCGCGCCAACCTCGTTGGTGACGATGTCGAGCGGGCCGGGCACCGGGAAGGCGGCGACCGGCGTGCCGCAGGCAAGCGCCTCGATCATGACGAGGCCGAAGGTGTCGGTGCGGCTCGGGAAGACGAAGACATGCGCTCCGGCATAGCAGCCGGCCAGCTCGACCCCGGTCTTCTTGCCGAGGAACAGCGCATTCGGGAACTTCGCCTCGAGGCTGGCGCGGGCCGGGCCGTCGCCGACCACCACCTTGGTGCCGGGATAGGGGCAGGCGAGGAAGGCCTCGATGTTCTTCTCCACCGCGACCCGCCCGACATAGAGCAGTATCGGGCCTGCGAGATCGGCATACTCAGGCGGCGGCGGGGCATCGGGTGAGAAGCAGGTGAGATCGACTCCCCGGCTCCAATGGGTGAGCTGGGTCAGGCCCTGCTCGCGCAGTTGCGCGCGGATCGTCTCGGTAGCGACCATGATCCGCTGCGCCGGGCGGTGGAACCAGCGGATATAGGGCCAGAAGGCGCTCGCGGGGAGCCCGGTGCGGCGGGCGAGATAATCGGGGAACTGGGTGTGGTAGGCGGTGGTGAAGGGCACCTTGCGCCGAAGGCAGTAACGCCGCGCGGCAAATCCCAGCGGGCCCTCGGTGGCAATGTGCACCGCCTCGGGCTTGATCCGCGCGAGCTGCCGCCCGACCGCACCCGGCGCGGTCAGCGCAAGGCGGATCTCGGGATAGGTCGGCGCGGGGATCGACGGGTAGCCCTCGGGGCTGATCACCGTGACCTCATGCCCCCAGCCGCGCAGCACCTCGCAGGTGGTCGAGAGCGTGCGCACCACGCCGTTGGTCTGGGGGTGCCAGGCATCGGTGACTATTGCGATGGACGCGGGAACCGGCCCCGCGGGAGCAATCGAAGCCGGGGCGGGCGAGACGCTGTCTGTGGGGATCGTCGTGAGCCGGTTCACGCCGCCTCGCGCGCCGCGCCCGTCGCGGGCGCCTCGGCATCGGTCGGCGCAGCCTCACCCTCGGCGCGGCGCTTCATCTCTTCGGGCCAGTGGAGGATTTCCATGCGCCCGTCATGATGCTCGACCAGCGCGTTGCAGCCTTCGACCCAGTCGCCGTCGTTCCAGTATTCGATCGCCTTGCCGTTGTGATCGAACATGCGGAACTCGGCGGTGTGGATGTGCCCGCACACCACCCCGTCCACCCCGCGCTCGCCGGCGGCGCGGGCGACGACTTCCTCGTACTTGCCGATGAACTCAACCGCGTTCTTGACCTTGTGCTTGGCCGCCTTTGAGAGCGACCAGTAGGGCTTGCCCATCCAGCGCCGCACGGTGTTCACTGCGACATTGCACTTCATCATGAAGTGATAGGCATGGTCGCCGACGAAGGCGAGCCAGCGGTGCGAGATCATCACCGCGTCGAACTCGTCGCCGTGGAGCACCATCAGACGGCGGCCGTCTGCGGTGTCGTGGAAGGCGGCGCGGCGGATCTCGATCCCGCCGAAGTTGAGGCCGGTGAACTGGCGGAACATCTCGTCGTGGTTGCCGGGGATGTAAACCACCCGGGTGCCGCGGCGGGCGCGCTTCATGATGCGCCACACGATGTCGTTGTGTGCGCTGGGCCAGTAGAACTTCTTCTTGAGCCGCCAGCCGTCGATGATGTCGCCGACAAGGTACATCGTCTCGCTGTCGGTGTGATCGAGGAAGTCGATCAGCAGGTCGGCGTTGCAGCCTTTCGTGCCGAGGTGCACGTCGCTGATCCAGATAGTGCGGTACGACCGGCGCGCATTCCCTTCAGGCTCGGGGATGCGCGGCGCGGTGCCGGGGAAGCTGGCGATGTTGTCGCTGATCAGGTCGGAGATTTCGGCACTGGTCATGAGTAACCCTTGAGTGTCATTTCCCGTCCGACCCCCATGGCAGCCAATTGTTACAGCCGACTCACAGGCAAATGACGGTTTCGCGTCATTTTCCGAAAGGTGAACGAGTCAATCGTGACTCATGCGGGGCGAATCCTGACCAGAGTATGACTATCGCGCGACAAATCAAGCGGCGCGCGCGGGTACCCGTCGATCGCCGCCGCAGCCGCGCCAGTCAGTCCATCGGGACAAAGCCGGGGAGCGCCTCGACCCGCGCGATCCACGCCTGCACGGCGGGGTAATCGCCAAGGCCGAAGCCGCCCTCCTCTGCGACATGGGTGTAGGCGAACAGCGCGATGTCGGCGAGGCTCGGGGCGTCGCCGCAGAAGAAGGCGCGGGTTTCCAGATACTTGTCCATCAGACCGAGCGCCGCGCAGCCCGCCATGCGCTTGGCGATGATCTGCCCGCGCTGCTCGGCCGAAAGGTTCGCCTCGCCCACGAAGCGCAGCCAGAACCTGAGCGTCGCGACATTGGGTTCGTGGTTGTACTGCTCGAAGAACATCCAGCGCAGACAATCCGCCTCGCCGAAGCGATCCTGCGGGACTAGCGCGGAATCCTTGGCGAGATACCAGCAGGCAGCGTTGCTTTCGGGAAGGAAGCGCGCCCCGCCGCCTTCACCGATCTGGAGCACGGGAATGCGCCCGTTGGCGTTGACCTGCGCCAGAAACTCGGGCGTGCGGGTCTCGCCCTTCATGATGTCGTAGCCGCGCACCACCAACGGCAGGCCGAGCAGCGCGGCGGTCAGGCGGATCTTGTAGCAATTGCCGCTGCGGGGGTCTTCGTGGAGGGTGAGTGGCTCGTTCACGCCTGCCCAGCCCTTCGCATCCGGTCGCGGAAACCAAAGAATGCCTTGTAGCCATAGGCCCGCGCGAAGCGATCAAGCACCACGGCCTCGTCCGGGGCCGCAGCAAGTTTCATGTAATGGCAGAAATAGGCCGTCAGATCCTCCGCCTTGACCAGCCCGCTGGCGATATAGGCTTCGATCAGGCAGCAATCCTCGAATAGGCGGTCGAAACAGTCGCGGACGAATTCAGCGTCCCGCTCGGCCTCGGGGTCGAAGATGGCACCCTCGATCCTCAACATGAAACGGCGCTGCGCGGTCGTGATCTGCGCCGTCGCCGTGCCGTCGGGCTTGCGATAGGTGATGCCGGTCCAATCAAGCATCTTGAGCGCCGCCGAGGCATGGAGATTGCCGCGCAGCGCTTCGATGATCTCGCGCGCGGTTTCAGCCTGCTGCCAGCGCAGTGCGCGCTGCTTTTCGGCAATGCTGGAGCGATATTCGATCAAGCCCTTCACGGCGAGCCCGGTGGCGATGACCAGACCGGCGAGATTGATCCAGTCACCTGCTTCCATCGCTTACCCCCCCCGCCACTTCCAGCACGATCTTCCCGACATGCTCGCCTGCCTCCATCCGCGCATGGGCGGCGGCGGCTTCGGCGAGGGGGAAACTCATGTCCATCACCGGCGCGATCTCGCCCTCGGCGAACAGCGGCCAGGCATTGTCGGCGATCTCGTCGGCGAGTGCGGATTTGAAAGCATCCGAGCGCGGGCGCAGGGTCGATCCGGTGAGCGTCAGCCGGCGCATCATCACCTGCGCCATGTTGATCTCGGCCCGCGTGCCGCCCAGCACCGCGATGGTCACATGGCGGCCATCCTCGGTGAGGCACTTGAGGTTCCTGGCGACATAATCGCCCGAGACCATGTCGAGCACGATGTCGACGCCCTTGCCGCCCGTGTGCGCCATGACGGCCTCGACGAAATCGGTTTCGCGGTAGTTGATCGTGTGGTTAGCGCCGATGCGGGTGGCCGCGGCACACTTGGCATCATCGCCGCAGGTCACGATCACCTCCATGTCGAAGGCTCTGGCGAGCAGAATCGCCATGGTGCCGATGCCGGAGGTTCCGCCGTGGACCAGCACGCGCTCCCCATCGCGCGCAAGGCCGCGTTCGAACAGGTTGTGCCACACGGTGAACAGCGTTTCGGGGATCGCGGCTGCCTCGGCCAGCAGCATCCCCGCTGGCACTGGCAGGCAATGCTGCCAGTGCGCGGCGCAATATTCCGCATAGCCGCCGCCCGGGGTGAGCGCCGCGACATTCTGCCCGATCATCTCGCGCGGGACTTCGCTGCCGACAGCGACGATCTCGCCCGAAACCTCGAGGCCCAGCAGGGGCGAGGCGCCCGGCGGTGCGGGATAGAGTCCGGCGCGCTGCAGGCAATCGGGTCGGTTGACCCCGGCATAGGCGACGCGGATCAACACATCGTCGGGCCGCAGCCGGGGAACCGGCGAAGTCCCGATGCACAGCACCTCGGGCCCGCCGGGCGCATCGAACCCAATCGATTGCATGGTCTCCGGGACACCCGGACCGCCACTCACCCCCATTAGTGTCATCCCCGCAACCGCAAGTTAACCAAAGTTCACCTCGCGAATAACCGTCTCGCCGATTGACAGCAAGCCGCTTGGGGCGGATGCTGCGAGGCAATGGAAGAACCCGATCGCCCCCGGCCTGTCGGAGACGCCGCCTCGAGGCTCGCCGCCGAGGACCTCGGCCCTTACTCGCAGGCCGAACTGGACGAACGCATCGTCCTGCTTGAGGCTGAAATCGCGCGCGTTTGTGCCCATCGCGCCAAGGTCGCCGCGCACCGCGCCGCTGCCGACACACTGTTCGGGAAGGGGGGTGGATGATTTTGCCGCCCTGCCCCGGTCTTACTCCTGTCTCGGGATTCGCAATTCCTGCACCCCGACCCATATAGTCGAAATCCGGCCTCTCCCGCCCCTTCGCCACGGGCATCCACCCGCTGAAAAGGCCTCTCCCATGCCCAGCTTCGCCCAGAACCTCGAACGCACGCTGCACAACGCACTCGGCAATGCGTCCGAGCGGCGGCACGAATATGCCACGCTCGAACACCTGCTGCTGGCGCTGATCGATGATGAGGACGCCGCCGCCGTGATGGCCGCCTGCGGGGTCGACCTGGCCGAGCTTGGCGAGGTGGTGAAGCAGTATCTCGATCAGGAATACCAGTCCCTGAAGACCGAGGACGGCGCCGATCCGCAGCCTACTGCGGGATTCCAGCGGGTGATCCAGCGCGCGATCCTGCATGTCCAGTCCTCGGGCAAGGACACCGTCACTGGCGCCAACGTGCTGGTCGCGTTGTTCTCCGAACGCGATAGCTACGCGGTCTATTTCCTCCAGCAGCAGGACATGAGCCGGCTGGATGCGGTGAGCTATATCAGCCACGGCATCGGCAAGGGCGGCCGCCAGATCGAGCCCAAGACCCCGCAGGGCACCGACAAGGCCGAGGAATCGGCGCAAGCGAGCAGCAAGGAGAGCGGCGGCAACAAGAAGGAAACCGCGCTCGACCAGTTCACCGTCAACCTCAACGCCAAGGCCGAGGCCGGCAAGATCGACCCGCTGATCGGCCGAGGGCCGGAGGTCGACCGGACGATCCAGATCCTGTGCCGCCGTTCCAAGAACAACCCGCTCTTTGTCGGCGATCCCGGCGTCGGCAAGACCGCGATCGCCGAGGGCCTCGCACGCAAGATCATCGAGGGCGACGTGCCCGAGGTGCTCGCCGAGGCGGTGATCTACTCGCTCGACATGGGCGCGCTGCTGGCCGGCACGCGCTATCGCGGCGATTTTGAAGAACGGCTCAAGCAGGTCGTGACCGAGCTTGAGGCGATGCCGCACGCGGTGCTGTTCATCGACGAGATCCACACCGTGATCGGT
>NZ_JAMNXL010000209.1 GCF_023653175.1 Erythrobacter sp. | reverse complement strand
GGAACAAGCGCCGCCCAGCGCTGGCTCATCTTGCCCGTGCTCCGCCTGAACAGCTCGCACAATGCGAACAGCACGACATAAATCACCAGCAGGAACGACAACAGAAGGAGCACAAGGAATGCCGACATGATGATGTCGTTGGGGCCGGCAATCACGAAGTAATTGAGCGAGAAAACGCGGCGAAACAGAACGTAATTGTAAGTGCCTGAAATCACGAATGAGAGCCCCGCCATCCCCGAAATCAATTCGAAGAAAGGCTTGAAGGCAATCTCGGATGTCACCACCACTTCTCCGGCTTGGCGGTGAAGCTCGCGCGTTGCTGGATCGCGAGGCCGGCATTCAGCACGCCCTGTTCGTCGAACGGGCGGCCCACGATCTGGAGGCCCAGCGGCAAGCCGTCGGCGTTGATGGTCGCAGGCACGCTCATCGCTGGCAGACCGGCGAGCGACGCGGGGACCGCGAAGACGTCGTTCAGATACATCGTCAGCGGGTCTTCGTTCATCGAACCCAGCGGGAAGCTCGCCGTCGGCGTGGTGGGCGCGAGGATCACGTCGCATTCCGCGAAGGCGCGGGCGAAATCGCGGGCCACGAGGGCGCGCACCTTCTGCGCCTGCGTGTAATAGGCGTCGTAGAACCCTGCCGAGAGCACATAGGTGCCGATCAGGATGCGGCGCTTGACCTCGTCGCCGAAGCCCGCGGCGCGGGTGGCGGCGTACATGTCCTGAAGGCCAACACCTTCGGGCAGATCGCGCAGGCCGTAGCGCACCCCGTCATAACGGGCGAGGTTGCTCGAGGCTTCGGCAGGCGCGACGATGTAATAGGCGGGCAGCGCATACTTGGTGTGCGGCAGCGAAACGTCGACGATTTCCGCGCCCGCATCGCGCAGCCACGCCTTGCCCTGCTCCCACGAATCGAGGATCGCCTGATCGGTGCCCTCCATCCGGTATTCGCGCGGGATGCCGACCTTCTTGCCGCGCAGGTCGCTGTTGAGTTCAGCCTCCCAGTCGGGCACATCCATCTGCAACGAGGTCGCGTCCTTGGGATCGAACCCCGCCATCGCGCCGAGCATGATCGCGCAATCCTCGACCGAACGCGCCATCGGCCCGGCCTGATCGAGGCTCGAGGCGAAGGCGACGATGCCCCAGCGTGAACACCGCCCATAGGTTGGCTTGATCCCGCAGATGCCGGTAAAGGCCGCAGGTTGGCGGATCGAGCCGCCGGTGTCGGTCCCGGTCGCGGCCGGCGCGATACGCGCGGCGACTGCCGAGGACGATCCTCCCGAGGAGCCCCCGGGGCTCATCGGCTGGTTGCTGCCCGCCTTGCGCCACGGTGAGCTGACATTGCCGAAATAGGAGGTCTCGTTCGACGAGCCCATCGCGAACTGGTCGAGATTGAGCTTGCCCAGCATCCCCGCGCCCGCGTCCCACAGCTTCTGGCTGACGGTGCTCTCGTAGCGGGGGGTAAAGCCTTCGAGGATGTGGCTGGCCGCCGTGGTCTGCACGCCGTGGGTGGCGAACAGGTCCTTCATGCCGATCGGCACGCCCGCCATCTTGCCCAGCGCCTCGCCCGCAGCGCGCGCGGCGTCGACCTTGTCGGCGGCGGCGAGGGCGTGGTCGGGGGTGGTGACGATGAAGGCGTTGAGCGCGGCGGCCCCGGCGACGGCGGCGTTGAAGCTTTCCGCTACTTCGCGGGCGGTGAAGTCACCCTGCGCCACGCCGTCGCGGATTTCTTTGACACCGAGAGAGGTCAGGTCGGTCATTTCATCTCCCCTCCCGCCTGCGGAAGAGGCCGGGGGTGGGCCTGTCCGCACACGGAGGTTGCAAGCTTTTTCCCACCCCTACCCCCTCGCGCAGGCGGGAGGGGAACACAGGAGCGGGCGTCGGAAAATCACTCGATCACCTTGGGCACGCCGAAGAAGCCGTGCTCGGCCGCGGGCGCATTGGCGAGCACGTCGCCCTGCTTGCCCCCGCCGGTCAGCGGATCGGCGTCCACAACATCGTCGCGCAGGCGCAGGGTGTTGGGGATCACCGCCGCCATCGGCTCGATCCCCGTCACATCGACCTCGCCCAATTGCTCGACCCATTGGAGGATGCCGTTGAGTTCCGGCACCATCCGCTCGAGGGCTTCGTCATCCATGCGGATGCGCGCGAGGCTGGCGATCTTGGCAACGGTTGCCTTGTCGACCGACATGCTTGCGTGCTCCCTTACTGGCCCGGTGCGCCCTGGGGCGCCCCGCCCGGCGCCTCACCCCCCGGTGCGCCGCCCGGCGCGCCTTGGGGGCCGCCCATCTGCGCCTGCATCTGGTCACGCAGCAGCTGGAGATTGCGCTCCACCGCGGCGCGGGTCATGATCCCGGTCACCTCGATCTCGAACTCGAGATCGGCGTTGGGCGGGATCGGCGACTGCGGCGGGGGGCTGGCGCCATAGGCCATCTCGGCGGGGATGAAGATTTCGTACTTGCCGCCCTTCTGGACGTTCTTGAGGCCTTCATAGAAGCCCGGGATCATCTGGCCCTTCTCGTAGAGGAAGGGATTGCCTTCGGGGAACAGGTCCTTGACGGGGAAGGGGCTGGCCTGCGCATCCTCGAATACCGTGCCGTCGGCGGCGAGCTTGCCCTTGTACTTGACGAAGATCACCTCGCCTTCCTTGGGCATCGGGCCGGTGCCGGCCTGCACCACATCGACATCGAGCCCGCGCGGCACAGCGGCCCAGGCAAGGCCGGCGCCCACCAGGATGGCGAGGACCACCCCGATCCAAAGCTTGGTCAGCGAGCCCTTGGCGAGCGGAGCGATCGGAACGCGGGTAATCTCGGTCATGGTGTTGTCCTGCTAGTCACGGATGCGCGACGACAAAAGGGCGCGGGTTTGATGCCGCGCCCTGATGACTGATCGGAAAGGGTGTTTCAAGCGGCTTCCGCTGCCGGATGCACGCTCGACGACGGGATTACTTGCTCCCGTCGCGCTCCATCCGCTTGCGCTCCATCTTGCGGGCGCGGCGCACGGCAGCAGCCTTTTCGCGGGCGCGCTTTTCCGACGGCTTCTCGTAGTGGCGACGCAGCTTCATTTCGCGATAAACGCCCTCGCGCTGCAGCTTCTTCTTGAGCGCGCGCAGGGCCTGATCGACATTGTTATCGCGAACCATGATTTGCATAAACGACGACTACCTCATGTCCAAACGCCAGAGCCTTGCACGATTCTGCGCAAGGGTACGCGATGAATTTCCAATGAAACATGGGCGATTCCCTCGAGGGACCGCCCTTCAAACCGCGCCCCCCTAGTCCAACACGGGAAAAATGGCAAGCCGCCAGAGTGCATTTGCGCGGCGCAGCCTGCCTAGCCACGGCGCGAGAGCCTCGCTATGGCCGCGCGATGGACGCTGTGATCTCTCCCTTCAAGGCAAGCCTTTACGTTGCCGCCGGCGGCGCGGCGGGCTCGGTGCTGCGCTATCACGCGGGGCGCTGGGTGAGCGCTCTGGCGGGCGAGGGCAATGCCTTTCCGTGGGGCACGCTCGCCGTCAACATCGCCGGCAGCCTGTTGATGGGCGCGCTGGTCGGCTGGTTCGCGCGCTCGGCCCCTGGCGCGGCGGCGGCCGAGACCGCGCGGCTGCTGCTCGGCGTCGGGCTGCTCGGCGGGTTCACCACCTTCAGCGCCTTTTCCAACGAGCTGGTCACCATGCTCCACCGCGGGCAGGCGGGGCTGGCCTTCGGATACGCCGCCGCCTCGCTGATCGCTGGCATGGCGGCGGTTGTCATCGGCCTTGTCGCCATGCAGGGAGCGCCGCGATGAGCGAGCAACCGACAGACAATGTCCGCCAGTTCACCGTGGCCGAGGACGACAACGGCATCCGGCTCGACCGCTGGTTCAAGCGCAACCTGCCGCAGGTCGGCTTCGCCACCGTATCGCGCTGGGCGCGCACCGGGCAGATCCGCGTCGACGGCAAGCGCGCCAAGCCCGAGGATCGCCTCGCCACCGGGCAGGTGCTGCGCGTGCCGCCCGGCGGCGAGGAGCCCCCGCGCGAGCCGGCCAAGCCCAAGGCGCGCGCGCTCAGTCCCGAACAGATCGCCGAGGCGAAGGACATGGTGATCCGCGAGACGCCGAGCGCGATCGTGCTCAACAAGCCCCCCGGCCTCGCCACGCAGGGCGGGAGCAAGACCACCAAGCATGTCGACGGGCTGCTCGATGCCTTCGTCGAGACCGAGCGCACGCCCCGCCCGCGCCTTGTCCACCGGCTCGACAAGGATACCAGCGGCGTCCTGCTGATCGCCCGCACCCCCGGCAGCGCGGCGAGTTTCTCCAAGCGCTTCGCCAGCCGCTCCGCCCGGAAGGTCTATTGGGCGCTGGTGGTCGGCAATCCGGCGCTGTCTGAAGGCGTGATCGACGCAGCCCTCGCCAAGCAGCCGGGCACCGGCGGCGAGAAAATGCACATCGACGAGGAGAACGGTGCGGCCGCCAAGACCCGCTACCGCGTGGTCGATCATGCCGGAGAGCGCGCGGCGTGGGTCGAGCTCGAGCCGCTGACGGGGCGCACCCATCAGCTGCGCGTCCACATGGCCGCGATCGGCCACCCCATCGTCGGCGACGGCAAATATGGCGGGCCCGACGCCTTCCTGACCGGCGCGGTCAGCCGCAAGATGCACCTGCACGCCCGCCGGTTGATCATCACCGAGCCCAAGGCGGGCGAGGGGTCTGGCGGCAAGCTCGATGTGACCGCAGAACTCCCGCCGCATTTTGCCGCGAGCATGGAGGTGCTGGGTTTCGACCCCGGGCTCTCGGACGCCTCTCCCTTGCGCGAGGAGACCCCCGAGAAAACGGCCGAGGAAAAGAAGCAGGCCGCGCGCCGCCACTTCAAGCAGGCGCGCAAGGAAGAGCGCGCGCCGCGGCGGGCGCGGGGGACGGCGAGTGCCAAGGGCCAGGCCAAGCCCAAGAGCAAGCCCAAGCCCGCAGCAAAGGCCAAGCCGGGAGCCAAGCCCGGGGCCAAGCCCGGAGGCCGCAAGCCGGTACGCTGATGCATCCCAACCCGCTCTACCGCACCGAGGACCGCGCCCTGTGCGAAAGCCTGATCGAGGAGATCGGCTTCGGCATGGTGTTCGCCCAGACCCCCGACGGGCCGAGGGTGGCGCACACGCCCCTGCTCGCCACCGCCGACGGTGCGATCCAGTTCCACCTCGCGCGCGGCAATGCCCTGACGCGGCATCTGGACGGGACGACCGCGCTGATCGTGGTCAACGGGCCCGACGCCTATGTCTCCCCGCGCTGGTACGACAACCGCGACACCGTGCCCACGTGGGACTACATCGCGCTCGAGCTCGAGGGCCGCGTTCGCAAGCTGGACGATGCGGGGCTCGAAGCCTTTCTGCACGCCGCGATCCTTAAGCACGAGGGGCGGCTGGAAGGCGCGCCGTGGCGGGCGGAGGAGTCCTCGGAAAAGGTGTGGGGCGGCCTCTTTCGGGGTATCACCGGCTTCGTGCTCGAGGTGCAGGCCTGGCGCCCTACCCTCAAGCTGTCGCAGAACAAGTCGGCCGCCGAACGCGCCCGCATTGCCCTCGGCCTCGAGACCGCGGGGCACGCCGCCCTCGCCCACCTCGTCCGGAACATCGCCTCGTGACCCGCCTTGCCGTCTTCGACTGCGACGGCACGCTGGTCGACGGACAGGCCGATGTGTGCTGGGCGATGGAGCGCGCCTTCACCCGCGCCGGGCTGGCGCCGCCCGACAACCATGACGTGCGCCGGATCGTCGGCCTCAGCCTGCCCGCCGCCGTCCGCAGCCTCGCCCCCGCCCTGTCGGACAAGCAGAACCGCACGGTCACCGAGTTCTACCGCTCCAGCTTCCGCGCGCGGCGCGAGGAGGGCCTGCTCGACGAGCCGCTCTACCCCGGCATCGCCGAGCTGCTTCACACGCT
>NZ_JAMNXL010000208.1 GCF_023653175.1 Erythrobacter sp. | reverse complement strand
TGGTCGACGCCGACACCCCCGGGTTCGAGCGCGGGCGCAATCTCGACAAGATCGGGCAGCACGCCGCCGACACTTCCGAGCTGTTCTTCAACGATTGCCGCGTGCCGATGACCAACATCCTCGGCGCCGAGGGCATGGGGTTTGTGCACCTGATGGAGGAACTGCCGCAGGAACGCCTCGGCATCGCGGTCGGCGCGCAAGCCGCGGCGCAGCGGGCGTTCGACGAGGCGGTGAAGTTCACCAAGGACCGCAAGGCCTTCGGCAAGACCGTGTTCGAATTCCAGAACACCAAGTTCACCCTCGCCGACCTCAAAGCCAAGCTGCAGGTGGGCTGGGCACATCTCGACTGGGCGATCCGCAAGCACCTCGCGGGCGAGCTAACCACCGACGAGGCGAGCGCCGCCAAGCTGTGGCACACCGACCTCCAGTGGGAATGCTGCGACACTGCGCTGCAACTCCACGGCGGGGCGGGCTACATGAACGAATACGCCATCGCCCGCCTGTGGCGCGACGCGCGCGTGACGCGGATTTTCGGGGGCACCAACGAGATCATGAAGGAAGTGATCTCACGGAGCATCTGACATGGCCGAACCGCTCGACTTCACCGCCAAGCGCGTCCTCGTCATCGGCGGGTCGAGCGGGATCGGGAACGGCATCGCGCACGGGTTCCGCCAGCGGGGCGCGAACGTGACCGTCACCGGAACGCGGCCCGACTTCGGCGACTATCTCGAGGCCGAGGACAGCGACTTCACCGGCCTCGAATACCGCCAGCTCGACCTGACCGACCGCGAGGCGGCGGGGCGGCTGGCGGCCAGCTTCGGCCCGCTCGACGTGCTGGTGCTTTGCCAGGGCACGGTGCGTTACGGGCGGCAGGAGTTTACCCGCGAGGGCTGGGACGCGGTGGTCGATATCAACCTCAACTCGGTGATGGACGCCGCGCGCGCCTTCCACCCTCAGCTGGCCGAGGCCAAGGGCGCGATCATCATCGTCTCCAGCGTCGCCGCGTTCAAATCGACCATCGGCACGCCCGCCTATGCGGCATCGAAGGCGGGTGCGGCGAGCCTCACCAAGACGCTGGGTGAGGCCTGGGCGCGCGACGGCATCAGGGTCAACGGCATCGCCCCGGGATTGGTGCCGACCAAGCTCACCTCCGTGACCACCGATCACCCCGAGCGCCTCGAGGCCAGCATCAAACGCATCCCCTTGCGCCGCATGGGCACGCCCGAGGATACGGCCGGCGCCGCGCTGTTCCTCGCCTCGCCGCTCTCGGCCTACATCACAGGGCAGACGCTGGTGGTCGACGGGGGACTGACACTGGCCTGACCGGGTTCGGGACAGGCTGTCAATCTTTCCCCGGGGCGGTTACTTACAACTGAAAACCAGTCACAAACGCGTCACACCCTTGCGCCAATCCCGCCGAAAACCGGGGCTGTCAGAAACATGGATGTCGTCAATATCTTCCTGACGAGCGAACTGGGCGAGAGCCTCGAGGATTTCGTCCATGACCAGCGCCGCTTCACCTTCGACAGGCTGGGGGCCGAAGGCCCGCGGCGGCTGGTCGAGGGACCGATGTGGGCCTTTGTCGACTGGGTGATGCCCGAGTTGGCGGGGCTCGAGATGTGCCGCCGCCTGCGCGCCGATGCCCGCACCGCCGATGCCCATGTCACCATGGTGCTCGAGGAGGACGATCCCGAGGACCGCCGCCGCGCGCTGCGGGCCGGGGCGGACGACTACGTGATCGGGCCGCTAACCCGCACCGCGGTGCTCGACCGGGTGCTCGCGCTGCAATCGCGCGGGGTGGAGCGCCAGCCAACGCGGCGCTTCGAGCTGGGCGCGCTGACGATCGACATGGCAGCCTTGCAGGCGCGCTGGAACGAGCAACCGATCGTTCTGCGCCCCAACGAGTTCCGGCTGCTGCGCTTCCTCGCCGAGAACCCCAACCGGGTGCTGACCCGCGAGGATCTGATCAACGGCCTCGGCAAGCGCGAACCCCCGATCGACGAGCGCACCGTCGACGTGTGGATCGGCCGCCTGCGCCGCGCGATCAAGGCGGCAGGCGGCGGCAATCCGCTGCGCACGGTCCGCTCGCTGGGCTATGTCTTCGATCTGAGCTGAGCGGGGCGGGCGGGGGCCTGCTGGCGCTGTTGCACCCGGTCACGCGCTGCCACTTGGCGACCAACGAAAAAGGCCGCCCTGTTTGGGGCGGCCTTTTTGTTGTGTCGAATACGGATCAGACGGTCAGAACTCCGCCTTCACCCCGAGCGAGAAGCTGGTGCCGACATCGTAGGTGTTGATCTCGGCGCGGTTGCCGTTGATCTCCTGGAACTCGAAGTTGTCGCGTCCAAAGATGTTGCGCACCTCGAAGCTCAGCTCGAGCGGAAGGCCGCCCAGCTTGACTTCCGTCCGGCCCACGAGGTCGACGGTGAGGCCGGGATCCTCGACGACGTCGGGCAGCGCCCCGCCGCGCAGCGTCACGCGCTCGCTCGCGTAGTTGAACAGCACGGTTAACTGCTGAACCTTGTCGTCATCCTCGATACCGAGCGAGAGGTTGGCGACGTGGTCCGACTGGCCGACCAGCGGCGCGCCGTCGTCGAACAGCTGGCTGGCGAGCTGGCCGGTCGCCCCGGGGATCGGCGCAAGGTCGGTCGCACCCACCGCAATGCTCGACTGGGTGTAGGTGTAGTTGGCGAGGATCAGGAACTGCTTGGTCTCGAAGAACCCGCCCCAGTCTGCCAGATCGATGCCGTAGGCGACATCGAGTTCGGCGCCGTAGAGCTCGGCCGAGGGCGCGTTGGCGTAGCTCGTCTCGATGATGCCGGGCGCGGTGATCAGGAAGTTTTCGATCGGGTTGTCGATCTTCTTGAAGAAGCCCGCAAGGCTCACCCGGCGCGGGCCGCCGAGATAATATTCGGCGCGCGCTTCCACGTTGATCAGCTCGCTGTCGACCAGGAAGGGGTTACCGCGGAAACGGCGGTTCGATTCCGGATCGAAATAGGTCTGCTCGACCAGCTCGCGGAACTGCGGTCGGGCGATGGTCTGCGAGGCGGCGAAGCGCAGCTGCAGATCGTCGATCGGCTCCCAGGTGACCGTGCCCGAGGGCAGGAAGTAGTCGTTGGCGATCCGCGTCGGGTTGGCGATGTTGCCGCCGCCGAAGGTCGGATCGGGCGCGGCGACCTGCAGACCGTCCTCGAAGCGGACGCCCGCCTCGAGGCTCAGCCTGTCGGTCGGACGGTAACGCGCCAGGCCATATCCGGCATGCACCGTCAGTGCGGCATCGAAGACCGGGAAGGGGGTCGGGTCGGAGGCGGTGACGGTGAAGAAGCCGTTACCATTCGCATCGGTCGCAAGTGTCGCGCCGTTGATGATCTGCCCCGGCTGGCGCAGGCCCAGCGCGCGCAGGATGCTGGTACGGTCAGCCGTGGACGCGATCAGCGGCCGGACGATGAACGACAGCGACCGCCGGCTCGTGTCCGAATAGGCGTAGCCGGTCGTCAGTGACAGCGTGTCGGTAACATTGAAGGTCACGTCCGCGCCGCCGAACCAGAGTTCCTCGGTGAGGTCCTCGAAGCCGACCTGAATACGCTCGGTCCCGCCGATCAGCGCGCCGACATCGACCACGAAGCGGCTGCCGAACGGATCGTTGGGGATGTTGGTGCGGATATAGGGCACGATCGCGTTATAGGGTGCCTCACGATCGGTGCGGGCGTAGCCGCCGCGAAGGTCGACTTCGAATGTGTCGAAATCGAGTTCGGCGACCAGCTGCGTGTCCATCAGCTGGCGTTCGAACCAGCCGGTTTGCTGGGTCTGGAAGTCGAACGGGCGCGCCACATCGGTGAAGCTGTCGGTGCCGGTGGCAAGCCGCGCCGTCTTCAGGGTGTCGCGGATATAAAGGTTGGTCCAGCGGATCGTGTGTTCGCCGATATCGAGCCCGAAGCCGATCAGCGCGTTCACCAGCACCTTGTTGTCGGTGATAAAGTTCTGCGAATCGAACAGGATCTGCCCCGCCTGCGCGTCACCGAACTGCTGGCTGGTGACGTTGCGGTTGCGCCAGGTGTTGGTGATCCCGGCAGTGGCGATGACGCCCAGATAGTTGCCGTCACCGATCTCGAAGGAGGTGCCCCCGGTCAGGTTGGCGCTGAAATTCATCGGCAGCTGGTCGTTTTTCTGCAGCGTCACCAGGTTGGTGGGCATGATCTGCCCTGCAAGCTGGCGCTGATCCGCTGCCGACAGGTCATTGACGCGGGTGCCGCTGGCGATCGCGTCCTGAAGCACGGTCGGGAAATCGCGGTTGCCGTTGTCGAAGCCGAAGGTGTCCCAGCGGCTGCCGAAATAGGTCAGGCCGTTCTGAAAGGTCGTCTCCGTATCGCCGCTGCCCGAAAGAGAGAGGGTGAGGAAGCTCTCGGTCGGGATCGCCTTGGTGGTGAGGTTGATCACACCGCCGCCGAATTCGCCGGGGAAGTTGGCGGAATAGGTCTTCTGCACGATGCTCGAAGAGATCACGCTGGTCGGGAAAATGTCGAGCGGAACCACGCGGCTGAGGGGCTCGGGGCTCGGCAGGGGCAGGCCGTTGAGCAGGGCGAGCGAATAGCGGTCGCCGAGGCCGCGCACGAAGACGCGGCCGTTGCCGACCAGCGACAGACCGCTGACGCGGGCGAGGGCGCCGGCGATGTCGCCTTCACCCGAGCGCGCGATATCCGCCTCGGACAGCACGCTCAGCACCTGACCCGAGGTGCGCTCGGGGTTGCGCTGACGGCGGCCGGTGACGATGATATCGCCGCCCGGGAGCGAGATGTCGGTATCCTGGAGCTCTTCTTCCGGGGGCTCGCCATCGACGGCGTCGGTGAGCGGATCCTCGGTTTCCTCTGCGGTGGTCTCCTCTTGCGGCGCTTCCTGCGCACGGAGCACCGACGGCAAGGTCAGCGAAGTGGTGAGAAGCAGCAGCCCTGCCAGGCGCGCGCCGGTCGACATAGTGAGGACCCCCTCAAGAATTGGCCTGAATCTGTGTCACAGGCTGCTCCGCAGCCCGTCAGAATGCGTCAAGGGGGGGGAAGCCAAGCACCGTGATGCGGCCTCGCCCCCCTCGTATCATTTGCGCCGCTTAAGCCGGGTAGACCGGCAGCGAGGTGCAGGAGCCGGTGGCGCTGCTGAAGTTCTGGATCGACGAGTTGCAGGTCCAGTTGCCGAAGATCGAGGTCAGCGCTGCCGCGTTCTGGATCGCCCCGACGTAGGTACGGGTCGGGAAGAAGGCCGAACGGGTGTTGGCGTTGAACGCGGTGCGGCCGGTTTCACCCGTGCCGTTGACGACGTTGTTCGTCAGCGTGATCGCAAAGGCGAAGTTGTTGTTGGTGCCGCCGTTGATCGCGGTCGCGACCTGTGCGTTGGTGTTGCCGCCACCGCCACGGATCGGATCGACCGCCGGGCAATCGCCGACCACCGAGTCGACACCGATGAGCGCCGCGAGCGTCGGGGCTTCGTCGATCTGGAAGCAGTGGTTGGTGCCGGCATTGATCACGCCGTTGGTGAGGCCGAGCGCCGCACCGCCGCGGGCCTGGATGACCTGCGGAGCGCCATCACGCATCACGAAGGTGAAGTTGTTCACCTGGAAGCGGGTCTGCGGGATCGCGTTCGACGGGGTACGGTCCGACACGTTGGGCGAGTCGAGTTCGATCCCGCGGTCGCCGGTCGACGAACGCTGCACCGCGATCACGGTGTCGAGGTTGACGATCGCGCCGGTGTCGACGTCGAGCGAGTCGTCCGAAGCGCCAATGATCGCGAAGTTGCGGGCGTTGAAACCGCCGCCGAAGAATTCGACGCCGTCATCCGAGCTGTTGAACGAGAGCAGGTTCTCGATCACCGTGCCCGAACCCGCGCCGCCGGTGGTCAGCGACTGGAGTTCGTTGTTC
>NZ_JAMNXL010000207.1 GCF_023653175.1 Erythrobacter sp. | reverse complement strand
GGTTGCCACTTCGATCGCGCCGTTCACCACATAGGGCGCCTGCTGGCCCGCGCCCACCGCAAGGATCATACCCTGCGGCGGGTTGATCACCGCGTCGAACTGCTTGATCCCGAACATGCCGAGGTTCGAGAGGCTCGCCGTGCCGCCCTGGTATTCGTGCGGCATCAGCTTGCCGTCGCGCGCCTTGCCCGCAAGCGTCTTCATCTCGGTCGAGATCGCGGCTAGGCCTTTGGTGTCGGCGCTGGTGATGACCGGCGTGATCAGGCCCGAGGGGGCGGCCACCGCCACGGAGATGTCGGCGCGGCTGTAGCGGCGCAGCGTGTCGCCGTGGTAGCTGACATTGCACTGCGGCACGCGGATCAGCGCGCGGGCGAGCGCCTTGATGAGCAGGTCGTTGACCGACAGCTTCACCCCGTCGGGCTCGAGCGACTTGTTGAGCTGTGCGCGCAATTCCAGGAGCGGATCGAGGCGGATGTCGATGGTGAGGTAGAAATGCGGGACGGTCTGCTTGCTCTCGGTGAGGCGGCGGGCGATGACCTTGCGCACGCCTGAGAGCTTCTCCTCGGCGAAGGGCGCGCCGCCTTCGATGGCGGGGGCAGGCGCGGGGCTCGCGGCCGGTGCAGGCGCGCTCGTTGCCGGGGCCGGGGCCGCGGGCGCCGCCGCAGCAGGGGTGAAGCTCTCGACGTCTTCCTTGACGATCCGGCCATTGGGGCCGGTGCCCTTGACCTGCGACAGGTCAATGCCCTTGTCGGCAGCAATCCGCTTGGCAAGCGGCGAGGCGATGATGCGCTGTCCCGAAGCGACGGGGGGCGGTGCAGGCGCGGGGGCTGCCGCCGGAGCGGGAGTAGGCGCGCCGCCGCCTTTGCTGATCGCGGCCTCGAGATCCTCCTTGGTGATCTTGCCCTTGGGGCCTGTGCCGGTGACGCCGGCAAGGTCGATCCCGGCCTGCTCGGCCATCTTCTTGGCAGTCGGGGTAGCGGAGGGGCCATCGGCGGCGGGCACTTCCTCGGCAGGTGCAGGGGCCGGGGCCGGGGCCGGCGCTGCCTCCTCGCCCTCCACCGTCAGCCGCGCGATCACCGCGCCGACCTTCACGCCCTCGGTGCCCGCGTCGATCAGGATCTCGGCGATCACGCCCTCGTCGACCGCCTCGAATTCCATCGTCGCCTTGTCGGTCTCGATCTCGGCCATCACGTCGCCCGAGGAAACCGTGTCCCCCACCTTCACCAGCCACTTGGCGAGCGTGCCCTCTTCCATGGTGGGCGACAAAGCCGGCATCTTGATGTCGAGGGCCATGATCCGTTGTAACTCCCGTGTACGATCCTTGGGTTTTCTCTGGCCAATTCCCTAGCGGCGAGCAAGGGCCAGAATGGCAGTTGAGCGCTGCCCCTTGCCAATCCATACGAATGCATTGATAGGCCGCAGCCGTAACGGGGCGAGACGATGCGCACATTTCTGGTCATCATCGACGAGAGCGAAGAGGCGACTGCGGCGCTGCGCTATGCCGCGCGCCGGGCTGTGGCGGTGGGCGGCGCGGTGCATTTGCTGGCGCTGGTGCCGCAGCAGAATTTCAGCGCTTTCGGCGCGGTGCAGGCGACGATCGAGGCCGAGGCGCGTGACCGGGCCGAGATGCTCGCGCACGGGGTCGCGGGCAATCTGCTCGCGGAAAGCGGGATCATGCCGACGATTTCGGTCAAGATCGGTCAGGGGCAGCGGATCGTCAGCGAGTTCCTCGCCGACCATCCCGAGGTCGGGGCGCTGGTGCTGGGTGCAGCCAAGGGCGCAGCCCCCGGCCCGCTTGTGACGCACTTCTCGGGCGCGGCGGGGAGCCTGCCCTGCCCGCTCTACATCATCCCTGCCGATTACGACGAGACCAAGAGCGACCACACGGTTTAGGCGCGGTCGCCCCCGGTCCTGGGCCCCCGCCCTACTTCTTGCGGCCCTGATGGCGGATATTGCCGGGTCGCCCGCGCTGGCCCACCATGAATTTTCCCGCCTTTCTTGGCCCGCCGGGGCCGCGCTTGCGGTCATCGGGACGATTCCCGCGCGGCTCGATCGCGTTCGTATCGGCGTCCGGCAGCACGAATTTGAGCGACCCGGTGAGCGGGTTGGCCTCGGCCAACTTCAGTTTCAGCCGGTCGCCGCTGGCAAAACTCGTCCCGCTGTCGGTGCCCACCAAGGCTTGCGCGGCCTCGTCATGGCGGAAATATTCGCCGCCGAGGGTGGAGATCGGCACCAGCCCGTCCCCGCCAAGGCCGACGATGGTGGCGAAGAAGCCGAAGGCCTGCACCCCGGTAATGCGGGTGTCGAACACCTCCCCCACCCGCGCGGAAAGCCAGGCGGCGACATAGCGGTCGATGGTGTCGCGCTCGGCCTCCATCGCGCGCCGCTCGGTCTGGCTGATCGCGTCGGAAACCTGCTGGAGCGAGTCGCGGTCACGGTCCGAAAGGCCGCTGGAGGCGGGGATCGATCCTGGCGGGGCGGGCTGTTCGAGCTTGTAGGCATCGACCAGCGCGCGGTGCACCAACAGGTCCGAATAGCGGCGGATCGGCGAGGTGAAGTGGGCGTAGGAGCCCAGCGACAACCCGAAGTGCCCCGCGTTCGCCGGCCCGTAATAGGCCTGGGTCTGGCTGCGCAGCACCGCCTCCATCACCAGCGCCTTTTCGGCCTCGTCGGTGACGTCCTTAAGCATCCGGTTGAACAGACCGGGGGTGACCACCTGCCCCAGCGCCAGCTTCTTGCCCATCGTGGCGAGATAGTCTCGCAAAGCGATCAGCTTCTCGCGGCTCGGCGGCTCGTGGATGCGGTAGACGACCGGCGCGGTCTTGGCCTCCAGCGCCTTGGCCGCCGCGACATTGGCCGCGATCATGAAATCCTCGACCACACGGTGCGCATCGAGGCGTTCGCGGATCGCGATCTCGGCGATGCGGCCCTCGGCGTCGAGCACCACGCGGCGTTCGGGCAGTTCCAGTTCGAGCGGATCGCGGGCGGTGCGGGCGGCACAAAGCGCGCGCCATGCCTCCCACAGGTTGGCGAGGTATTCGGGCGGAGCACTGCTGTCGACCGCCTTCTGGGCGTCCTCATAGGCGATGTTGTGCGCGATCCGAACGAGGGCGCGGGTGAAACGGAAACTGCTGACCTTGCCGTCGGCGTTGATGTGCAGGTGGCAGGCCATTGCCGCGCGGTCTTCGCCCTCTTTCAGCGAGCACACGTCGGCGCTGAGAACTTCGGGCAGCATCGGCACCACGCGGTCGGGGAAATAGACCGAGTTGCCGCGCTTGCGCGCCTCGCGGTCGAGCGCGGAGCCGGGGCGGACGTAGAAGCTGACGTCGGCGATGGCGACGACAGCGTTGAAGCCGCCCTGCCCGTCGGGCTCGGCCCAGATCGCGTCGTCATGATCGCGCGCGTCGGCGGGGTCGATGGCGACGATGGGCAGGTGGCGCAGGTCTTCGCGGGTCTTCTCCGACAGCTTGAGCTTGGCTGCGCGCGGGGCCTCTTCCAGCACTTCCTCGGGGAAGATGTGCGGGATGCCGTGCTTGGCGATGGCGATCATGCTGAACGAGCGCGGGGCGAGCGGATCGCCGATCACTTCGATGACCTTGACGCCGGCGCGGTCGGAGCGGCCCACGCGCTCGGCAATCACGAGTTGGCCCGCTTCGGCCTCGCCGACATCGGCAATGGGCGCGGACTGGCGCACGCGCTTGTCGACCGGCGCGAGCCAGGCCTTACCGGTCTTGTCGATCTCGACCACGCCCATCAGCCCCTCGGTGCGCGAGGGGAGCTTTTTCATGGGATGGGCAATCCAGGAGCCGCCTTCGGTTTCCTCGGTGCGGGCCAGCACCCGGTCACCGCGCTTGAGCGCAGGCGGGCGCTTCACGCCGGGGCGCGGGCGCGGTTCACGGATCGTGAGCCGCGGCGGCTTACCGGGGGCTTCGGGATCCCAGTTGTCGGGCTCGGCGATCAGATCGCCGTCTTCGATGGCGACGATCTTGAGCGTCGTCACCTTGGGCACCCCGCCCATGCGGTGGAACGCGCTCTTCTTGCCGTCGATCAGGCCTTCCTCGGCCATGTCCTTGAGCAGGGCCTTGAGCTTGATCTTCTCCTGCCCCTTGAGGCCGAAGGCCTTGGCGATCTCGCGCTTGCCAGCGGGAATGTCGGAGGTCTGGATGAAGTCGAGCACCTGTTGGGCGCTGGGCATTCCCTGAGGGAGCTTGGGAGGTCTGGGCATGGGGAAGCCCTAGCTTATCAATTTCGTCATTGCGAGGAGCCTTTAGGTGACGCGGCAATCCATGGCCTGGCGTTGCCACACGTGGTGAGCCCTGTTCATGGATTGCTTCGCTCCGCTCGCAATGACGAAGGTTATTCCTTTGCCACCGGCTCGAACGCCCCGCCGGGGACGGCGCTGGAGACGGGGGAGCAATATTCGCCATTGCAGGCGGCGACGCCGAACAGCCAGTCGTCGCCGCGCACACCTTGCAAGATCACGCCGAGATCGCCCGGCTTTTCCGGGGTGCCTTGCACGAATAGCTCCGCATCCCAAGCGGCGGCGTTTGTCGGGCGCTTGTAGCCTTTGAAGGTGGTCGCGCCCTCGGGCCGCTTCCACTCGATTTCGGTGTAAGTCTTCACCGCCGCATCCACCGTCACCTTCGGCGGCATCGGCGCGCGGGCGAGCGCGTCCAATGCACGCACGTTGAGCTTCGTCACCCCGGCGAGGTAAGCAAAGTCCATCTCCCCGATGGTGTCGCCATAGAACACCCCGTCCTCGGTCCGCAGGTCCTGGTGCTGGTGATCATAATCCTCGACCCCCACCGAGAAGCGGATCGCGGGGTAGCCCTTCTGGAGGAACGGCACCTGATCCCCGCCCCGGCCCATGCGGTCGGTGCGCCAGATCTGGCGCACCTGCAGCCCGCTCGCATCCTTCGCCGCAAGGTCGGCAACCCAACGCGACAAGTTGCGTCCGGGCGAATCGTTCTCACCCCCGAACCGCGTTTGCGAGGCGCGCAACCGGTCGGTCAGGTCGGCGCGCGGGCCTTCGGAGAAGACGCGCACGATCTTGGGCTCGCAATAGCCGTCCGCGCCGCAGGAATTGCCGACGATGTCGTTGTTGAGCACGGCCTTGACGGTAAAGCCCTGCGCCTCGGCCCAATTGGCGAGGATCTGCCCGCCGTGGAGGCCCTGCTCCTCGCCCGAAAGCAGGGCGTAGATGATGGTGGTGGGGTATTTCGTGCCGCTGAGCACCCGCGCCGCCTCGATCACCAGTGCGGTGCCGCTGCCGTCGTCATTGGCACCGGGCGCATCGGAGGTCGCGTCCATCACGTCGCTGACGCGGCTGTCGATATGGCCCTGTACGATCACGACCTCGTTCGGCCGCTCGCTGCCGCGCTGGATCGCGACCGCGTTGCGTACCAGCGTCGGCGTGGGGACGCGCGGGCCGGTGACGGTCTCGCCCACGGGGAGCACCTCGAGGCACCCTCCGCACTTCGCGCCGATGCGGCGGAACTCCTCGAGCCCCCAATCGACTGCCGCGCCGATCCCGCGCTTGGGGTCGGTCTGCGTGGACAGCGTGTGCCGCGTGCCGAAGCTGACGAGCCTCTCGACGTCCTTCTCCAGCCTTTCGGCGGAGACGTTGTCGGCAGGGTGGTTCTGGGCGGCGAGCGGGGTGGCCGCAATGGCGGCGAGCAACAGGGCGCGTTTCAACATCTGCCTTTTCTGCCCGCCCTCCGGCGGAGGCGCAAGCCTAGTAGGCCCGCGCCACCAGAATGCGCTCGACCGCCGGTTCGCCGGTGAAGATGCAGGTGCCCGTTGCCGCATCGCCGCCGCGCGGCACGTTGCGGATGGTGAGCTTTTGCGCCTTGAGCTTCTCGACCACGGCATCCAGCGCCGCGCCGGTCGGCTTGGCCCACTCCACCTCGACCCAACCGGGATACTTG
>NZ_JAMNXL010000206.1 GCF_023653175.1 Erythrobacter sp. | reverse complement strand
GACATCGACATCCTTGCCGAGATCTAGCCGCACCTGCTCACCGCGGGTAAAATGGTCGCCCTCGACCCGCTGCACCGTCACCGGGAAGGCGTGGGCGAAGAGGCGGTCATCCTCGTCGAGCGTCAGGCTCTCGACGTGATATTCGTAGATCGTGTGCCCGCGGGCCTGCGCGGCGAGCATCAGCGCGAAGGAGCTGTCACCGGCGATCTTGATGCTGTCGATGGGGTCCATCTGGACCGCGATGCGCAAATTCATAGGGAACTCCGAGGGGTCAGCCGAAGGGCATCCAGGCGTTTTCGATGTGGGTGGGCTTGCGGCCGGGCGCAACTAGGATGACGTCGATACGGATGTCCTCGCCCCCTGTCGCATAGTCCTGCCACACGATCTCGACCGCGTTGGCGACGCGCGCAAGCCGGCGTTCGTCGATGGCATCGGCGAGTGCGGCGGCGCGGGCGCGCCACTTGACCTCGACGAAGGCGACAAGGCCGGGTTTGCGGGCGATGAGGTCGATCTCGCCCGCCTTGGTCTTGACGCGCTCAGCGACGATCTGCCAGCCAGCTTGCGCGAGCCACATCGCGGCTTGCGCCTCGCCCTCCCGCCCGCGGCTGTCGGCCTCGTGGCGCTGTTCGGGGGTACGCCGGGATGTCATGCGCCCTTCAACTCCAGCGCGCGGGCATAGAGCGTGGCGCGGTCGATCCCGGTCGCCTTGGCCACCAGGCCCGCAGCCCTGCCCGGCCCCGCCTCTTCGAGCGCCGCGCGCAGCAGGGCGTCGGTATCGAGGACCGGGGCCTCGCTCTGAGAAGGCGGGCCGATCAGCAGCACAATCTCGCCCTTGGGCGGGTGCGCGGCGTAGTGGGCGGCCAGCACGGCCGCTGTGCCGGTGCGGCATTCCTCGTGCAGCTTGGTCAGCTCGCGCGCCACCGCCACCTCGCGCTCGGGCCACATCTCGGCAATCGCCAGCAGCGACTTCTCGAGCCTGGGGGCGGTTTCATAGAACACGAGACTGGCGGCGACCCCCGCCAGTTCCTCGAGAGTCTGGGCCCGCGCCTTGTCCTTTACGGGCAGGAAGCCTGCAAACAGGAAGCGGTCGCTCGGCAGGCCAGCGATGGCGAGCGCCGAGACAGCGGCGCAAGCCCCGGGAATGCTGGTCACCATGACACCCGCCGCGCGCGCCTCGCGCACCAGTCGGTAGCCGGGGTCGGAAATAAGGGGCGTGCCTGCATCCGACACCAGCACGACCGGCGCCTGCCTCGCCTCGTCGATCACCCGAGCGCGGGTCTCGGGCCCGGCGTGGTCGTCGAGGCGCTGGAGTCGCGCCTTGATGCCGTAATGTTTCAGGAGCTTGCCGGTGACCCGCGTGTCCTCGCAAGCGATCAGGCTGGCGCCTTGGAGAACGGCGAGCGCGCGCAGGGTAATGTCGCCAAGATTGCCAATCGGGGTGGCAAGGATATACAGCCCGCTTACGGGTTCCCACGCGGGAAGGGATGGCAGCGCCTCGGGTCTCACGGGTTGAGTCCATGGCGCACGACTGAGGGGTCGGCAAGAATGAAGCTTTGGACAGGGCCGAATTGGGCCGGAACGTTTGCTGCCGCAGCGCGGGCCTTGCGTGGCCGCAACCTCGCAGTCGCGGGCGCCGCGTTGCTGGCGAGCGCCTGTGCGGTCGTGCCCAAGACCGAGGTTGTCACCGCCCCGCCGCCCGCACCCGCGCCCGAGCCTTCTGCGACCGCGCTCCCCACCGACACCGGCCGCCACCGCATCGCCCTGCTCGTGCCGCTGACCGGCGACACAGCGCCGGTCGGGCAGGCGATCGCCAATGCCACCACCATGGCACTGCTCGATACCGGCGCGGACAATCTGCGCATCACCACCTATGACACCTCCGAAGGCATCACCACCGCGGCGAGGAAGGCGATTGCCGACGGCAACAGGCTGATCCTCGGGCCGCTCACCGCCGATGCCGTCCCGCAGGTGCAGGCCGCCGCGCGCCCGGCCGGGGTGCCGGTGATCGCCTTCGCCAACGACGCGAGCGTCGCGGCCGCTGACGTCTTCGTGATCGGCCACCTGCCCGAACAATCGATCCGCCGCTCGGTCCAGTTCGCGCGCAGCCGCGGTGCGGCGCGCTTCGCGGTGCTCGCGCCCGAGGGCGACTATGGCACCCGCGCGGTCTTCTCGCTCGAGAACGCACTGCGCGATTACGGCGGCTCGCTGGTGCGCAAGGAGGGCTATGCGCGCGGCAACACCTCGATCGTCAGCGCGGCCGCCCGGCTGCGTGCGGCGGGCGGCTACGACACCGTACTGATCGCGGATTCTGCGCGGCTCGGGGTCGATGCGGCGGGTGAACTCAACAAGTCCGCCCGCAGCCGCACCCGCATTCTCGGCACCGAGCTGTGGAGCGGCGAGGCGGCGCTGGCCCGCACCCCTGCTCTGGAGGGCGCGATGTTCTCGGCGGTGTCCGACCAGCGCTTCCGTCGCTTTGCCGAAAGCTACGCCTCGCGCTTCGGCGGCCAGCCCTTCCGCGTGGCGACGCTGGGCTATGACGCGGTGCTGCTGACCTTGCGCGTCGCGCGTGACTGGAAGGTCGGCACGCCCTTCCCGCGCGAGCAGCTTTACGACAAGGGCGGCTTCCTCGGGGTCGACGGCGCCTTCCGCTTCGCCCGCAACGGGGTGGTCGAACGCGCGCTCGAAGTGCGCGAGGTCAAGGGCGGCGACGTCGTGGCGGTCGATCCGGCCCCGGCCGGCTTCGGCAAGTGAGTATAATCGCGGGGGATGGCTTGAGGCGCGCGGGCGCGGCCCTATAACCGTTGGCATGTCCGAGCCCACCCCCGACGACCTCTTCGCCAACACTCCAACCTCAAGCGGCGATTACAACGCCAGCGCCATTGAGGTGCTCGAGGGTCTCGAACCGGTCCGCCGCCGCCCGGGCATGTATATCGGCGGCACAGATGATCGCGCCTATCACCACCTCGCCGCCGAAGTGCTCGACAATGCGATGGACGAGGCGGTGGCGGGGCATGCGACGCGGATCGAGATGCGGCTTGACGAGGGCAACCGCCTGAGCATCGCCGACAACGGCCGCGGCATCCCGGTCGATGAGCACCCCAAGTTCCCGGGCAAATCAACGCTCGAGGTGATCCTCTCCACCCTCCACTCGGGCGGCAAGTTCTCCGGCAAGGCCTATGCCACCAGCGGGGGCCTGCACGGCGTCGGCATCAGCGTGGTCAATGCGCTGTCGGTCCACACCCGCGTCGAGGTCGCGCGCGACAAGCAGCTTTACGCGCAGGAATTCGCGCGCGGGGTGACGCAAGGCGCAATCCAGAACCTCGGGCCCACGCCCAACCGGCGCGGCACGACGGTCAGCTTCGTGCCCGATCCGGAGATCTTCGGCGAGCGCAGCTTCAACCCCAAGCGCTTGTTCAAGCTGGCGCGGTCGAAGGCCTATCTGTTCGCCGGGGTCGAGATCCGCTGGAAATGCGCTCCCTCGCTCGCCAGCGAAGAAGTCCCGGCCGAGGCGGTGTTCAAGTTCCCCGGAGGCCTCGCCGATCACCTCGCCGAACAGGTGGGCACGCGCGAATGCGTCACCGCGCAGCCCTTCACCGGCTTGCAGGACTTTCCATTGGTGGACGGCATCGGACAAGGCCGCGCCGAGTGGGCGATCGCCTGGCCGCTCTATTCGGACGGAGCGACGAGCTGGTATTGCAACACCGTTCCCACGCCCGATGGCGGCACCCACGAACAGGGGTTGCGCACCGCGCTGACCCGCGGCCTCAGGGCATTCGGCGAACTGGTCGGCCAGAAGAAGGCCAAGGACATCACCGCCGATGACGTGATGACCGGGGCCGAAGTGATGCTTTCGGTGTTCATCCGCGATCCGCAGTTCCAGTCGCAAACCAAGGACCGCCTCACCTCGCCCGAGGCCGCGCGTCTGGTCGAGAACGCGATGCGCGATCACTTCGACCACTTCCTCACCGACAATATGGAGCGTGGGCGCGCGCTGCTCGGCGAGGTGATGGAGCGCATGGACGAGCGCCTCAAGCGAAAGCAGGAGCGCGAGATCAAGCGCAAGACCGCGACCAATGCCAAGAAGCTGCGCCTGCCGGGCAAGCTTACCGATTGTTCTGGCGAAGGCGGGCGCGAGACCGAGTTGTTCATCGTCGAAGGCGATTCTGCGGGCGGCAGTGCCAAGCAGGCGCGCGACCGCAAGAGCCAGGCGATCCTGCCGATCCGCGGCAAGATCCTCAACGTCGCCTCGGCGACCGCCGACAAGATCCGCGCCAACAGCGAAATCGCCGATCTCGCGCTGGCGCTCGGCTGCGGCACCCGCAAGGACTGCAACGCCGACAGCTTGCGCTATGACCGCATCATCATCATGACCGACGCCGACGTCGACGGGGCGCATATCGCGACGCTGCTGATGACGTTCTTTTTCCAGGAAATGCCCGACATCGTGAAGCGCGGACACCTGTTCCTCGCCCAGCCCCCGCTCTACCGGCTGACTGCGGGCAAAGAGAGCCGCTACGCCCGTGACGACGCACACCGAGCCGAGCTGGAAGCGACCGTGTTCAAGGGCAAGAAGGTCGAGGTGAGCCGCTTCAAGGGCCTTGGCGAGATGAACCCGCAGCAATTGCGCGAAACCACCATGGCGCCCGAGACCCGCGGGCTGATCCGCATCACCCTGCCGCAGGAATTCGAGGACCGCGCAGGGGTGGCGCGGCTCGTCGACGAGCTGATGGGCCGCAACCCCGAGCACCGCTTCAACTTCATCCAGAACCGCGCGAGCGACGTCGACCGCGACCTGATCGATGCGTGACGTCGAGGGCGAGGGCGAGGCGGCGGACATCATGGCCGGCGATCGCCGCATCGCCCGCGCCGATTCAGCGCTGCCGGACTCGATCATCCCCGATGCGGCCTACCGTCCGGTGCCGATCGCATGGTTCACGGCGGCGTTCCTGCTCCAGATGGTCATGCTGACCTTCCTGTTCGTCGTCCTCCTCGCCAAGCCGGCATGGGTCACGATCGCGCTCGCCGCCACGGCAACGGGGGTGCTCGGCGCGTGGACCTGGGACCGGGGGATGAAGGCGGCGGGCACCGGGTGGCAGATCGCGACTGCAACGATGCTGGCGCTGCAACTCGGGCTCGTCTGCCTCGGTGCTGCGGCGCGGGGTTAGACCGCCTCGGCGCGGACCCGCCGGAACACCAGCACGAATAGCGCGGCGAGCAGCAGCGGCATGATTGGCACGCCGAGATTGATCGCCAGCGGCCGGGCAAAGGCCGCGCCTGCGAAGACCGCGGCGATGGTGATGCGCTCCCAATCGGCAAAGCCCCCATCCCGCGCCCGGGCAAACAGGAAGGCGAGCGGGAAGGCGGTCAGCACCAAGTCGTAATCGAGCACGAAGGGCGTCGCGAGCGGGGCCCCTGCCAGCACCAGCGCGGCGAGCCCCGGCGTGAAAGCGCGCCGCCAGGTCGCCATGACCACCGCCGCCGCAAGCGCCAGCGAGACCGCAGCCTGCACCGCCATCGCCGCCGCAGCCGGCACGCCGACAAGGCTGAGCCCGGCGAAGACGCTCACCATCTTGGCAAAGCCGATATTGCCGTCCGCTGTTGCCGCCCCTGCGGTGCGGGTGATCGCGAGCCAGTCGGCCCAGACCTGCGGGCCGAACGCCGCCGTCGCCAGCGCAGCGAGCGCCAGCGCTGCCGCGCAAGCGCCTGCGATGGTGCGCCACTGCCCGCTCGCGAACAGCGCGAGGGGGACGAGCAGGCCGAACTGCGGCTTGATCGTGGCTAGTCCGATCAGCACCCCCGCCAGCCACGGACGGCGCTCCACCAGCAGCAGCCCGCCGCCAAGCAGCGCCGCAACCAAAAAGGATGTCTGCCCGTGGGTTAGCGTCACGAACACCGGAGGGAAGGCGGCGATTAGCACCAGCGCGGGGCCTT
>NZ_JAMNXL010000205.1 GCF_023653175.1 Erythrobacter sp. | reverse complement strand
GCCTGGCCGCCGAAGACCGCCCGGTCGTGGCGCGGCTCGGCGGCGGACGGCGGCGCGGATTGCTTGGCGGCGAGGGCGGCGGTGGCGCTGGTGGCGGTGCGGGCGGCGGCGGCGGCGGGGCCGGAGGAGCCGGCAGTACGCTGTTCGAGCGCATGGCCAACCTGTCGCGCAGCACGGCACGCGACGATGAAGAGGATGAGGAGGGCGACGACAGCCCGGCGCTCAGCATCCCGCGTTTCCTCGGTCGTCAGAACAACCAGTAGCCGCGCGTCCGCCGCGCCGCGTCGCAACTCCGCTTCACTGCGGCCGAAGGCCTGCTAGAGCACACATGATGGTGCCGCGCTTTCCTGTTCTGTGTGCTGTGGCGCTCGGCGCCGCGTGGTTTCCCGCAGGCGGAGCGGCCGCGCAGGAGGTCGTCTCGCAGCCGGTGGTGCAGGCGCTGCCGTCTCCCGAAGTCCAGCGGCTCAACCGCGCCCTGATCGCGCTCGCCAAGACCCCGCGCGATCGCACCGCGCTGGTCGAGGCCGGGCAGGCGGCGCTCGGGGTCGATGATCTCGAGGCGGCGATCGGTTTCTTCGGACGCGCGGCGGATGTCGATCCCGGCCATTCCGACGTCGCGCTGGGGCTCGGCGCGGTCTATCTGCGCGCCGGCCGCGCGGGCGAGGCGCTGGTGCAATTCGACCGCGCGCTCGCCGCCGGGGCAGACGAACGCTTCGTCCTCACCGACCGCGCGCTGAGCCTCGATCTGGTCGGCGAACAGCCCGCCGCGCAGACCGCCTATGCCCGCGCGCTCGAGCTCGATCCCGCCAATGACGAGGCACGGCGGCGGCTGGCGGTAAGCTATGCGATCACCGGCAGCACCGCGCGCTTCGAGGACACGCTGCGCCCGCTGCTCGACCGCCGCGATCTCGCCGCGCAGCGCGCCCGCGCCTTCGGCCTTGCGATCATGGGCGAAAGCGACCGGGCGGCAGTGATCGTCGAGCAGGTCATGCCGCGCGACATCGCCACCCGGCTGGTGCCCTATCTCGGCTACATGCCGCGCCTCACCAGGCAGCAGCAGGCGGCGGCGGCCAATCTCGGGATCTTCCCGCGTTCGGCCGATATCGGGCGGGACGATCCGCGCCTTGCACGCTTTGCCGCCGAGGAGCGGGCAGACAGCCGCCTTGCGCCCGCCGGCCCGCCGCTCGATGCGCGGCCGGCGCAGGTCGCCGCTGCCGTTCCCACCCCGCCACCATCGACGACAGTCTACACCGCGCCCGTTCCGGCGGCTTCGATTGGCAGTCAGGCATCGCCCGGCGCGGCGCGGGTGGCGACAGTCACCCCGGTTGCCGTCACCACCGCGCCCGCGCCGGCGGTGAACCCGGTCGAACGGGTCGCCGATGTTTTCGCCGATCTCGGCGCGCCGTCCGCTGATGCGCGTGTGTCGGGCGATGCGGTCGACCTGACGCGAATCGAGGTCAAGCGCGAAGCCCCGCCGCCGCCCGTGGTCGCCAAGTCCGCCGAAAAGCCGAAGCCCAAGCCCAAGGAGCCACCCAAGCCCGTCCATCCCAGCCGCGTCTGGGTGCAGGTGGCGACCGGCAAGAAGATCGACGCGCTCGCCTTCGACTGGCGGCGGATAGCCAAGGAGGCGGGTACGCCGCTCGCGCCCTACAAGGCCTACACCGCGCGCTGGGGGGCGACCAACCGCCTCGTCGCCGGCCCCGTTGCCAGCCGCGACAAGGCCGAGGCGCTGGTGCGCGAATTGAAGAAGAAGGGCCTCGACGTGTTCCTGTGGCTGAGCGAAGAAGGCGAGGCGGTTCAACCGCTTAAGTAGCTTCCACGGGTTTCTGTGCACAGGCTTTGCACAAGCTTGTCCGGTTCTCCCCAGCCGCCGGGATTCGGGCGATTGCCAATCGCCCCCTCAAGCGTCCATCCCTCGCAGCGATGGTGATCCGCCCCCTTCCGCCAGCGAAAGCACGGCCATGAGAGCAGCTGAAATGGACTATTCCGCCGAGGACGATGCCGCCCCCGTCGACATGCTCGCCAGCCTGTTCGCCGCGCGCGGCTGGCCGTGCGAGCTGGTCTCGGAGGACGAGATGACCGGCGAGGTGCAGGGCAGCTGGGCCAATTACCAGCTGCGCGCGATCTGGCGCGCCGAGGACAGCGTCCTGCAGTTCCTGTGCCTCCCCGACATCCGCGTCACCGACGACAAGCGCGCTGCGGCCTACGAGCTGCTCAGCCTCGTCAACGAACAGGTATGGCTCGGCCATTTCGACATCTGGTCGAACGGCGACGTGCTGCTGTATCGCCACGGCGCGCTGCTGGGCGATCACGGGCGCCTCAGCCTCGACATGGCGCAGGCGCTGGTCGAGAGCGCGATCGACGAGTGCGACCGCTTCTATCCTGCTTTCCAGTTCGTGCTGTGGGGCGGCAAATCCCCGCGCGCCGCGCTCGAGGCGGCGATGGTCGACGCGGCGGGCGAGGCCTGAGGGCGGCGCGCCGATGGAGCACCTCCTCATTATCGGCTGCGGCAACATGGGCGGGGCGATGCTCGCCGGGTGGCTGGCGGCGGGCGAGGATCCGGCGCGCTTCAGTGTGCTCGATCCCGCGCTGGCCGCGGCGCCGGAAGGCGTTGCGCTCTACCGCAATGCCGATGCGGTACCGGGGACGCATGATGCGGTGCTGCTCGGGTTCAAGCCGCAGCAGCTCGGGGCCCTGGGGCCGGGATTGCAGGGGCTCACCGAGGGCCGAACCGTCTGTTCGCTGCTTGCGGGGATCACCCTCGACCAGCTCGCCGCCGCCTTCCTGCAAGGCGCAGGCCATATCCGGGTGATGCCCAACCTTGCGGCACGGATCAACAGGTCGCCGGTGATCCTTGCCGAGCGCGGCCTCGATGCCGATGCCCGCGCCGCCGCCTTCGCGCTGTTCGACACGCTTGGTCGTGCGGTGTGGCTGGAGGACGAAGCGCAGTTCGATCTCGTCACCGCGCTCGCCGGGTCGGGGCCGGGCTTCGTCTACCGCTTCATCGACGCGCTCGCGGGTGCAGCTGCCGATCTCGGGCTCGACGCGCCCACCGCCGCCGCCCTCGCGCTCGCCACGGTGGAGGGCGCTGCCGCACTTGCCGCCGCTTCCGACGCCTCCCCTGCAAGCCTCGCCGACCGCGTCGCCAGCCCGGGCGGCATGACCCGCGAGGGGCTCAACGTGCTCGACGAGGACGCGGCGCTACGCCGCCTGTTGGCCCGCACGCTCGCCGCCACGCGCGACAAGGGTGCCGCGCTGGCACAGGACAGTTAAGATTAACAGACGTTCAGCTGAACAAATTGCACGCTTTGCAATCCGGTTTCGCTTGAAAAGCTGCACCGAAACCCCGATATTCGCGTGACTGGAGAGCGCGGTCTGTTTCCGTGCTCCGTGATGGAAAGGCTAAGGGTTTCACAATGGCTGACTGGAATGACCCCTCGCGCAATGCGCAGCGCTTCGGCTCCGTGCCGCGCGCCGGAGGCGATGTCTCGGGCCGCGTGAGCTATGACGAGGGCCTGCGCAAGCACATGCTCTCGATCTACAACTACATGACCTCGGGCGTGCTGCTGACCGCGATCGTCGCGCTGCTGTTCGCCAATTCGCCGCTCTTTGCGGTGGCGTTCGACACGGTCGTGACTCCGATGGGCACCGGCATCCAGCCCAACCTGCTGGGCTATGCGATCATGCTCTCGCCTCTGGCGATCATGCTGTTCTGGTGGTTCGGCGCGGCGCGTGCCAGCGCGGGCACGCTGCAGGTCGCCTTCTGGGCCTTCGCGGTGGCTTTCGGTCTGTCGTTCTCGACGCTGTTCACCACCTACACCGACGGCTCGATCGCGACCGCGTTCTTCGCTGCGGCCGCCTCTTTTGCGGGTCTGTCGCTGTGGGGCTACACCACCAAGAAGGACATCTCGGGCTGGGGCAGCTTCCTGCTGATGGGCGTGATCGGCCTGATCGTGGCGAGCCTCATCAACATGTTCTTCCCCTCGGGCGCGATGACCTTCGTCATCAGCGTGGTCGGCGTGCTGATCTTCGCAGGCCTCACCGCCTATGACACGCAGCGCCTGAAGAACGAGTACCAGTATGTGCGCGGGACCGAGATGGCGGGCCGTGCGGTGATCTACGGGGCGCTGTCGCTCTACCTCGATTTCATCAACCTGTTCATCTACCTGCTGCGTCTGCTCGGGAACCGCGAGTAAGCGCAGCCCCCGGCGGGCTTCCGCCTGCCGCACAGATGTTGAAATCTCGAGTGCCCGGGGCCTTTGCATAGGTCCCGGGCATTTGCTTTGTTAGCCGGGGCAGCTATCGCGGGGCTTCAGGCTGGAGCAAGCCGCGCCGCTCCATGGTGGTGCGCCGCGCGGCAGCCTCAGACCGCAGTACGAGAGAGATACCTGATGAGCGCCGCTCCGCACTCGCCTTCCGACCTGTCGCGCACCGCCGCCACTACCACGCGCACCTCCTTCGGCCTTGCGATCACCACGCTGGCGGTTGGCGCCGCGCTGCTTGGCGCCTGCGCCACGCCTGCACCGCCGCCGCCACCCCCGCCACCGCCGCCCCCGCCGCCGCCGCCGCAGGTCGTCGAGGCAGTGCCCTATCGCCCGCTCCCGCCGGGCGGCGCCTACTACGTGATGACGATGCCTGCCATGGGCCCCGACGGGCGTCGTATCACGGTCAACTCCAACCTCTCGAAGGACCAGCTGGTCTGGAACCTGCGCTCGGCCTGGAATGTCGCCGCGCTCAACTGCCTCGCGCCCGAATACGAGCCGATCCTCGAGGGCTACCGCGCCTTCCTCACCAGGAACGTGCGCGGGTTGAAGGCGGTCAACGACCGGATCGAGAAGAGCTACACCAGCCGCTTCAGGGTCAAGCGCGACGCGATCATCGCGCGCGACGGCTACACCACCCAGGTCTACAATTTCTTTGCCGAGCCCGCCGCGCGCGCGGGCTTCTGCCGCGCCGCGCTCGACATGGCGAACCGGGCGCTCGCCACCCCGCCGACCGATCCGCTCGCTTTCGCGCAGGCCAATTTCGACGGGCTGATGGTGCCCTTCGAGCAGTTCTTCAACGAATACGAGGCCTACCAGCGCGCTTCGGCCGAGTGGGACGCGAAGTGGGGGACGATGTACGGCGCCTCGCAGCCCGGCTGGGTGGCGGTGCAGCAGCACCGCGCCGGCCTCGCGCCCGAGCCCGGCCCTGGCGCCGCGCAGACCGTGATCGACCCCGAAACCGGTCTGCCGGTGCCGGTCATCCCTGTCACCGAGGGCGTCACCTCGCAGCCCGTGGTGCAGCCCATCGCGCCGGGCGCCGGAGGCGCGGGCGGCAAGTAGGCGCAGAGCCCCGAGACGAGGCAAAATCGGCGTTGCAAGCCTTGCCTCTTCTCGCTAATGCGCGCGCTCGCCCGCTGCCCGAGGGGCAGGCCGGGCGCGCGAAAACTGGAACGGGGCCGTAGCTCAGCTGGGAGAGCGCGTCGTTCGCAATGACGAGGTCAGGGGTTCGATCCCCCTCGGCTCCACCAGTTTGCGTTTTTTCTTTCGCCCTCAAGCGTCGGGCGGTGGACGTCCGTCTGCCTTGGCTTCCGCCGCACAAGCGGCGGCGCGCGTTTGCGCTTGCGGCGCTGCGCGCCGGTCCAGCGCCTTCTTCCCGCACTGGTCGTTACACCCCTTGCCGTCAGCTTGGCCTGACGCTATCCCGCTCCCGCGTTTCGGTAACGGGAATGCGGTTCGATTCCGCAGCTGTCCCTGCAACTGTAAGCGGTGAGCATGCGGTGCGCGCCCTGGAAGGGGCAGCCACTGGGGGTCTTCGGACCATCCGGGAAGGCGAGCATCCCATGCGGTGATCCGTGAGCCAGGAGACCGACCGGGGCGTGTCGCTCTTTGCTTGGCTCAGGGATTGGCCAGGCGCGGAAAAACACTTCTGTTGTGAGCGACATCGCTGGGCCGGGGGAGGGCAACCTCTCGCGGCCACCATGT
>NZ_JAMNXL010000204.1 GCF_023653175.1 Erythrobacter sp. | reverse complement strand
CGGCCCCAAGGCCGCCGAGGACGAGGATGCCCGCGCGGCGGGCGATGGCAGCGGGCTTAGCTTGCGGGCAATGCTCCCCAATGCGGTGACGGCTGCGGCGCTGTGTTCGGGGCTGACCGGCATCCGCTTTGCGATCGACGGGCACTGGGCCTTCGCGATCGGGCTGGTGGTGCTGGCCGGTGTGCTCGACGGGATCGACGGGCGCATCGCGCGGCTGCTCAACGCCCAGTCGCGCTTCGGTGCCGAACTCGATTCGCTCGCCGATTCGCTGTCATTCGGGGTCGCGCCTGCGCTGATCCTGTTCCTGTGGTCGCTCCAGAGCTGGGAGCGCTTCGGCTGGTTCGCCGCGCTCGCCTTCGCGATCTGCTGCGCGCTCAGGCTGGCGCGGTTCAATGCCCGCATCGATGTCGACGACCAGCCGCACAAACTGGCCGGCTTCCTCACCGGCGTGCCCGCGCCGGTCGGAGCGGGGCTTGCCTTCACGCCGTTCTACCTGTGGCTCGAAACCGGCTATGCGGCGTTTCGCGAGCCCATGTTCATGGCCGCCTGGCTGACGCTGATTGCCGGATTGATGATCTCCAACATGCCGACGCTGAGCTGGGCCGCGGTGCGTCCGCGCCGGTCGATCCGACTGCCGCTGATCGCCTTCACCGGCCTGGCCTTTGCCGCGCTGCTGCTCGAGCCGTGGTGGACGCTAGCGGCAATCAGCATCGTCTATCTCGCGCTGATGCCTTACGGCCTTGTCAAATATGCACGGATCAAGCGGCGAAAGCAGGCCGCGCAAGCGGAAGCCCAACCGGCAGACCCGCCCGCCGCGTAGCCATCGCGCGGCGCGGGGCGGGCCTCAGCGCCATCTCCACCGCCGCTGCCTGCAGCGCGAAGCCGGCGCGCATCACTTCACCTTCCCGCATCAACCGCACATAGGCGGCGCGCGCTTCGACGAGGCAGTGGGCGACGGTCGCGGTGGCGATCAGGCCCGTGAGGGCGAACAGGACGGTGATGGCGAGAGAAAGCATGGCGGTTTGCCCTTATGTCCGTTAGTTCCACGTTTGTTCTCTCGCTTTGTTCTTCAACTGTTCCCCCGAGTCAAGCGCAATTGTAACCGATGCGGTCAGGATTTTTCCGTAACCCGGCATTGGGGACTGGATTTCGCGGGACGACCCCGCTAAGGGCCCGCATTCTCCGGCAAGGGCATTCGGCCCGAACCCGAAGCAAATTCACATGGAAGGCGCTCATACCGGTGCCGTTTGCGGGACGCTCCGCACACGCGGTTCCAGCCTTCCAGAGGAACAACCGGAAAGGAATTACCTATGGCGGCTCCCGTCGTCACCATGCAAGCTTTGATCGAGGCCGGTGCCCACTTCGGACACCAGACCCACCGCTGGAACCCGCGCATGAAGCCGTACATCTTCGGCGCGCGCAATGGGGTTCACATCATCGACCTGTCGCAGACCGTGCCGCTGTTTGCGCGCGCGCTCGACTTCGTGGAGTCGACCGTGCGTTCGGGCGGCAAGGTGCTGTTTGTCGGCACCAAGCGTCAGGCGCAGGAGCCGATCGCCGAGGCCGCGCGCATGTCGGGCCAGCACTTCGTTAACCATCGCTGGCTGGGCGGGATGCTCACCAACTGGAAGACCATCTCGGGTTCGATCCGCCGCTTGAAGAGCCTCGAGGAAATGCTCTCGGGCGACACCTCGGGTTTTACCAAGAAGGAAGTCCTCCAGCTCACCCGTGAGCGCGAGAAGCTGGAAATGTCATTGGGCGGCATCCGCGACATGGGCGGCATTCCGGACGTGATGTTCGTGATCGACGCCAACAAGGAAGACCTCGCCATCAAGGAAGCCGGCGTGCTCGGCATCCCGGTGATCGCGATCCTCGACACCAATGTCGATCCCAACGGCATCGCCTTCCCGGTTCCGGGCAACGACGATGCGAGCCGCGCGGTGCGCCTCTACTGCCAGGCGATCGGTGAAGCCGCGATGGCCGGCAAGGGCAAGTTCCAGGCTGACGTGTCGAGCGATTTCGGCGCGATGGCCGAGCCCCCGGCCGAGGCGGTGCTCGCCGATGAGCCGGTTGCCGAAGAACCGGCCGCCGAAGACGCCGAAGCCTGATCTTTTGCACGGGGGATTGGCGCGCGGCGTCAATCCCTCGTCACAATCCCCCTCTAGCGCGCCCGGCATTGCCTTCCGTTCCCGGATGGCGGGGCCGGGCGCCCGAACACACACAAGAAGGAATTTCCCATGGCCGATATTTCCGTCGCCGACGTGAAGAAGCTGCGCGAGCGCACCGGCGCTGGCATGATGGACGCCAAGAAGGCGCTGACCGAAGCGGGCGGCGACATCGAAGCGGCGGTTGACGCGCTGCGTGCCAAGGGCCTTGCCACCGCCCAGAAGAAGTCGAGCCGCACCGCGGCCGAAGGTCTGGTCGGTGTGCTCGTCGAAGGCACCAAGGGCGTGGCCGTCGAAATCAACTCGGAAACCGACTTCGTCGCCAAGAACGACCAGTTCCAGAGCTTCGTGCGCAACACCACCGCGGTTGCGCTGGCAACCGGCACCAGCGACGTCGAAGCCCTCAAGGCGGCTGCCTATCCCGAAGGCGGCACGGTTGGCGACAAGCTGACCGAGAACGTCGCCACCATCGGCGAGAACCAGCAGATCCGCCGTATCAAGCAGGTCGGTGTCACGCAGGGCGCGGTCGTGCCCTACATCCATAATGCTGCTGCCGACGGCCTCGGCAAGATCGGCGTTCTGGTTGCGCTGGAATCCGATGCCGATGCCGACACGCTCAACGCATTGGGCAAGGACATCGCCCAGCACGCTGCCGCGATGTTCCCGCAGGCGCTGGACGCCGACGGCCTCGACGCCGACGTGATCGAGCGCGAGCGCAAGATCGCCGCCGAGAAGGCTGCCGAAAGCGGCAAGCCCGCAGACGTGCAGGCCAAGATGGTCGAGGGCGCGGTGAAGAAGTTCGCCAAGGAAAATGCGCTCCTCAGCCAGATCTTCGTCAAGGACGGCAAGGCGACGGTTGAAGAGTACATCGCCAAGGCCGCCAAGGACGCAGGCAAGTCGATCAAGCTCGTCGACTACGTGCGCTTCCAGCTCGGCGAAGGCATCGAGAAGGAAGAAGTCGATTTCGCCGCGGAAGTGGCAGCGACGCTCAAGGGCTGATCGGGCTCTTTCACGACCGACTTCAGTCGAACAACGCCAAGGGACGCGCCGAAAGGTGCGTCCCTTTTGCTATCTTACGGTCGCATCGGCCAACAGCAAGGCCAGCGCAATCGCCAACCAGAAACCGAGGCCGGCCGCCGACCACACGAAGGCCTCGAAGGATTTGCGCGGATAGCCGAGATACCGCTGCGCGACGGCGAAAAAGATACCGATCGTCGTGAAGCCGAACAGCAGGAAAGCCATCCGTGCAGGCCAGCTGAGCGGCGCATCCAGCTGCGCTTCTTCGTAAGCCGCCAGTTGTTCGGCCTGCGCCGCCAGTTCGCCAATTGCCTCGTCCCCCAGGCCCCTTCGCTGCAGTTCCACTCGGGCAGCGTCTACGAATGCCGGTTCGAAACCGTCGGCCTCTTGGCTTTTGGCAATCCGGACGAGGTCCTCGTCCTGCATACGCCGCACACGTTCGCTGATGGCCATTGCAAGCCCCTATTCCCCTGTTCGTCTTGAGGAGTTGCATCAGGCGCAGCGCGTGACAACCAGCTTCAGTTCTGCGGCGGCGCTATTTCTATCAGCCACACCTCCGGGTGCGTGAACAGCCGCAAAGGCAGCAGGCTGGTGCCAAGCCCCGCGCCGGTGACCAGCACCTTGCCGTGCTGGCGCACCACCCCGCAAGCGTAGAGATCGCCGTAGTCGGACATCGTCGCGGGCGCGCCGCCCCACGGCCAGGCGATCTGGCCGCAATGGGTATGCCCGGCGAGCACCAGCGGCACATTCACCGGCACGTTCGGAAAGATGTCGGGCGAGTGCGTCAGCACCAGCGGCACACCCGGCTTGCCCGCCATCGCGGCGAGGGTAGCCGAAAGGTCGGCCTGGCCGGTGAAGTCATCGTCCACCCCGCCGATCACCAGCGGCCCGGCCGCAAGCGCTTCGTTGCGCAGCACCGTGATGTGCGGATAGCGCTCCAGTTCCGCCGCCAGCTTCTCCCAGCCGAACCAGTGGTCGTGATTGCCCGGCACCAGCACCACGCCCAGCGGCGCGGACAGCTTGCCGAGCGGGGCGATCGCTTCGGCGGCGTTGTAGATGTGCGAGGCGGCGCGTTTCTCGCTCACCAGATCGCCCGCGATGGCGACCAGATTGGGCTTCAGCGCATTGATCTGCTCAACGACCCTCGCGAGCCGTTCGGGCGGCATGTCAGGCCCGGCGACGTGGATGTCGGAGATGAGCGCGATGGTGACCGGCTCGGCGCCAGCGGGGAGGGCGGGGCTCTCCACCACCAGCCGTTCGACCACCGGTGCGCGCATCGTGTCGTGCCATGCCTTTACAACGACCAGCACGGCGAGAACCAGCGCTGCTGCCACGGCCCTGCGGATGATTGTCTTGGCCATTATCCCCGCTATCCTCTTGGCAGCACGGTGACACCCCGATAAAGGCCCCCGCTAGCCCACTCCCGCCAGAAAGTCTGCCTGTCCCATGAGCCTGCCCACCATCAAGCGCGTCCTCCTCAAGCTTTCGGGCGAGGTCTTGATGGGCAACCAGCAGTTCGGGATCGATCCCGAATTCGTTGCCGAGCTGGCGAAAGAGGTGAAGGCGGCCAAGGACAGCGGGCTCGAGATCTGCCTCGTGATCGGTGGAGGCAACATCTTCCGCGGCATGGCAGGGGCGGCCAAGGGGATGGACCGCGCGCAGGCCGATTACATGGGAATGCTCGCGACCGTGATGAACGCGCTCGCGATGCAGAACGCGCTTGAACAGTGCGGCGTGCCGACCCGCGTGCAATCCGCGATCGAGATGGACAAGGTGTGCGAGCCGGTGATCCGCCGCCGCGCCGAGCGCCATCTGGAAAAGGGCCGGGTCGTGATCTTCGCCGCCGGTGTCGGCGCGCCCTATTTCACCACCGACAGCGGCGCTGCCTTGCGCGCGGCGGAAATGAAGTGCGATGCGCTCCTGAAGGGCACCAGCGTCGACGGGGTCTATGACAGCGATCCCAAGCACAACCCCGATGCCGTGCGTTTCGATACCGTGACTTACGACCGCGTGCTCGCAGACAATCTCAAGGTGATGGACGCCTCGGCCGTGGCGCTGTGCCGCGACAACAGGATCCCGATCGTGGTCTTCTCGATCCGCGAGAAGGGCAACCTTGCCCGCGTGCTCGCCGGCGAGGGCGTCCAGACCATTGTTCAAGACAGCTAAGAGCGAAGGAACCAGCCATGCCGCAATTTGACAAGGTCGATGTCGAGCGCCGGATGAAGGGCGCGGTGGAATCCCTGAAGAGCGATCTTCAGGGCCTGCGCACCGGCCGCGCCAACACCACCCTGCTCGATCCGGTGCAGGTCGAGGTCTACGGCTCGATGATGCCGCTTCAGCAGGTCGCCACAGTATCGGCGCCCGAACCGCGCATGCTCAGCGTGCAGGTGTGGGACAAGACGAACATGCATGCGGTGGAGAAGGCGATCGCCTATGCCAATCTCGGCCTCAACCCGATTATCGACGGCCAGACGCTGCGCCTGCCGATCCCCGATCTGACGCAGGAGCGCCGCAAGGAGCTGGCGAAGCTGGCGGGCCAGTATGCCGAGAAGGCCAAGATCGCGATCCGCAACGTGCGCCGTGACGCGATGGAAAGCCTCAAGACCGACGAGAAGAAGAAGGAAATCTCCGAGGACGATCGCAAGCGTTCCGAAGAGCAGGTCCAGAAGCTGACCGATCAATACGTCAAGGAGACCGACGAGGCGGCCGCCAAGAAGGAACAGGAAATCCTGACGCAGTAAGCAGCGTTTCGGGTTATGGGGAGTGCCTTGGACCAATCGCGCGCCAGACATGTCGCCATCATCATGGATGGCAATGGCCGCTGG
>NZ_JAMNXL010000203.1 GCF_023653175.1 Erythrobacter sp. | reverse complement strand
TCGAGCCGTGCGCGGGCGGCGTCCTTGCCGATCCCTGCGAAGAGCAGCACGAATTCCTCGCCACCATGGCGCGCGGTGAAGCAGGCCTCTCCCGCCATTGCGGCAAAACTCGCCGCCAACGCGCACAGCACGCGGTCGCCCGCGGCATGGCCGTGGCGGTCGTTGACCTGCTTGAAGTGGTCGACATCGCAGAAGGCGACGGTGAGCGGCGTCCCTGCGGCGCGCGCCTCGATTGCGGCGGCGGCCAGCTGCCGCTCGAAGGCGCGGCGATTGGGCAGGCGGGTGAGGTGGTCGACATCGGCCTCGGTGCGCGCCTGGGCGAGGTTGTCGCGCAGCCGGTCGATCTCGAGTTCGCTGCGCGCCATCGCCGCCTCGACCTCTTCGATCCGCGCCAGCATCGCGCGCGACAGGTCGATCACCTGGGTGAGTTCGGCCGGCGCGCCCAGCGCCTCGACCTGCTCGCCGATTGCGTCGCGGTGGTCGTGGGTCTCGCTCTGCGCATCGCGCGCGGTCTCGGCGAAGCGTTCGAGGGTGTATTCGAGCTTCTCGGACAGCGTCTCGAGCGCGGCGATATGACTGTGGCCGTCGGGATCAAGCTGCACCAGCGTGTCGAGCCAGCGCTGGTCGATCGGCTCGCCCGACGCCTCGCGCCGCACCAGCGCGGCGGCAAGTTCGGGGTGCGATCCCGACAGCGCGCCGCACACGCTCGCCATGTTGGGCGCGGTCACGGCGAGATCATGGCGGATGAAGAACTCGGTGATCCTCTCCAGCAGCGCGCGCCGCGCTTCGTCGGCACGGGGGGCAGCATGATGGGCTGCGCTGCCCGACTTGGCGCGGGCACGGACAGCACGGGAGAAACCGGAAGGCATAGGCATGGCGGAAGGATCGCGAAAGAAGAGTGAAGAGGGCGGCCCGCCCGGACCTAGCCGCTTATGCTTAAGTGCCCGCCAGCCCGCACCCCGGATGATTGCGTAGGGGGGCGCTTGGCATGGCCCTTGCTGCGTTTGGCGGGCATGAAGCCCTTTGCAAATCACGAGGATAATGATGCCGATGCAGATCCTTCCTGACCGGCGCACGGCGCGGCGGCGTGCCGCGCTGGCACTGACCCTTTCGATGGCGGCGGCGGCAACGGCCAATGCCCAGACCATCCGGGCCAGCACCGATCCGGCCGCGATCGACCGGGCGGTGGCCGCCTTCACCGGAGCGGGCATCGGCACCCCCGGCGGGGCGCGCATGGCGAGCGACCCGCGCCTCCAGCTGGCCCCCTGCGCCGCACCGCTGACCGTCAGCTGGCACACCCCGGCGCGCACCGCGGTCGCGGTCGAATGCCCGGGGCCAACGCCGTGGCGCGTGTTCGTCGCGATCAGCCCCGCACAGAACGCAGCCACTCCCCGCCCCGCCCCCGCGGTCAAACGCGGCGATGCGCTCACCATCGTCGTGCGGGGGCGGGGCTTTTCGGTCCAGCAGCCGGGCGAAGCGATGGAGGCAGGCGCAATCGGTGACTGGATCGAGGTGCGGGCCAGCCGCAAGGCGCAGGCCCTGCGCGCGCGGATCGAGCGCCCTGGCCTGGCCGTGGTCCCCGCCGGATAGGCCTCCCGCCGCCACCCCCTTAAACCTCCCCGCCCCCCGCCGTTCTCGCTCACAGGAACCGCACACCAAGGATTGAGCCCATGTCTTCCGTCGAACTGAGCAAATTGTCTGCCGTCGGCGCTGCGCGCACCGTCGCCGCTGGCGAGCGCGCGCAGATCGAAGCGCGCCCCCGCCCTGCCGCGCCTGCCGGAAGCGGCACCGGAAGCGCCGCCTCCGGCGTCAGCCTCGAAGTCGCCGCGCCGCTCGAAGTGGCCGCGCCTCCGGTCGATGCCGAGCGCGTGCAGGCGATCAAGAACGCCCTGCGCGACGGCTCCTACCCGCTGGTGCCGACCAAGATCGCCGATGCAATGATCGCCGCGCAGGTCAGCCTGTCGCTGCCCGAGCGGAGCTGACCCCGTGGCCGAGATCCTCGTCCCCGCGCATCGCCCTGCTCCCGAGGCACCGGCCAACCCGCTGGCGACCCAACCCCTCAGAGAAGGCCTGCGGCAGATGATTGCCGTGCTCGAACGCGAGCGGCAGGCACTTGCCGCGCTCGATGCCGACGGCCTGATCGGCGCGGCGCGGGAAAAGGACGGCCTGTGCGACACGCTCGCCGCGCTCCACCCCCAGGTGCTCGACGGCGAGACCCGCAGCCTCGCCGAAACCGCGCGCCAATTGAACGAGGTCAACCGCCGGGTGCGCAACCTGCTTGCCGCCAATGTCGCTGCGCGGATCGAGGCGCTGGGCGGAACAAGCCGCAGCCCGCGCCGCCTGCCGAAGATGACCTACACCCCGGCGCGCGGCTGAGTAGTCTTCCCTAGGCCTGCGCGCGCCGCATCTGGCACGGCGTTTGCTCAATCCGCTCCGAAGGCCCCGCATCCCGCGGCGGCGCACAGCAGGCGGAAGCGCGCATGAGCCAATCCTCCCCGTCATTGAACCTCCCCGCAGGGTCGATCCGCGCCGGTTTCGAAAGCGCCGCGCGCACCCATGCCGCAGCGCGCGCCGCGATGGGAGGGGGGACGGACGGGGCCGCAGAACCTGCCGCTGCGCGCCAGATCGCCGCACCCGGCGGCTCGGTCGAGGCCGCGATCGCCCGCGCCGCGCAGGCAACCAGCGTCGATTTCAACTACCTCCTCGCTCAGGCCGAGGTCGAATCCGCGATGAACCCGAACGCGCGCGCCGCCACCTCGAGCGCGACCGGGCTTTACCAGTTCATCGAGAGCACCTGGCTCGACACGATGAAGAAGCATGGGCCCCGTTTCGGGCTGGGGCATGTCGCCGACCAGATCGCCGTCACCGCATCGGGCAGCGCCTATGTCGCCGATGACGCCAAGCGCGAGGCGATCCTTGCACTGCGCCGCGACCCGCAGATCGCCTCGCTGATGGCGGCGGGCCTCGCCGAGGACAACCGCGCGCATCTGATGCCGATCCTCGGCCGCCAGCCGGATCATGCCGAGCTGTACCTCGCCCATTTCCTCGGCGCGGGGGGAGCGGGGCGGTTCCTGAGCGAGCTGCAGGCCGACCCGAACCAGAGCGCGCCTGCGCTCTTCGCCCGCCCCGCGGCCTCCAACCGCGGCATCTTCTACGCCCCTGACGGCAGTCCACGCAGCCTTGCGCAGGTGATGCAGGTGATCGACGGGAAGATGGGCCGCGCGCTGGACCGCGCCACCGATGGCCGCGCGGTCAATTTCGTGCGCGCCGATTACGCCCCGCGCCCCGCCGGCGGCTCGGGCTTCACGCCCTCGCCCTATCTGATCGCCGACGAGGCGGTGTTCGGCCCCGGCGTGCCCCCGTCCCTGACCCAGAGCACCTTGCCGCCGCCCGCTGCCGTGCGCGCGCCCGTGCGCCCCCCGATGTCGCAGATTCTGGGCAGCACCTTCGGCACCGATCCCGCCGCCGCGCCCCCGCAGGTGCGCCGCGCCTATGACCGTCTGAAGGCGCTCGGCCTGTGAGTTCCTCCGTGACGACTGCCCCTTCCCCGCTCGCCCGCATCGCCGCCCCATTGGCCGGAGTGCCTGCCTCGCTGGCCTTGCCGGTGGGCATCTTCGCGCTGCTGGCGCTGATGGTGCTGCCGATTCCGGCGCTGCTGCTCGACATCTTCTTCGTGCTCAATATCGCGATTTCCATTGCGGTGCTGATGGTGGCGCTGAACGCCCGGCGCCCGCTCGACTTCTCCTCCTTCCCCAGCGTCCTGCTGTTCGCGACCCTGCTGCGGCTCGCCCTCAACGTCGCCTCGACCCGCGTGGTGCTGGTCCACGGCCACGAAGGGGGCGCGGCCGCCGGGCATGTGATCGAAAGCTTCGCGGCCTTTCTGGTCGGAGGCAATTTCGTCGTCGGCCTGTTCGTCTTCGCGATCCTCATGATCATCAACATGATCGTCATCACCAAGGGCGCGGGGCGCGTCTCGGAAGTCTCGGCGCGCTTCGTGCTCGACGCGCTGCCGGGCAAGCAGATGGCGATCGACGCCGATATCGCCGCCGGGCTCGTCACCGCCGACGAAGCGCGCGAGCGGCGCCGCGAGGTCACCGTCGAGGCCGATTTCTACGGCTCGATGGACGGTGCCTCGAAGTTCGTGAAGGGCGACGCGATGGCGGCGCTGCTGATCCTCGGGGTCAACATCGTCGCCGGTTTCGCCATCGGCATGATCAGCCACGGCCTGTCAGCCAGCGAGGCGGGCGAGGCCTATGTAACGCTCGCAGTGGGCGATGCTCTGGTGGCGCAGGTGCCCGCGCTGCTGCTCTCGATCGCGGCGGCCGCGATCGTCACCCGCGTCAGCGACCAGCGCGATCTTGCCGGGCAGATCGGCGGCCAGTTCGCCGATCCGCGCGGGTGGCTGCCGGTGGCGCTGATCCTCGGCGCTGTGGGGATGGTGCCCGCCATGCCGCAGACCATCTTCCTCCCTGCCGCCGCCATCGCCATTGCGATCTGGTGGCAGCTCAGGAAGCACGCCAATGCCCCCGCCGCGCCGCCCGAACAGGTGGAGGAGGTCTCTCCCGATCACATCGCCCTTGCCGACGTGGCCGACGCGACGCTGGTCACCATCGAGCTGGGCTACGGCATCGTCGGGCTGGTCGATGCAGCGCAGGGCGCGCCGCTGATCACGCGGATCACGGGGATCAGGAAGCAGCTCTCGCGCGATCTCGGCTTCGTGCTGCCGCAGTTCCGGATCCGGGATTCGCTTGAGCTGGGCGCGCAGGACTACGCCGTGGTGATGGGCGGGGTGAGCATTGCCCGAGGGCAGGTGCGCCCGGGCAAGCTGCTCGCCATCGACGCGGGCGACGTGCGCCCCGGTCACGGCCTCACAGGTGAACCGACCCGCGATCCGTCCTTCGATTGCCCCGCCCTGTGGATCGCCGCCGGGAGCCGCGACCATGCGGTGGCAGAGGGCTTCCTGGTGGTCGACCCGGCCTCGGTGATCGCCACCCACGCCAATCAGGCCTTGCTGGCCGAGGCGCACCAGCTGCTCGGCCCCGACGAGGTGCGCGAGTGGGTCGATGGGCTCAAGGCCCGCGCGCCTGCACTGGTCGAAGCGGTGACCCCCGACCCGCTCCCGCTGCCTGCGCTGACCCGCACCCTGCGCGCGCTGATGGCCGACGGGATCGGGCTCGCTCACCCCCAGCCGCTGTTCACCGCGCTGGCGCTGGCGCTGCAACGGACCACCGACTTCGACGCAGTGATCGACGCCGTGCGCGCCGATCTGTCGCAGCGTCTGGTGGCCCGGATCGTCGGCCCGGACGAGGCCTTGAAGGTCGTCACGCTCGACGCGAGGCTCGAAGGCGCGATCCTAGGCGGGATGATCGATCCCGCCACCGGCCAGCCACTGATCGAGCCCGATTGCGGGGCGATGATCCTGCGCGAGGTCAATGCCGTGGCCGATGCCGAGAAGGGCCCGGTCGCGCTGATCGTCCAGCCGCCCGCGCGCCGCGCGCTCGCCGCGCTGCTCCGTCACCGCGCGCCGCGCTGCCTCGTGCTCTCCATTGCCGAGCTGCCCGCCAGCCAGCCGATCGCGGTGGTCGGCGTGATCGGCGTCTCGCCCGAAGCGCACGCGCTGCCGCAACCCGAGGGGATCGCCGCATGAAGCACGATCACGCCAGCTTCGGCGCCCTGACACAACCCTATGCTCCCTCCCGCGCCGAGGTCGAGGACCGCGTGCGCCGCTTCCTGCCGCTGGTGCGCCGCACCGCCTGGCATATCAACGGGCGCGGCCGCGAAGGCCTCGAGATCGAGGATCTCATCCAGGCCGGGATCCTCGCGCTCACCGAATGCGCCCAGCGCCATGCCGGGCCGACCGAGGACGGCTTTGCCGCCTATGCCAAGATCCGGGTGCGCGGGGCGATGCTCGACGAGGTGCGCCGCGTTGCCCATGACAGCCGCACGGCGCGCGCCAGGCGGGGCGTCTACGAGCGGGCGCTCGCCGCCCTGCGCGGGTCGCTGGGCCGCGAGCCGAGCCGCGCC